>CAJXVR010000136.1 GCA_913061285.1 uncultured Verrucomicrobiota bacterium | reverse complement strand
ATACGAGATGTAGAGAGGTCTCGTGGGCTCGGAGATGTGTATAAGAGACAGAAGGCGAACAGGTCCTCCTCCGTTGCTGGCGGGTGAGGTAAATGGCACCACTGAAATGCGTCTGCTTGATCATCGGTCATACCTAGTGTCGGGTGTGTAAGATAGGCGCGGTTCAACTCGCTGATCAGGCTTTGAATCCCACGATGGGGCTGGTTCCTTTCAATGGCCCATGGTAACTCGCCATCATGGTCCCATTCTTCCAACTGGCCGAGTTCGCCACCCATGAAAAGCAGTTTCTTACCGGGCCATGCCCACATCCATGCATAGAGAGCTCTGAGATGCCTTGCTTTTTCTATCGGCGATCCGCCAGGCATCTTGGAGAGGAGCGACCCTTTCTCGTGAACAACCTCATCATGGGAGAGGGGAAGACAATAGTTTTCGGTGTGTTGGTAGGACGACGGGAGTGCTAGAGTTTGTTGGTGATAGTGGCGTTCGCAGGTCTCCTGACTAAAGTAGGTCAAGGTGTCGTGCATCCATCCGAGGTTCCACTTCAAATCAAACCCGAGCCCTCCGTGGTCGATCGCTTGAGTGACTCCAGGCCAGGCGGTCGATTCTTCAGCAATCCGAAGCACTCCAGGAAACGTCGTGCCAATTTCGTGGTTTAAGGTTTTGATAAACTGAACCGCCTCGATATTTTCGATGCCACCTCGGAGGTTCGGCGTCCAAGCCCCTGAGGCTCTCGAGTAGTCTCGATAGAGCATGGAAGCGACGGCGTCCACTCGGATTCCATCGAAATGAAACCGTCCGATCCAGGTCAAGGCGCTGCTCACGAGAAAACTGACAACCTGAGGTTTGCTGTAATCAAAAATGGCGGTTCCCCATTCGGGATGATGCCCTTGCTCAGGGCAGGCGTATTCGTAGAGCGGACCGCCATCGAAGTTGGCCAAGGCGAAATCGTCTTTGGGAAAATGAGCCGGTACCCAATCGAACAAGGCACCAATTCCGTGTTGGTGGAGTGTGTCGATCAGAATGGCGAGATCTTCCGGTGTTCCGAACCGGCTTGTTGGGGCAAAAAAGCCAGTCACTTGGTAGCCCCAGGAACCGGTGTAGGGATGCTCCATGAGTGGCATGAAGAGGACATGAGTGAAGTGAAGCCGCTTGAGATAAGCGACCAGGCGTGGGGCGATCGTTCGATAGTTCAGCGGGCCTCGCCGAGACTTGTCCGGACGGAACCACGAACCCAAGTGAAGTTCATAGATCGAGAGTGGTTCTTTGTTCCAGTCCTTGCTTGGTCGTTCGCTGATCCATTGCTTATCGTTCCATTGGTGTTGGAGACCATTACCAGTGAGTGAACAATGATCCGGGTGTGGGGCGTAGCGGCAGGCATACGGATCTGACTTCCTTTGCCGGATGCCGGTCCTATCGGTGATCAGATATTGATACCGATCCCCGGCAGGAATTCCCTCAACAAGCCCTGTCCAAACGCCTGTTGCCGGGTCGGGGCGTAGCGGTGTTCTTTCTGGTGTCCATTGATTGAAGTCACCTACGAGGAAGATCTCCTTGGCTTCAGGGGCCCAAACGTTGAATTGCGTCACCTCATGACCGTTTTCCTGGTAGGAGTGATTGCCAAGTTTGTCGCCGATGTCGGCATCGACACTGTGATTGAAACGACGAAACGACTCGCTAGTGAGCGAATGAGAAGCTTGTTGCCTAGCCACCGTCTTGAACCCGCCTTGCTTAGGAGCCAAGGAAATGGAAATACAAGGTCGACATGCCTGGAATTGCGATATCGATGGCTTGTTCCTGTCCGTCCCAAACGAGGGGGTAGGAAGAGACTTCTTGGATGGGCAGATCGGAGTTGCCACCGAATTGGGTGGACGCTGTGTTAATGCTTTGTCTCCAGCGGCCTGCATGGGGAACGCCGATGCGATAGTGATCGCGCTGGATGGGAGCGAAATTCCCAATGATGAGTACGGATTGCTGCGTTTTTTTGTCGAGCCGGACGAAGCTAAGAACACAGGAATCGTGATCTGAGTGGTTTATCCAGTGAAAGGACTCATGGTTGAAATCGAGTTCCCCGAGACTTGGGTGGTGTCGGTAGAGGGCGTTGAGTTCCGAGACTAAACTCTGGATGCCGTGGTGGTCGTCATATTGCAACAAATGCCAGTCCAAACTTCGGTCGTAGGCCCATTCTGATGATTGTCCGAAGTCGTTCCCCATAAAGAGGGTTTTCTTCCCTGGCCATCCCCACATCCAGCCATAGAGAGCTCGGAGTTGCTGGGCCTTTTCTGGAATATGTTCGGCCCCCATCTTGAGAAGCATCGAACCTTTCCCATGGACAACTTCGTCGTGCGAAAACGTGAGGGCAAATCGCTCGGTATGTTGGTAGATGGCTCCAAAGGTAAGGTCTCCCTGGTGCCATTTTCGATAGATCGGATCTTTTTGGAAATACTCCAAGGTGTCGTGCATCCATCCCATGTTCCATTTGAGGTCGAAACCTAAGCCGCCTTCGTGCGTGGGTTTGGTGACTCCATCCCACGAGGTGGATTCTTCGGCGATCATCAGAACACCAGGAAACTGTTCGTGAACAGCGTTGTTTGCCGCCCGGAGAAAATCGATCGCTTCGATGTTCTCTCTTCCCCCGTACTGATTCGGAACCCATTGATCGTGAGAGCGCGAGTAGTCTAGGTAGAGCATGGAAGCCACCGCATCAACTCGGAGTCCGTCGATATGGAAGAGATCGCACCAAGAAAGGGCGCTGCCGATCAGAAACGATCGGACTTCGGGGCGGCCGTAATTGAAAATCAATGTTCCCCAATCTTGATGCTCACCCTGTCTGGGGTCGGCGTGCTCGTAAAGATGCGTGCCGTCGAATTCAGCAAGGGCAAAGGCGTCCTTAGGAAAATGCGCGGGAACCCAGTCGAGAATCACTCCGAAGCCGGCTTGGTGAAGGGAGTCGACGAGAAAACGAAAATCATCCGGGGTGCCATAGCGATGGGTAGGAGCAAAGAATCCCGTGACTTGGTAGCCCCACGATCCGTCGAAAGGAAACTCGGAGAGCGGCATGAACTCGACGTGAGTGAAGTTCATTTCGCGGAGATACTCAATCAAAGGCGTGGCCATCTCGCGATAGGAGAAGGGGCGTTCGCCGTCTTCGAGATTACGTCGCCATGAGCCGAAGTGCATCTCGTAGATGGAGACCGCTTGTTTCGACCACTCTGTCTCGGCTCGGCGTTTCACCCATTCGTCATCGTTCCACTGGTAGCCCGACGGTGAATTGACGATGGAGGCATTGTTGGGGGGGGATTCGAAATAGGAACCGTAGGGATCCGTTTTCAAGCGCAAGTGTCCGTTGCAGTCGAGGATCTCGTATTTGTAGAGAGAGCCGATCTGAAGTCCAGGGATGAAGAGTTCCCACACTCCCGAAGATCCCATGCTGCGCATCGGATGGTAGCGTCCATCCCAGGCGTTAAAGTCTCCCGTGACCGATACCCGCTTCGCACTTGGTGCCCATACGACGAACGAGACGCCGTGGACACCGTTGACAATCCGTTGGTGAGCACCGAATTTTTGGTACACTTTTCGATCGGTGCCTTCGTTGAACAGATAGAGGTCGTCGTCGCTAAGGGTTGGGACAAACGAATACGGATCATAGAACTCTCGAAGCTCGCCGTTCGGTTGCTGGATTGCAAAGCGATAGGGGAAAACCTCTTTTCGCTGGGCAATGAAGCCCTCAAAAAGCCCCTGTTCGTCAAGCTTCTCAAGAGGGAAGCGGCGCTCTTCTGTTTGGCTGATATCAACGACATCGCATGTGACCGCTCCCTGCAGCATGGCGCGGATGAAAACGCCCTGCTTTCCGTTCTTCGTGCCGGCATGCATCCCTAGCCATTGATGCGGATGATGGTGCTTTGCTTCTAGGATGGAGACAGAGTCTGCTGACGCGTTCTTCATGGAGTCGATTCTGTCTGCCGGCTAATGTTTCAATATCATCGGATTCGGAAAATGAGAAGAAGAGCCGTTGATTGCTTGCTTCTCGGCTTCACAGGCCGTTGTAGGCGTTAGGGATACGAATCTCAATACTTTTCTGAGCGGGGCGTTCTTCAATCGCCTGCTTGTGGGCGACTATGGGCCCCGAAAGAGTGGTGACGCGGCTGAAGGCGGGAAGGATAATTGACATCGATTTCTAATGTCACTATAAAGTGACATTATGGTTGCTGATCCTGAGCTTGTCTGGAAGGCTTTAGCTGACCCGACACGGCGCCGGATCTTGGAGAAGTTGACGGAAGAGCCTGAAACGACGGGCCGCATCGTCGAAGAATTCTCACCGAAACTGGTGCGAACGGCGGTGATGAAGCACTTGGGTGTGCTTGAGGGTGCTGGTCTAATTCGGGTGGAGCGGGTCGGAAGAACTCGTTGGAATCACATCGAAAAAGGACCACTGAGAACGATTTCGACGTGGTTGGGGGATCGGGGGACCAAGCATCAAAATCGAATGCTGCGCTTGAAGCAGGTGGCCGAGGAGCGAAGGACTCGGGATTCCAGAGAGGAATCAAGCCCTGCCTACAACGGAGAATGAACATGAGTAGGGAAACAGAATTGCTAAGTTGTCACGCCGCTAACGTGAGCGTTGAAATTCAAATTCAGGCGAACCTTGCGACGACTTGGCTTTCCATGGTTGAGCAAACGAGTGAGTGGTGGCGAGGTGATTTCTTGATCTGTGAGAATTCGAAGGGAATGAAAATCGATCCTCGGGTTGGTGGCTTGGTCGCTGAGATTGTCGAGGGCGAAGGGTGTGGTTTTGCCTGGGGCCAGATTATCTCGTTTCAGCCCAATTCTCACTTCGCCTATGTTGCCCAGATCGTTCCGCCTTGGGGTGGGCCTGCACAGAGTGTTGTCCAGATATCCTTAGAACCTATCGGTGACGAATCGACTCGATTGACACTGACAGATTCGATCATCGGTCATCTCAGTGATGATCTCGTCGCGAGTTTGGACGAAGGGTGTCGTCAACTGTTCGGGGAGGGAGGGTTGAAGGGCTTTGTGGAATCGAAAGCGGTCTAGCATGAGTGCGGCTGCGATTGGTGTTTGACTGGGCGCGGGCTTTCGCGCATGTGTTGAGGCTATGAGCAATGCACGTTTTGGCCGTCGCCTCGTTTCCGTTTTGTTCTTGGCCCTGATCTCGAAACTAGGAGGCTATCACCTCGTGGGTGCAGAGACAGGGAAGCACCTCTTTATTCTTTCTGGTCAGTCAAATATGCAGGGGCATCGTCCGGAAGAGGCATTTGCTCCAACGGTTCGGGCGGCCTTTGGCGCAGCGAACGTTCTCATCGTTCAAGACGCCCAAGGGGGACAACCAATGTTACGCTGGTGGAAAAACTGGCGTTCGCCCGAGGGAGAAAAACCAGAGAAAACGGGGGATCTCTATGAGCGCCTGATCAGTAAGGTGAAATCTGCAATTGAAGGGCATTCGTTGCTTTCTGTGACCCTTATTTGGATGCAGGGCGAGCGGGACGCTCGAATGAAATGGGGCTCGGTCTACGAGGCTGGATTGAAAGGGCTCTACGCACAGCTTTCCGAAGACCTAGATCGAGAGGATATTAATTTTGTCAATGGCCGCTTGAGTGATTTTGATCTCGAGAATGAAAAATATGCTCACTGGAGCATGATTCGAGACATCCAAGTCTCCCTGGCAAATTCGAATGATCGCTTTGCTTGGGTCAATACGGATGATCTCAATGACGGGCTTAATCGACAAGGGAAGCCGATCAGCAACGACCTTCATTATTCGGCGGAGGGGTATAAGGCTTTCGGGAAACGAATCGCTGACGCCGCGGTGAATCTGATCCGTGAACACTCAAAGTAGCGACGAGCTTGGTCGCTGCATTGGTCGAGTTTGGGAGGGATTCAGTTTTGCTCGACTTGATCCTGAGGAGGCTCGTTTGTATCCTCACTGAGGGCGGGCTGCTCGTTCGTATCCGAGGCCTTTGGCTTTTGAGTGCGATGTCCTGTCTTAGCGAGGATTTCGATGTAGATCTCAGGCCATGATTCACCGGCTGCTGTGTCGACTGCCGGGATTAGCTCGGCAAGATGGACCGTCTTGGCGCTTTCTTTGCTTTGGCCAACGCTACAGTCAAAATCCCAATAGTCGGCCCCTTTCGGGAGATCCTTCCGGCGTTCTCGCTTGAGGTACTTCCGGAGGCTGCTCTTGATCGATTCGACAACCCGCTCGGGTTTGTGGCGCTTGTCGGTCATGGGATATGTTTTTCGCACTCCTCTCGATTTCGCGGTAGACGCTCTGGATGTCAAGGGCCTTTGTCATCTTAGCCCTGGATCTCGGTTCTCTTCTGGAGCCTGAATCAGCGTTCTATCGTCTTGCTTCATTTGGTATTTGGTCTATTTTGCTGGTCTACCACGATGATTGTTTCCCGACAAATGCGGGTCTGCCAGCAGGCGGTTTCTCTCTTTGGACTCCATGTCCTGGCCATAGCATGGCTTGTTCTTCCTGCTAGTGGTGAGGAGCGCCATCGTTCCCTGGAGCTGGAAGAACGATTCTTGAAAACGATTTATCCGTTGTTGACCCGTGGGGGTGAGCAAAGTTGTGTCGGGTGTCATGATGCCAGTTCGAATGCAGATCTCGAGTTCGTGGGTGACGCTCGAGATGATTTTCGAATGCTATTGGATGGTGGTTACTTCAAAACGGAACAGGCGGATGGTTTGCTGAGCCGAATTCGTTCGACCAATCCCAAACGGCGAATGCCGAAGGGCGACCAGGCAGTGGCCTGGTCAAAGGATGAGATCGCGGGCTTGGAGAGTTTTTCAGCGGCGATCGTTTCAAGCGATTTGGGACATCAGGATGACGAGAGCTTTCCAGGTGCCTTGCTTAGTCCCTATCGAGGAGAGTCAGCGAGGCTCTCTGACACCCAGCTTCTTTCCTACACTCAGCTGAAGGGGAAAATTCTCACGCTTTTCGGTGACGCATGGATAAGAAATGGCGTGGACCGATTCAAGGAGAACGTGGCGCTCTTTGGAGGGGCTGATTTCGAGACGAGGTTTAACGAGTCGACCCAGGCGAGCTCTGGCTATATGAGCGCGCTGAGCCTCCTCGCACGGGATGTGGCTGAGAGAGCGCTTGTCGCTCGAAGTGGGCCGTTCTCAAAGAAACAGTTCTCGGCAGTAGCTCGAAGTGATCGAGATCAAGCCGTGCAGTTGCTATACGAGGATCTGTTGAATCGCGCTCCCACGGAAATGGAAATCGCCGACGGGAGGGCGCTTTACCGTTCCATCGCGTCAGAGAGTGATCGGCTGGTGAACCGACCTTACGAGTTGAGTTTTTCGATTGAGGCCTACGATCCCGAAACGGCACTCAAAGCCGAGAGAATAGTTCGAATTCCCGTCCGCGCCGGGACCCAACAGTTTATTCAAGAACGGCTCGAAATCCCAGATGGGGCCTCTAAGTCTGGGCCTGTCAAAACCCTTCTACAGCAGCAGCCCTTGTTGTTTGCTGAGGCTGAGGATCAAGAATTTGTCATTCAAACGCGCGCTGCCATCGGTCAAGTCAGCTTTGTTGGCTTGCTAGTGGAAGAAAGGGAGGCCCGCACCGTTGAGTGGATCGATGTTCAGGATCCCAGGGTGAGACTCGAGGGAGCCTGGAAGCTTTCCCAAAGAAACGGCTACTGGAGTGCTGATCTGGAAGCGGGAGGAGCGCGCGATGATCGATTGAGCATTCCGCTACGGCCTGAGTTTGACGGGACTTACCAGATCACGGTTTATTGGCGTCCCCGAAATCAGGGGACAGCCGGTGAGGGGATTTTCGCCGAAGTGGGGCATCAGGGGAAAAGCGGGATGCTAGCAGAATTTCGCTCTGGTCCGTCGATCAAAGACGGGGTGGTGTCGTTGTCTTTTGACGGAACGATCGACACGAAACCGCATGTGGACTTCGAGCCCTTTTTCCAGTTCGGTCAAGAGGGCTTCATTGAAATCAACAATACTGGTACGAGTGGCAAGGTCGCTGTCGGACCCTTGGGATTCGAGGGGAGGGATGGTAAGCGTTTTGAGATCGATACCAAGCATGCCGAGGGATTTGGAGAGTGGTCTCCGTTCAAGGCGATTTCGTTCAATGCCTACAATGCTCGAGGAACGCGGGTCGAAGATAAGAACAAGCGCAAAGGAGAGTTGTTTCTTCGATATCGTGTGGGAGCAGGAGGGGACGCTGCTTGGAATCGGGATGAGTTTTACCGATTGCGAGTTTTTTACCCAGGAAAACGGGATCATGCGTCGCGTATTCCCCTCAAGATTCGCTCAGTGGCGTCCTCGCCGATTCTCAATCTAAGTTATCCGCTAGCTGCGGGCCGTGGTAGTCGAGTGATATTGGATGCGAACGATTCCTTCACGAGTCAGGGGAGTGATCTCGAGTATCGCTGGACACAGCTCGGGGGAATTCCCGTTGGTGAAATCGGCCCTGGTGGGCGCGTTGAATTTGATGTTCCCAACGAGAATCAAGAGTACCAGTTTTGGTGGGCCTTAACTCAAGGGTTGATTCGCCATCCTGATTTTCTCTTCACGAGACCGCCGGCTCTCGACTGGGTCTCTAAGCAGGACGAACGCCGAAAACTGACGCTCTCGCGGCTGGCGTTAGATCTGGCAGGGCGTGCCCCGACCCGTGAGGAACTTGTGTCGTTCCTCTCTCATTGGGACTGGGAACGCGCGGTTGATTACTACCTGGCGTCCGATGATTTTCGCAACTTCTATCGCCATCGTATTCGTCTGTATCTCGAAAGCCAAGGAACGGTGGAACAGGATGAGCCCGTAAGACTCTGGTGTTACGTCGCTTTCAATGACCTTCCATTCCAGGAGATTCTGATTGGAAACTATACCGTTGACGAATCAATGAAAAAGCGGGCTCGCCCTGTCTACCATGGCCGAACGGGCGTCTTGACGACGCCGGGATTTATTGCCGGTAAACCAGGGCTGCCTCACTACAATTATGCCGCTCAGGTGAGCATGCTATTCCTGGGCTATCGCTACGAGGTGCCGCCGGATATTGTTGAACAGCGTGAAGGGATCACGGCGCTTGGCACCACGGATCCCAATTCTGCCTGCTATGGTTGTCATAAAATTCTGACTCCCTTGGCCTTCCAACGAAACTTTTGGACTGACGATGGAAAATACCGGCTTCATGACGATTACGGCCTCCCAATCGAGGCGAGTGATCAAGGAATGGTTGCCGAATATCCATTCAAAGGCGAAGGGCTGGAGGCATTTGCCTTGAAGGCGGTGAAGAAGGAGCGCTTTGTCCGCACTGTCATCGACACCCATTTCGATTTTCTATTTGGTCGCTCGATGAGATATCGGACTGATGAACGAGAATTGTACAAGAATCTCTGGGATGAAGTGCATCAGAATGGGTTCAAGATTAAGGGCTTACTTCGTAAGATCGCCATGAGTCCCGAGTACGTCGGAACAGACTAGGCGACGGGCTGATCGATACATCAATAAACTCTGGACTATTTGATTTGATAATATGAATGCTCCACGCCCCTGTGAGATTGATCTCGATATTGTTTCCCAAAAGGCCGAGTCGACACCCATTCAGTTGCCTCGTCGCCGCTTTCTAAGAAATGCCGGTGTTGGTGCCGCCGCGTTGACGTGTGCGGATTTTCTTCGCTATTTCAAAGCCCACGGTGCACCGAAGGATAGTCGGGCGGAGCGCCTGGCGGCAGAGGCGGCGGATGCCAATGACGATCCTCATTTTTTGACCTATTGGTATCTCGAAGGAGGCTGGTGCGGATACGATATGTTTAATCCGGTGATGACGGTAAACAATGTTCATCAGCGGCTGGAGCGCATCAGTGACGAACGGTATCGTGTCATTAATTGGGGGCAGGAGGACTACACTATTTATGAACAAGGGAACATTCGTTACGGCTACCTCGCATCGGGGGGGAAAGATCTCTTAGGTGAGATGGCGGTTGTGAGTTCGATGCATACCGGTTCAGGGCATTCTCGGGATCGGCTTCGCGTTCATATGGGAGACTATCGAATGCGGACCTCTGACGAGCGTGAGAATGATGAACGATCCGTCATGCAGGCCTTTGCCGAAGTTTACGGTCAAAACTATGCTTTGCCCAATCTTTCCTGGCATTGGTGGCTCTCCGATGGAGAATTAAATGAAGTCCAATATCGCGGGAAGCGGGGGTATTATCATGGTCTCGGCCCCGTCCATGCCCATACGATCTATGCGGGGACACCCCAAAAACTCAAGCGGATGATCCAGCAGATTCAGGATGGGAGCGATGATCCGGTAAATCGAGCGGTTGAGGGGTTTCTAGATCAAGCCCACCAGAATGTGCTGAAGGACGACCATCTGGAATCAGTAAAGAGTTATCATTCGGCCCGCCAAATCTATCGTCAGTTGAATGCTCGTGGAGGGAGTGTCGCTGCGTTGGATCTTGCTCAACTGTTCGCCGATCCGGAATTAAAGGAATCCTTCGGTGTGAGCCGAGAGGATGAGTTGATTACTTACCGCAGCGTTAATGGCAACAAAGCGCGTAGTAAGTTCTCCCCGAACGTCAACGTTCAAGCGATGATGAGTTACGAGATGATGCGCGCAGGGCTGTCTTGTTCGTTCTTTATTGAGTCCCGTGACGTTCGCCGCTTTGATTCTCACTTTAGTCGAAAACGTCTTTGGGAGAGCGATGGGCGAACACCCCGCGGAATGCCCGACCAGACCAAGATGATGGCAGAGGATCTCTGGAACCCTTTGCATGCGTATGTCGATAAACTGAAATCGACCGAGTATCGTCAGACTGGGAAATCTTACTACGACCTCACGAATATCGTGCTCACATCAGAATTTGGGCGTTCACTGCATGGGGGTGTCGGGGGCATTCTTAAGCGAGATATTTCTGACGAAGAGAAGGCCAAGCAAATCGGTGGACAGGATATTTGCGCTCATTGGAAGGTGACCTCCTGTGCGTTTCTCGGGGGCAATGTGAAGGGGGATTCCCAATTTGGCGGTATTGGCGAAGAGACCTTGATGGCTGTGCCGATTATGCCCGATGGGAGCTTGGATCCGAACTATGATCCCGTCACAGGAAAGCTGCGCGAGGGACGCAAGGCCCACGAAAAATCCTTCATCCCCAATCATGGCGATGTCTATGCGACTGCTTTGGCTTTGAGCGGTATCGACCCCAAAGGGAAGGGGCGGAACGAGCGACCTGCGATGTCCTTTGTCGTTCGTAAGCACTCGTGATGAGTTTCGCATTTCGCCTTCCTTGGAGCCGGTTCCTTTTCCTAGGCCTGCTGTCGCACGCCTTTTGGGTTGAAATAGCGGTGGCTGATACCATGCCTCCGAGGGTGATTGAAAAACACGGGATCGAATTCGTTCCCATTCCCGCTGGGCAGTTTTTTATGGGGACGCCCCCCGAGGATCGGAAGCGGTTGGAAGAACGTGGCTGGTGGAATCGTTTTCTACAGACGGAACTGCCGGCTCATCGCGTGATCATTTCGAAACCGTTCTTAATGGGAATCACTGAAGTCACGCAAGGGCAGTGGAAGCACATCCTAGGCAATCCCCACGAGGCTTGTGCCTTTCGTGATGATGATCGACCGGTCGACTCTGTTAGTCGCTACGATGCGGTTAGGTTCATCAAGCGATTGAATGAACGAGGCCCGGATAAGTTTCGATTGCCCACGGAGGCAGAGTGGGAATACTGCTGTCGAGCAGGCTCCTGGGGCTTGTTCATGACGGCGGAAACCGGACAGGTGATGAACGAGAAGGATCTTGCGGAGTTTTCCTGGTTCAAGGGGAATGCGAAGGGGAAAACGCAGCTGGTCGGTCAGAAGCGATCGAATGCCTGGGGACTGCGAGATATGCTGGGGAATGTGTGGGAGTGGTGTGATGATTTCTATGATCGGGAATTTTATCTCGAGTTGGAATCGCCTGCAATTGATCCCAGGAATCAAAGGCGTTTCTCTGAGCGAGTGATTCGGGGAGGGAGTTGGTATCTTCCCGCCGCCTATCAACGCGCGGCCGCGAGAGGTGGCTTTGCTGAAGAGAAACGGAGCCCGTATGTGGGGTTTAGATTAGTCTGCGAACCTGCGGATGCTTCTCAGAATATCGAAGCCACTTCGCGGGCGAAGTGAGGCGGTTACTATCTACAGCACGGTTTTTCAGGTGGCAATGTCGAAGCGGTGAGTTTCGCTAGTGTCACTGCCTAAGGGGGAGGTGGTGGTGTTGGAATGCCGGTAATCGAATCGGTCTTTGGTCTTTTCGATCTCGGGCACCTTGGTTAACGTCCCGTATGTCCTCCTTTTTGCGATCTCTCGTTCTTGCTCTGGTAGTGCTTGCCTGTGCTCACCTTCAAGGTGACGAATCATTGTCTTCATCAAGTCCTGCCCAGTTTGGGTTTGTGGATCTATTCAATGGAAAGGACTTAAGCCAGTGGGTCGACGTCAATACCTCGCCTGAAACCTGGTCAGTCAAAGATGGCCTCCTCGTCTGTAGCGGCCATCCGATCGGTGTCATGCGATCGGTCAAGCAGTATGAAAATTTCATTCTCGTCATTGAATGGCGCCACATGGAAGCGGGCGGGAACTCAGGGGTTTTTCTCTGGAGCGATGCCATCCCGAAAGGACGCTTGCCCAAGGGGATGGAAGTTCAAATGCTTGAATTGGAGTGGCCTCAACTTCACCGAAGCGCGGACGGTAAGGCTCGGCATTCGGGTTATGTTAGCGGAGAGCTCTTTGGGGCGGGCGGGATGACTGCAATCCCTGAGAATCCGCGAGGTCGCCGAAGTATGTCGTATGAGATGAGATGCAAGGGGAAGGGGCAGTGGAATGAGTATGTTGTGGTTGCGGTCGATGGAACGGTGAAGTTGTCGATTAACGGCAAATTCGTGAACGGGATCCGTGAGGCAGATTTGCGAAAAGGATATCTGTGTCTTGAGTCGGAAGGGGCGGAGATCCATTTTCGAAAAATTCGAATCATGGAATTGCCCGCTGGCCGGGCAGAAGATTTGGGCATGGCGCTAGGTGCGGTCCAGCAAGGGAAAGAACCGTCTGCCAAGTAAGAATATCCCTCGGACCCAAGGGGATCGCATCATTGACTTTGGATGAGCACTTGGTGAGGCTTAGCGCATGTTCCTGCGATTGACTTGCTTGCTGCTTTGTACGCTCGTGCTTTGGGCGAATTGTTCCATCGTTGCTGAGGATAAGTGCCCGAATATCATTTTCTTCATGGCGGATGATTTGGGCTATGGTGACGTCAAGAGCTTTGGCGGTGACCGATGCCAGATTGAAACGCCGAATTTCGACCGGCTTGCCGCGCAGGGAATGCGCTTTACTGATGCGCATGCGGTGGCTTCGGTTTGTGTGCCCTCGCGAATGGCAATCATGACGGGGCGCTATCCCTGGCGCTTTGCTCCTCCGGAGCCTGGCGGGCCTTGGGGATTTCTCGGGCTGAGATTTCCGATCTCAACCTTCACTCTCGGCGATCTCATGAGTCGGGCCGGATATCAGACTGGCTATGTTGGAAAGTGGCATTTAGGAACAAGGATGACGACCACGGATGGAGCCGTTCAAGGACTGTCGAATGTTGACTACACCTCCCCATTGAAAGCCGGCCCCGCCGACTTCGGATTCGACTATAGCTTTGTGTTGCCGGGTTCCTTGGATATGTATCCCTATGTGTTCATCAGGAACAATCGCTTCGTCGGTAGGGTCACGAAGCAACGGGGATGGAGCGCGTTTAATCGAATTGGACCGACGGAAGAAAATTTCGAAGACTATCGGGTGCTCGATACCTTTTCGAGTGAAGTGGAGGCATTCATTGAGCGTCAGACTAAGGGCGCCGCAGCCTCCCAGCCGTTTTTTCTCTATTTTGCACTGACAGCTCCCCATACGCCGACCAGTCCCCATCCTAAATGGCAGGGGAAGAGTCGACTCGGAACGTATGGTGATTTTGTGATGGAGGTTGATGATTGCCTTGGCCGAACTATGCGGGCTCTCGAGCAACATGGGCTCACCGAGAACACACTGATCATTGCCACCTCGGACCACGGCGCGGCATCGTACGCGGGCAATATCAAGAAAGCGACGGTGGCGCAGTACGAATCCATGCAGGCGCTGGGGCACTATTCTAGCGGGATCTATCGTGGCTTTAAGTTCTCCGTATATGAAGGAGGACGCCGGGTTCCGTTCGTTGCCCGCTGGCCATCGGTTATTTCACCGGGGAGTGTTTGTCATCAACTCACCGGCCTCCAAGATGTGTTCGCAACCTTTGCGGCGCTTGCCAAGTCTCCCTTGGCTACGAATCAAGGGGTAGATTCGCGAAGTTTGCTGCCTCGCTTTCGAGATCCGCTTGCGGGAAAGGGACGCCAAGAGATGATTCAATCGTCCGTTCGTAGTTGGGCGGTTCGAGATGGGAAGTGGAAGTTGTGCCTGTGTCCCGGAAGCGGCTGCGTAGGTACCTATGGCAATAAGCCATCCCAGGAAGAGGCTTATCGAAAGGCCCTGACCCAGTTCGGAAAAGAGCCCACTCGAAACGATCTCCTGCGGGATCCGTTTATCCAGTTGTTCGATCTGGAGGCTGATCCAACGGAAAGCGTGAATTTGGCGAGTCGATTTCCTGATCGAGTTGCGGCGATGATTCAAATCTTTGACGAACAGATTGCCAGAGGCCGTAGCACTGATGGGCCAGTGCAGAAGAATGATCGAGCAGGGTTAAATTACTTGGCGGGGGTGCCGCGATTCGTGTTTGAGAAATGAGTGTGATGATGAAATGTATTCGTCGACGGTTAGGGTGTTGCTTGTTAGCAGCCATGGGATGGTTCGTTGGAGTGCACGCAGAGGAGCGGCCCAATATCTTATTTATTTTTACCGATGATCAGTCTCACCGGACCGTTGGCTGTTACCCGGAATCGTATCCCTGGGTGAAGACCCCCAATATTGACCGCTTGGCGAGTCAGGGGGTGCGTTTCACCCATGCCTACGTGGGAACCTGGTGCATGCCATCAAGAGCAACCATTCTTACCGGGCGACACCAATACGGTGTGGAGTCCATGCGAATGGAAGGGGAGTATCCAGGGAGTGTTTATGATCCGGAGAAATGTCGGTTCTGGCCGAAGGTGCTGCGTGAGAATGGCTACGTCACGGCTCAGATCGGAAAATGGCACACCGGTATTGATAGTGGCTACGGACGAGACTGGGATCACCAGATTGTATGGAATCGTCCCAAGTATCCGAGCAATGCCGGGAATTATTTTGACGATCAGATCGTTGAGATTGACGGCGTCAAGAAACGGGTCGGAGGCTACACCACAGATTGGTACACGGATCGCGCCGATGCCTTTGTGCGAGGGGAAAACCGAGATTCGGAGCGTCCGTGGTATCTCTGGTTGTGCTTTGGTGCCGTTCACGGACCATTTACGCCAGCCGAACGGCATCAGGCCTTGTATCCAGACGCCGAAGTGCCGATGCCGGCGGATGTCCTCCCTGGACACGAAAGTAGAGCCCAGAAACCTGCCTATGTTCGCGAGCGCCGGCGCTGGATTCGAAACGATCAGGGAGAAATCGAATTGGAATCTGGCGTTCAGCAGCGCACCGTCAAGAATGCTCCCATTCATGGGAACCGTCTACAGGACTGGGTGCGCCAATATCATCAAGGGGTGGCCGCGATCGATGATGCCGTTGGTCGCTTGTTAGCGACGCTCAAAGAAACGGGGCAGGACAAGAATACCTTGGTTGTCTTTGCCGCTGATCAGGGAATTGCCTGGGGCCAGCATGGCTTCCAACAGAAGATTGCTCCCTATGATGCCAATATTCGAGGGCCACTCATCCTCTCCTTTCCAGGCAAGATCGCACAGGGACAGGTCTGTCGGCGCCCCGTTGGTGGAGTGGATCTTCCGCCAACCCTTTTTTCCTATGCGGGGCTTCCTTTGCCTTGGACGATGCACGGGCGCGATCTCACGCCCCTCTTGATGAATCCGAAGACGCCTTGGCCTCACTCGGTATTGACAGCCTTAACGGGAGAAAAGTTTGGCGCGGATACGGCTCCGGTTCCGACTCAGGCAGACGTGCTGTACAAGACCGCTAAGGTCCCTTGGTGGGTTTCTCTGATGGACGGAAGGTATAAGTACATTCGCACCTTGGTTGCGAATGAAACCGAAGAGCTTTATGACCTGGCCAGCGATCCGGAGGAACTGATTAACCTCGCTTGGGATCCGCGGGAACGGGAGCGCTTGAGGCGAATGAGACAGGAGACGATTGGCGAGCTAATCCGGACAGAAGCCGAATTAGTGAGCTCCTTGCCTCCGTTCTCGACACCCGAGTGATGAACCAGCTGGCCATTAGATTGGATCGCTTTCGGTAGGATACCATGATTCGAGTTGTTCTTCTCCGAAGAGATCTCTTGCTTGTCTAAATAAGGTGGTTTCGAAACTTGGCACTCGGTCGGGGTTGGCTCGCTGTTCGCCTATGATGGCATCGGCTGCAAAAACCGCTGAGAGCGGGGTTAGATCCTCCGTAGGGACTCGCTCGAGACTGTGATGCCAAAGAACCGCTTCGAGGATCGGATAGGGGAGATTCCACGATTCGAGAATATAGGCGCCAAGCTCCGTATGAGAGGTTTCAAGTTGACGATACTCTTCGGTTTGAAGCTTCGAATTGTCGCCCTCGATCGCGCTCAGTACGGCTGAATACGCTTCAGGAATATTGACAGCCATGAGCAAGCGTCCGATATCATGAACCAAGCCGGCAGTGAATGCCGAATCGACTTGTGTCTGTGCTTTCGAATTTCCCTTCATGATCTTTCGCGCCAATTCGGCGGCCTGGACACTGCGGCTCCAAAAGCGATCGGGATTGAAGCCTGGGCATTGACTGTATTCGGAAACGGAAAGAACGACGGTGAAGATTAGAATACTCTTCAACCGTTCCCCGCCTAAGAGCATGACGGCTTGCTCTGGATCTGAGATTCTCCGGCGAAATCCGAAGGCTGCGGAGTTGGCCGTTTTCAATATTCTGGCGGTTAATATCGGATCGTCCTCTACTAATTCAGCAACCGTCGCTAGGGAGCCATTGGGAGAGTTGATCTCTTTAACGACCTTTCGGTAGACATCCCTCCAACTTGGCAAGGTCTTGATCTTAGGAACGAGCCGAAGGAGACCTTCGTCATTCTTGAGCTGTTGCTTGAGGAGTGTGCGGGCAAGCTGATCGGCAATCGGCTCATGGTCGACTTTCTTGGGGTTCAACTGCCATTCATCTCGAGGAGAACGGAAGGCGATTTCCTTTGAAGAAGATTGGTGGCCGAATTGAATGAGTGGAGTCCCTGGAAGCGCTCGCTTCGCTTCCCGTTCAAAGCAATCAAGCTCGTCGGAATCGATGGAATCACTGACCAAGAGCATGCTGAAAGTCTCCGCGTCTAACTTTGCGACGGCGTCCGACGAATCGATGGAGGTTGTGAGGTGCCAACGATCGCTCAGCGCTTGCTGGCAGCGCTCAAACTCTTGTTCGGAATCTGATAGAACTAGAGCTGATTTGTTCATTGCTTGGACTCAAATATCGGTATTCTTGGTGCCTAGGAGAGACTCGTTTTGCGACATCTCTCTCGCTTTCTAGTCTATCGGCGGAATAATTCGAACGCTTTAGCCCAATATCAGGGGAGGGCTAGTCCCCGATTCGAAACAAACTCGAATGAACGGTCTTTTAGTCCCATTAGTGTGGCCAATGGTAGGGTGTTTCCCAATGACACGCAAAGGGGCAACCCTGACGATGCCATTCAAATGGAGACCGACGATTTAAAGGGGTGAACTGTGCCAGTTGGGGGGCGACCTCAGAGAATTAGATTTGCGATCTTTCCGAGCGGTGCTTTTCGTGAGCGTTCACAAGACCTTTGAGAATCGCTCGATCCGGTGCGATCCCCCTTCTAACAGGACGAAAGCTGGAGTGCTGGCACAGCTGCATCAATTGGAGTCTCGATAGGCTGCTGTGAAGGATTTTGAAGAAGTGCCGTTGACTGCATGAAACGACGTGAGTTGATCCGCTATTTTAACGAGCATAAGTGTGAGTTGGTAAGAGAGGGAGGGAGATCCTCGATTTGGATTAACCCGAGCAATAGCCGGAAAACTGCCGTTCCCCGTCTTAGTGAGATTTCGATCTCATGGCAAAGAAGATCTGCCGCGATCTGGGAATACCAACATCTCAATAGATTTCCTGACAACCGCGGGAAGTAACGGCGTTGATGCGCCGCACCTGAGCTGGTCGATTGGCGTTGTGGTACCGGGAAATCATTGTCAGCGGAGAATCTAGATGAACGCAAATCACGAACTGAACTCTTGAGGGGGCTTTCCCATGGGAGGTTTGAATCTTCTGGAATCGAGCTTCAAGTTACTTAGACCAGCATGCTACTGGGTTTCGAGGCGATATCTGCAAATTTTGGAAATCTCCGGTTTTGAGGATCTTCGTTAAACCAAACGGATGCTTTTGACGAGGGCGTCGAAGTTGAAAACTCGATCGCCGCCGAGTTGAGGAGAGTCAAACATTCGTAGCGTAAAGAATGCTTTTCCCTGATAGATCAGCATTGATCTTAGCCTTACCGACGTTGGGCGTATGTTTGGGTGCTCGAAGGTAAAGGCTGACTCGTAGTCGATAGCGGGGCATCTAGAGACTGTCTCTTATACACATCTGACGCTGCCGACGAGCGATCTAGTGGAGATCTCGG
>CAJXVR010000135.1 GCA_913061285.1 uncultured Verrucomicrobiota bacterium | reverse complement strand
GGCTGGGTCGTACCAGACGTTGATCTCCGGTGTTCATTAGCATGAGGGAAAGTTCGTGACTGGGTAATTCGGCGTACATTGATCGAATGACGGCCATCTTGTCGGCACACTTCGATAAGTGAGGAAAGAGATCGCTGATCGGAATCCCGCTTTGGCCGTGCTTCTCAAACTCGAAGGGTGACGGCAAGGCAACTCCGGTCTTACGTTCGGTAAGTAGATTCTCGTAGGGCAGCTCTTTGCCTCCCCATTTCGTCAGCTCAGGCTTTGGATCAAACGTATCCACTTGAGACATGCCGCCATTCAGAAAGACATGAATGACGGACTTTGCCGTCCCTGGGGTATGAATGCCTCCGTGAGCGGTGTTGTTGAACAACCTCGCCAGTGCCAGCGAGCCAATTCCCAGACCACTTCGATACAGAAAACGACGTCGTGTTAAATTGGGGTTGATCATCGCTCGCTAATCCACAAAGTGAAACTCGTTCGAAGCGAGGAGGACGTGAGCATACTGTACCCAAAGTCGCTTTCGCTTGTCATGTTGTTGCAAGTAAGTGATGCCAAGCTCGATTTCTTCGGTGCTTGGATCTCGAGAATACAAACGCTGGAAGAGGAATCGAATTCTTGCTTTTGCTCCATTGGCAGCCTCGAAATCAGGCAGTTCAATCAGTTTGGCTGCTCGTTGTTGGACGAACTCCGAGTTCAGTGCGAACAGCGTCTGCTGTGGGACCAGGGTCTCGGGACGCTTCAACGTGCACGTACTCGGGTTGGCCGCGTCAAAGGTGCTCGCTAGGCTTGAGATGACGTCTCGATTAACAAAGGCATAGAGACTCCTGCGTGGCACGGTTTTTCCTTCCTTTTCTTCAAACGGCTTGCCGCCACGCTTGGTCTCTAGCTCCCCACTGGCGAACAGCATTGAATCTCTCATCGCCTCCATCTCTAGCCTGCGGGTGGGCATGCGCCAGAGGAATCGGTTCTCTGGGTCAATTACCCGTGCGGAGGAGTTTTCTCTGGCAGATTGTTGATAGGTTTTCGACAGCATGATGGCCTTGTGGAGTTGCTTCAGTGACCAGTCAGATTGGCTTAGGAATTCGGCGAGATAGTCTAGCAATTCTGGATGACTAGGTGTCCGTCCTCTCGTGCCGAAATCGTCCGGTGTCGCAACCAATCCCTGACCAAAATGATGGAGCCAGACCCAATTGACGATGACCCTTCGCGTCAGAGGATTTTTTGGGGCTACGATCGCTTGTGCCAAACCGAGCCGTCGTCGCCCGTTCGGGAAGGTTCGCTGTCCCGTCGTGGGCTCGAGCGCCGTTAGAAAACGAGGCTTGACTGGTTCGCCTCGTTGAATGGGGTTGCCACGTTCGAACACAAAGGCAGGCGCCGCATTCTCCAGTGATTCTGCTAAGGTCATCGCCCTTGGAGGCGCATAGGGCTCATGATTCAATCCATCAATGGCACTGAAGGCGGATCCAACCGGCCCCGTCACGCCTCGGTTCAGCATGGAGAGATTCTTTCGGCGCGAGAAGTCCAGCATCGTGGGCGTGTTTGAGGCAAACAGATGGTGACGGAGCTGTCGTTCAATATCGCTATTGATGATCCGATGCTTCGCATCTTCATCAGGAATTACCTTTCCCGTTGGGCTTGCTTCCGCGGAAGCATTCAAGAGTTCCGTCAGCCAACGTCGATGAACCGCTTCAAAGACTCTTCCGTAGGCTCTGGCGACATCGATCATCGATTCAGGCGCCGAAGCCTTTAGTTCCTCGAGGACCTTTGGGTTCCACGTTGGGGAGCGTGTTGAAAAACGGTGTTGATCTTGAAATTCTTTGAGATCTCCATTGGCACTTTCTAGCGATTCAAGCAACCCCAATGCGGCTTCCTTGAAGCCCTCATTCTCGATCCCTGATAGCTGATGCCATGGCCCAAAAACGGAATCCTGGTCATCAAAGCGTTTCAGATACCTGCGCCAATTCTCCAAGACCACTGGCCGTAACTCATCCGTGCGGTAGGAGAGAAAGCTTGTCGAGGTGTCTTGCTCGGGGGTTCCTTTGGCCAGTTCTTCCAAGTACAAGCCGACTTGCATTCGTAATCGGCTCCGCATGATGGTTCCTTGCTCGTGCACAAGATCATCGCGGCGTTGCTTATGTTGATCCAGATTTTGTTGATACTTAGCGGGAACCTCAGGGGCTCCTACTAGAGGGAGTTCATCGGGTGGCTCACTGTTGGCGAGAGTCGCGTGAAGCGAATAGTAGTCGGTCGTTGGAATGGCATCGAACTTATGATCGTGGCAGCGCGCGCAGGCCACGGTCAGACCCAATAGCCCCCGGGTGATGACATCGATCTGATCATCGATCACATCGTGGCGATTTCTAAACTGCCGCCCCACGGTCAAGAACCCGAGCGCCGCCTGGGCGGGATCATTCGGTTCTAAATCCAATTGGTCCGCTGCGATTTGCTCCGTGATGAAACGATTGTAGGGGCGATCATCATTAAAGGCCTGAACGACATAATCTCGGTAGGTATAAGAGAAAGGAAATCGGAGGAATCCGATCGCACTGGCCCCGTGCGTGTCGGCATATCGAGCCAAGTCTAGCCAATGCCGGCCCCATCGCTCACCGTATTCCGGAGAGGCGAGCAAACGTTCGATCACTCGCTCGAAAGCCATGGGGGTATCATCGTTGACGAATGCCTGGACATCTTCCCAGCGCGGGGGAAGGCCGGTGAGGTCGAAGCTTGCCCGTCGGATTAGGGCTGTCTTGGAAGCTGTTTCTGAGAGTGAGAGCGCTACCGCGTCGAGAGCCGACTCGACGAATTGATCGATGACCTTGGATGGTCGCTCGCTCCTCAGTGAGGCGGGAATCTGTGGGATTGGTTCGAAGGCCCAATGTTGCTGATAAACAGCGCCTTCCCGAATCCATTGCTTGAGCGTTTTAATCTCTTCCGTAGTGAGCTCTTTTTTTGATTCCGGCGGGGGCATGACCGAATCGGGATCAGTCGAAAGAATCCGATGAATGACAGCACTCTTGTCGGCATCGCCCGGGACGATAGCGGCTTCACCCTCTCGAATTGCGACGGCGGTCTGACGAAGATCGAGACGGAGGCCAGCCTTACGCTGATTGGCATCTGGGCCATGACACTCAAGACAATGCTCGGAGAGAATGGGGCGGATGCTTTTGTTGAAAGCGATTCGCTCCGCACTTCGCGTGCTCACGCTAGTAGAGAGCAAGAGGGAAATGACCATGAAGAAACGGCTGCCAATAGGCAGCAGCGTTGCTTTTGAAGGTCCTGACATGTGCCTACAATAAGAGAGTAGCGATGGAAAAAGCGACCTTTTATGTGGCTTGGGAGAACGAATCGATCGTGGTCACTGTGCTCCTAGAATTCCGCTCGATGATTGCAAATCCCGTCGGGCATGATTCATCGTAGCGATCGTACATCACCTCGACTCGAAGCATGCGAAAACTGTTGGCCCAAACAGGTTACATTAGAGGCGAAGCTAGCTGAATCGCGGGATTGTCTCGTTTGAGGACTGATTCGGGGGAACGGGAATTTAGGAAAGTAACATAATCGGGAATTCCCTAATTTCCGTTGGGGCGTGTGCGATTCCGAGATCCTCGGCGTCCCCCCCGTCTGCTTTGCATTATTTGTTGAACTCGTTCTGGGGAATCTCCAGCTTGGAGTCGATCGTGATCCAGCTGGGTCTTCAGTTGTTGGATGAGAGGGGCGTACGCCGCTTGGTTCGCTAGGTTTCTCAATTCGTGCGGGTCGTTCTTTAGATCGAATAGTTCATCCGGGCCATCTCCGAGGCGGGAAAAGAGTTTCCAGCGCTCGTTTCGGATCGTGCGCTGATTTGTCATGAAGGCGGTGAACAGCGTTTCTCTTACCGATGTCTTTTCGCCGGTAATTACTGGAAGCAAGCTCTTGCCATCGATGCTCGGGGGAATCGAGGTGCCGGCGAGGTCGCAGAGGGTGGGGTAAAGATCGAGAAGATAGGCGAGGGCCGGGGTTCGTTTCCCTGGAGGAATCTGTGGTCCCGTGAAAGCGATCGTGGATCGGGAACCATGTTCATAGCCGTTGGCTTTGTTGTTTTCTCCGTGGCTTCCAAAGGAATAGCCGTGGTCGGTGGCGAGGATGATCAGGGTGTCTTTGCTGTGGTCGTATTGGTTGATTGCTGAGGTGATTCTGCCGATGTGATGATCTAGATGGGAAATCATCCCATAATAGGCGGCGTAGCGTGCTTGCGGATCTTGGCCTTGGCTGCGCCTGGATCCTCGCGGTGTGGAACGAGACTCATCCTGACTCAATACCGACGAATGATTTGGCGGTAGGCTGATTTTCTTCGGGTCATACATTGAACCGTATTCCCCCGGTGGGGTGTGTGGGGTATGTGGCGCTGTAAACGGAACGTAGCAGAAGAAGGGTGTGTCGGAGTCTTGTTGCGATTTGAGAAAGGCGATTGCGGCATCGGCGAAAAGCGTTGTGGCATGTTCGCCTGGGACTTCGTAGGGAATCATCTCTTCCCCTTCCCGATAATTGAGAGGCACGTTGGTATGCGTTCGCGATGCTCCACCGAAGAACACGGCCTCAGCTTGCTCGAAGCAACGAAGGAAGGATTCTTGTCCGTTGTGCCACTTGCCGGTGGCAAAGGTGGTGTAGCCTGCGCTTTGTAGGGCTTGAGGGAGTAGCAGTCCTGTGTCGAGCTGCATCGGTGCTCGGAAAAGCGATTTTCCGCTCATGATCATCGCTCGGCTCGGGAGGCAGGTTGCTGTGATCATGGATCCCTGAATGTGCGCTTGAGTGAAGAGGGTGCCGCTTTCGATCAGTCGGTCCATGTGCGGCGTTTTGACGTCTGGGTTGCCAAGGGCACCGAAGGAATCGAATCGTTGGTCGTCGGTGAAAAGGAAGACGATATTGGGCCGTGAGCTTTGAGCCCAGGTGAGTGCACAGCAATAGCACAAGGCGGCGATGAGGATACAAGTGCGTTTCATGATTGAGCGTATTGCAGAATTAGACGGTAGGGGAGCCAGTGATGTTACACCGATGTCTCAAGGGGGGGGACGGAACGGTATCGAGCGCGATCACAGCCCGGTGTGGAACCTGCGAGAGGTCCAGAGTGGAAACGAGCTGTGAATGAAGGCCTCGCGTACCGTCGCAAAGAGCATGGAGTGGGGTAGGGGTTGAAAGGGAACAGAAGGGGCCTTGCTGTCTTCGAAGAATTTGAAGTAGCCTTCTGAAGTGCCGGTTGTCTTGTCGGCTTACTTGTGTCGGAATGTCATCCGCACACGCCTAATCGTTGAGAAGGCGGGCTTGGATGTCTCTATTGTTGAACGGATGATGAATGACTTGTGAGTTTTGGGAGTAGAATAGTTGCGGCCTTGGTTCTTGGAATATGTCTTCGCGGTGAGCTGAGAGCGCAGGGAATGATCGTGTTTGCGAACCTTGGGCCTGGTTTGAAGGCTCCGGTTTCGGGACCGAATGGATTATTGGGATCAGGATACTATGCACAACTCGCTTTCTCTGACGGTATCAGTATAGGGGGGCTGGCTCCGTTCTTGGCGGAAGGTTACTTTTCTGGGGGGGCAACGATCGTTCCAGGAGTGCTACCCGGTGAGCGGGTGGAACTTGTCGTGTTGGTCTACGATGAATTCGGATTAATAGGGCAAAGCGGGCCCGTCATTGTATCGGTTGGGGGATGCCTATGCCCCATCAGCGAACCGTCAATTTTCAAAGGGTTGAAATCTTTCGAGGTCTTCTTGAAACGTTATCCAGAGGGATATTATTGGGATGCCCAAGTCTCTGGAGGAACCTGTTTCAATTCAGAGGGGATCGTTGCAGCCCCCTGCCACTGTAATCGTGATGAATTGGGGCGACCGTTGGCCGTTGAAACCGAGGCCTGCGAGTCATTGCCTCCGGAATCGGTAGATTTTCCGAAACGCGTTCAGTTTCGAGTGCTTGAGACGGGCACATTGGAGTTGCGATGGCCGACGCGCTATCGTCTGGCCCGTTCACGGGAGCCCGGAGGAGAGATTAGTTTCTATCCTCGTAGTGAGGGGATACAGAATGGGTTTCACTTGTTGGAATGGACGCCAGCGGCACCTCAGGCTTTTTTCTGGTTGGAGTAGCTCGTCATGAGTCAAGGGGCTGGTTGGGATCGCGACTCGACGTTCAGAGGTGTAATGAGCGCCCTGTCTCCGTATTCAAAACGAGGATCGCTCGCAGGGGAGGTGTTATTCTCTGTAAAATAGATCTTCTCGTACCGTCTCTAATTCGGAGAGAAGTGCTTGATCTTTTTCTGAGAATTTATCGATTCCGACACTGTTTCCCTTCTCGTCAAATAACTCCAGCACTTTGACCTGAACGCTTAGTTCAATGCCCGCAGCCGGCACGAAGGAAAGATCACCCTGAATCGTTTCGGTAATGCGGCGGGTTTCGCCGGCTTCAACGCCACCCCGTATTCGAATCAAATAGTCATCCTTGGCCCAGGGGATTGTACGCCCTTCTGAAACGACTTTTGCGCGCACGCGAACCTTAGAAACCGCAAAATCGGTCTGATTGTGACAGGTTAAATGCAGGGTCACAGGATCGCCATTTCGTTCTACACGGCTAAAATCGATCCGAACGTCCCGCACCTCAAACGGGTCCAAGACCAGTCGAAGGTTCTTTGAAGTTTTTTGAAGTGCGGAAAGAAGGACGAGTTGCTTTTGAGCCTGTTTCTTCTGAATGATACTTCCTCCGATTGAGACGAACTCGTTCTCAACTTCTTCTTCCACGTCCGCGATCATTTTTCTTACGTCGACCATGAACGTTTCTCTTTCTTTCTCGGTTAGTCGGGCTATCGGGCCTCTTTCTTCGGTCATTGCTATGAGCTGCTTGTACATTCGGTCGTATTTCTCCACGAACGGTTGATCCGCATCAAGGGAGAGGACGCTCAAGAAACTGGCAAGGAGTAGGAGGAATGGTTTGTTTCGTTTCATAGCGTGATTTCGTTCTCAAGTGTGGCTATTTCTACAGAAAACTACCGAATTGAAGACGTTTGAAAAGCTGAAATTGGTCAGCGTGCGGTAGGGGCGACGATGATGTATCGATGTCTAGTCGGTGGATACCGCGGGTGGTGCAACCATCTTGAAACGGAGTGCTATTGATATTGGACCTTCTTTGCTCGATTGGGCTTCGATGATTTCGATGCCGTTTTTCCGTGTCCGGACGATCCGGGTGCCGTGGTTGTCGAGACCCGAGGCAAAGCAAGAGGAATGCTTCGCTCCCGTCGAGCAATGGGATTGGTCGCTCCGAAGGCGATGATGGCGAGGATCGGAATGGCGATCGATAGTTCGCGTCGGATCCGACCGTTTCGTCTGATTACTGAGAGCCGCTTGCCTCGTTTAGACAGGTTTTGAGTCTGGGTATTGACTCAAAATGCCAGACATCTGAAAGATGCGTGGTTTCTTTGTTCGGGGACAGATTTTCTAGACAAACAATGTGACTGAAATCGATTCGGAATTGGCGCAACGGAGGCTACGTGCCAATTGCGATGGAGAAGAAATCCATTGCGTTCTTAGCGGCTTTGCGCGAGACACTCCCCATGTCCGACGACCTACTAACACTCGTCTACACCGAACTCCGCCGTCTCGCGGCGGCTCAACTTGCGAAAGAAAAACCTGGGCAAACCCTTCAGCCGACTGCGCTCGTCCACGAAGCTTGGCTCCGGCTCGAACAGTCTCACCCGGGCAGCTATAAGGGCCGCACCCACTATTTTCGCGCGGCGGCTGAGGCGATGCGCCGAATTCTCGTAGATCGGGCTCGAGAGAAGAAGGCATTGAAGAGAGGAGGGGACCGTGATCGCACCGAACTGTTCGAATCCAAAATCGTGGAGCCCTCATCTGACGAAGAACTCCTTGCCGTCAACGACGCCTTGGAAAAACTGAGCACTCAAGACTCGCAAACCGCCGAACTGGTCAAACTTCGCTACTTCGCCGGCATGACGCTCCCCGAAGCCGCAGTAGCGCTCGAAGTCTCTCAACGGAGCGCGGAGCGCCTCTGGACCTTCGCCAAGGCCTGGCTTAGGAAAGAACTCGCGCGAAGCCGCTAAGGCGCAAAGATTTCTCGATAGCGTCTCTTCGTCTCTTCGTGGCTTTGCGACTTTGCGCGAATCGCTTTCCAAAATAAACTCTCAAAAACTTGGCGGGTTTCAAAGAGGCGATTCCGCTTCTCCCTAGTGAAGTGCTATGAAAACCAACGAGACAACGACACTAGAAACGGTTCGCGAGATCTTTCTCCGAGCCCTGGAGAAATCATCAGCCGTCGAACGCAATGCCTTTCTCGATGGCGCCTGCGGTTCGAACCTCGAACTTAGAACCCGGGTTAACGAGCTACTGGAGAATCATCTCCAAGACTCCTTCCTCGAGCGCTCCCCAGTCGAGAACGACGCTACCCTGAATGAGCCAACGCTCCTGACCGAATCCGAAGGTTCTCAGATCGGCCGCTACAAACTCCTGCAACGCATCGGCGAGGGCGGGATGGGCGCGGTGTTTATGGCCGAACAAATCGAACCCGTCCGGCGCAAGGTTGCGCTCAAGATCATCAAGCTGGGGATGGATACTAAGTCTGTTGTCGCTCGCTTCGAAGCCGAGCGACAGGCACTCGCGCTGATGGATCATCCCAACATTGCGAAAGTCTTAGATGCAGGCTCAACGGAAACCGGTCGACCCTATTTCGTGATGGAGTTGGTTAAAGGTGTTCCCATCAGCACCTACTGTGATAAGAACCAACTTTCTACGAAGGAACGATTGGAGCTCTTTACTCAAGTTTGTAAATCCATCCAACACGCCCACCAAAAAGGTGTGATCCACCGCGACATCAAACCATCGAACATTCTCGTCACGTTGCACGACGGCAAGCCCGTTCCCAAGGTTATCGACTTCGGTATCGCTAAGGCGACGAATCAACGTCTCACGGAGAAGACGCTTTTCACGAACTTCGCCCAAATGATTGGGACTCCGGCTTACATGAGCCCGGAGCAAGCCGAGATGAGTGGCTTGGATGTCGATACCCGAACGGATGTCTATTCGCTGGGAGTCTTGCTCTACGAGTTGCTGACGGGAAGTCCTCCATTCCCTGAGAAAGAACTTCTCTCGAAGGGCTACGGTGAGATGCAACGAATTATCGCCGAGCAAGAACCTGAACGCCCATCTCTTCGCATGAGCACCTTGGTCGGCGAGCAGCAAACTATCGTGACTAAGAGCCGGGCAGGGGACTTGCCTTTACTTACCAAGCAACTTCGCGGTGACCTGGATTGGATCGTCATGAAGTCCTTAGAAAAAGACCGCACCCGGCGTTACGACACTGCCAATGGCTTGGCGGAGGACATTCAGCGACATCTGAGCAATGAACCCGTCTTAGCCGCGAAACCTTCCTTTCGCTATCAAATCGCCAAGCTGTATTATCGTCACAAACCTGCCTTTGCCGCCGCTGCCGGCATCACGCTAGCGATGGTAATCGGTACCGTCGCCGCCACCGCTCAAGCCCTCCGTGCCAACAGACTGGCCGACGATGCCGTGCTCGCTCAGTCCATAGCGGAGAGTGCAAAGACAACGGCAGAACTCGCGCAAATGAAGGAGGGAGAACTCCGGGAGGAAGCGCAGCGTCAGACAAATAACGCCCTCCAATTGGCGGAAACTCAGCGGCTCAACATTTACGCGAGCGACATGCGTCTAGCTGACGAAGCCGTCAAAGCGCACGATTATGCCGGAGCCCGCGAGATCCTGTTGCAACATCTCCCGACCGATGAGACTCAGACGGACTTGCGCGGCTTCGAATGGCGCCTGCTATGGCATTCAAGCAAGAATCGGGCTCTAAAGAGTGTCTCTCCCAGGCGTGGAACGGATGAATCCGACTCGCCGCCTCAAGTTACTGAACATCGGAGCCTAACTCTTTCGCCCGATCGCAAGACTCTCCTGGTTTCGTATGAGGCCGAAGGCATCCGAGTCTTGAGCTATCCGGATCTCACGCCGCAGCGCGCGCTCAAGGTGCCGTCACCGAACGACAAAGTTGGTCGCCTTCAGTGGTGGTGGTCTCGATTTTCTCCAGACGGCAGCCGCCTCTACTTAATCGCTAAAGGAACTCAGACTTCATTCTCTCCATTGCGATGGTTGGTGGCCTATGACACCCGGACGTGGAATCGAATCGCCACAATCGAAACCAAATCCATCTCCCCGATTTTGCTTAGCGATTCAGGAGATCCGATCCTTCAAGTTGGAAATTTTCCTGAAGATCTGAGCCAGTGGCGAAAACAGACGACCTATGAGTTAACGCAGTTTAAAATCGCCGCCGACGGATCCTACGAGACGTCGCCCACCCTCAGTGGATTGCCAAGAGTAAGCCCTGCCGTCGAACCTTGGTATAAACAATTTGCCGGACATTCTCGGATTGCGGTCAACCTCCAAGAGAGCGGCCGCTATAGTCCTGATAAGCCGTGGTTGGTTTACGACACCACCAATTCCCGGCAGCCGGTCTTTCTCGCAGAAATTTCTCGTTCGTTCATGGCCGGGTATGAATTCTCGCCGTCCGGTGAATTCTTCGCCAATGCCACCAACGTTCGCCGACACCGTGTTGAACTCAAGCGCTTAACCGATCAGCATCCCATCAGATTAGATCCGATGGGGCAATACCCCTTCACAGGAATTTACAAAATGGTCTTCACAGAAGATTCCCGTCACCTAATCGCAGCGGATGGCGGGGCAGGCATCCTTCACGTTTGGAATACCGAATCTGGCGAACATCGGGGCGTCATTGGCGACCAGCCAGGGCGCGTGATGGATCTCGTTGTTGTTGGCGATCACGTCACTTGCCTCTACGCCGATGGCCAAATAAGAACATGGGATTGGTCGCGGGCCGGAGAATCTCCGATTCCATTTGATCCCGTCCCAGTGATTCGCGGTGACTTCCAATCAGCCATGCGCCACAAACCCGGAAGGGTCAAACTCCAAATCGACGGCGACGGAAGCAGTCCTGCCTTTCTCAAGCATTTGAGTCCCGAACTTCGGAAGCTTTTTCAGGAAAACGTGTTGCCCTGGAAGATACCTTTTGAGCTTTCCATTGCAATGGGTGATGATGGATTTAGGAAGCGAACCTCAAATTGGATCACTCCAGATGGTCGCTATTTAGCGATATGTCACATCGATTGGATTAACGAAGATCCCGAACCAAACCCCTCCAGGAATGAAAACCCAGAGCTTTCGATTTGGACTCAGAAGACGCGCTTGTTTCGCTTTTTCGATCTCGAGGCCAATGACACCCTGATCGCGGAGTGGGAAACATTGCCGTGGTCTACCGACAACGAATATGATGACTCTGTGCCTCTTGGTACCCCCGCAATCCTCAACGACCATCTTCTGCTGACCCCGTTTGATGGTTATCTAGAACTGTGGGACCTTCGGAGGCCGGAACGCAAGAGGCTCGCATTGGATGTTCGACTTGCCTTGGCATGGAACAGCAGAGCGCACGGAGTCGCGGTGGCCGATGTTTACGAGAATCACTTGGTTCTCGCTCAGAGTCGACCCCACGCTCGCGATCGCATTCTCATCTGGGATATACAAGCTGAGAAAGTCGTCGCCGATCTCGGAGAATTTGCCGATCGCCTCTTTGGGCTGCGCTTTTCACCTGATGGCCAGCACCTTTTCGTCGGCGGCTACGACTGCGATGCGCTGGTGATCGAGCTTGGAACCGGTAAAGTTCTCACGAGATTAAAAGGGCATCGAGGCGGCGTAACGGGGGAATTCAGTCCTGATGGACGCACCTTGCTGACGAGCACTGAGAACATGCGTTACCTTTGGAACGTTGCTACCGGTCGCAAGATGATTCAATTCAGCGAATCAAATGTCTACGCATCCAGGCCAGGACACCTATATCGATTCAGCCTCGACGGCAACAGCATCTATTCGGGCACAAGCTACCTCGATGAGAATGCGCGGCCGTACTACAAGTTGGTGACGGTTCCGACACTGGCAAAAATCGACAAGGAAATCGCGCAAAGCCGCTAAGTAACGCCAAGGGGAAACCTCGCGGGAAGCCGCGAAGCCGCCAAGAAAAAATCCTTAGCGTGCTTTGCGGCTTTGATGCGTCAGGCTAAGCCTGACTTCTCTATTGGTCTGAAAGGAGACCGACATGACAACTGAATGTCCGACATTTAGCTGACTGGGCGCTGAAAGGTGTAATCCCCAAAGCGAACTGTTCCACCCCGCATTTGAGATTCTCGGAAACAACTGTAATCTGCCCTCGGACCCAATTTCGGATCTTGCGCCGACGTTTTTGGGCTGGTGTGAACTACCGAAAAAGATTTTCGAATCGATCGGATTTGCGTATTACGGTTTATAGATCGATATGAATACCGTCACTGTATCGCCAAAATTCCAAGTCGTAATCCCCCTTGCAATTCGGAAAGACTTAGGGCTCAGGCCTGGCGAGAAGCTTCGGGTCATTCGGTACGATGACCGGGTAGAACTGATCCCCATCCGGCCTATCCAAAAACTCAGAGGAATCCTGAAGGGGATTGATCCATCCATCGAGCGAGAAAGCGATCGGCTGTGAGTAAATGAGTAAGCGAAACGTCGTTGATTCATCAGCGTGGCTGGAGTATTTCGCCGATACTCGACGAGCGAAACACTTTGAGAGACCCCTTGAAGATACTGAAAATCTCATCGTTCCGGTGATTACAATTTACGAAGTTTTCAAAAAAATTCTGCGAGAATAGGGAGAACACATCGCTCTACAGATAGCTGTTCAGATGCAAGCTGGAACGGTAGTTGACCTCGACCTTTCGTTGGCACTCGAGGCAGGGCAGCACCGGCTTCCTTTGGCAGGTAGCATCATTTATGCGGCTGCTTTGAAGTACGACGCGACCCTTTGGACGCAGGATGAACATTTTAAAGACTTACCAGGGGTTAGGCATTTTCCTAAGCCCAGGAAACAGAGTCGCTAATCTCGATCCAAATCCACCCATCAGTGGTTCACCGAGAAGCCACTTGTCACCGAAATCGGGCAGATGATCGGGACACCGGCCTACAAGAGCCCCGAATAAGCTGAATTGACGCGCTTAATCGACCGGATGGAGTAGGGTGATTGAGTGCATCGAGCCCCTTCGAATTGCGCTATTCCTGATGAACGGCGATGCGAGCTGCCGTTGGTGAGTATGCGAAATCCAACTTTGTTAATCAGAGCTCGGATGCGTTCTCGCGTGAACAAGCTATGAAGTTTTTAAAGGATTCTACGAGAAAAGGGTGAGCACATCGTTGTTTTACCCTATAGTCGGTGCGTGGCCAATGTCACCCAGATCCTAGCATCCATCGAGCAAGGCGATCCCCAGGCTGCCGAGGAACTTCTCCCTCTCGTTTACCAAGAGCTTCGCCAGCTAGCCGCCGCCAAGAATGAACAGGAGCTGCGCGAAGAGGCCCAACGGCAAAAGCAAAAAGCCCTGGCACTTGCCGAAGACCGAAGACTCGACGCCTATATCGGCGACCTGAAGAGCGTCAACGATCTGATCCAAGCAAACGAATACGAACCCGCCCGCGAAATCCTACTCAAGCACCGTCCCGCAAGCCCGGAACAAACGGACCTCCGTGGCTTCGAATGGCGTTATCTCTGGGACGCCAGCGCCGTAATCCCGCTCGAGGAGAATCACGTCGGCCCCTACTATGAACAAGCCCACTTCTTTCGGCTACTTCGCATGGGACTCGCGCTTTCCCACGATCAACGAACCCTCGTGGTTCGAGTCGGTACCAACCAGCTCAAAATCGTCGATCCCGCTACCCTGCGCGTGACTCACGAAATCCAAATGGAGAGCAAACACCGGCATCGAATCGCCTTCTCGCCGGATGATGCGCTCCTCTACGTATTCACTGAAGACGAACCCATCGTCGGCCGGAGAGGGTTAAAAGACCATCGACTTGCCCTCCACATCTATGAAACGAAGACTTGGACCGTAGAAGCCAGGATTCCGAACGCCTACCCGCCACTCTTCATGACGGACTCAGGCGATCCGATTTTCCTGGCCTACACAAATCCACCAGAACTCCAATTTCCAACCGATGGCAATGCTCCAAGACTCACCGGAGAACAACGCTACAGGACGCTGAGACAGAGGGACGACGGATCGTATCACGTTATCCCCGCACTGGAAAACCTGCCGATAAGCGACCTGGACGTTTGCCCCCACTACTTATCGCCCGGGATTGCCCCTCTCAAGGTCCATAATGCCAAGGAATGGAGACTGTGGGATGTCTCGAATCCCCAACGAACCAAGCCACTTCGAAGCTTTCCTTACGGCGGCAATTCAGCCCGAACAACACTCGACCGCCAACAGAAGCTGTTTGCCTTCATCGATCTGGAGAAAACCTTCTCGCAGGGCCAAAGGCGGCGAGTCAGGCTGTTTAGTATCGAGACCGGCATTGAGAAAACCCTCGAAAAAACCAAGGCGATTGGAAAGGGCCGCTACAACAATCTTGTCTTTGCCGAGGACGGACGTTTGCTGTTGGCCTCCAGCGATGAAGGAGTCGTCTACGCCTGGGACACCCAATCGGGCGAATACAAAGGAAGTCTCGATTGGCACTCCGATATCGTCAGCGATTTCGTTGTCCGAGGGCGGCATGTGATCTGCCTCTACCGAAATGGCGATTTAAAGACTTGGAGTCTCGACCGGTTGGGTGCACCCCGTGTCCCTTGGACCTATGTCCCTACCGTGGCGGATTCCTTCGAGAAGCCTCATCCGGAACAACACGGTCCTGACGCAATCAACCTCCTTCATCCCGATTATCTCAGGCTCATCCGCTCGGAAACCATTCGCGGTTGGCTTCCTTTTGCTGCCAGCGGATTGTTCGGAGAATACGGCAAAGTCTTTCCCTATCACACCTACCAAGCGATTTCTCCAGGTGGACGCTATATGATGGTCCGAGAGACCGGTCCCGAAACAAAGACAGAGGAGAAACTGGGCTCGAAACCAAAAGTACGATTCTATGACCTTGAGGACCGCGACGCCCAGATCATTGAGTGGGACATTACTCCCGTCGAAGTGTGGTCTCGGGAGATGTACATGTTCCGAGGCGCACCGCGCTTTGTCAGTGACCACCATCTCATCTACGAGAACCCAACGGATTCGGGAGCAAGGATCGAAGTCTGGGACTTGAGCGAGCGTACCCGAACACCGCTTTCCCTCCCCTCCCACTTCCAAACCACCTACAGGCACGACGTCCTAACTGCAGACCTGCATGGTGACACGATCGCCTTGGGGTGCCTTACGGCTTCAGGACACGCAGCGATACTCTGGAGCCTCTCTCAGGATCGCCAACTCGCCGTTGTTCCTTATGGCAATCTCCTGCTGCAAGTCCAATTCTCTCCGGATGGAACGTTGCTGGCACTGACCGGAGAGAATCCAACGGTCTACCTCATTGATACGGCCACGGGAGCGACCCGCCACCAACTCAGAGGGCACATTGAGCGTTCCTGGGCCTCTTTCACCAACGACGGCCGAACCGTGATGACGGAGGACGCGACTGGCATTCGCTTCTGGAACCTGGCAACCGGCCGCGAGCTCGTCAAACTCGAACGGAGCGAACTCGAAGCCCCTTTTCTCCAAGAACTCGAATTCACTCTCGACGGAAAGAGCATCCATGGTTCCGTAGTTGATTCCAGCCACAGGCAGCTAAAATTCCTCACTCCGCGAAGCCTTGAGGAAATCGACGCAACGATCGAAGAAGAACTCGCACAAAGTCGCTGAGAACACGAAGGGGAAGAAACTCGCGCGAAGGCGCCAAGCCGCTAAGAGAGAAAACTTCGCGGCTTTGCGGCTTTGCGGCTTTGCGCGAACCCATTCCCCCCTTAAAGTCCCAATGTGCCCGATGTCACACGCATTCTCCAATCCATCGAGCAAGGCGACCCACGAGCCGCCGATGAACTCCTGCCCCTAGTCTATAATGAGCTCCGCAACGTGGCTGCCGCTAAGATGGCCCGTGAGCAACCCGGCCAAACCCTCCAAGCCACCGCACTCGTCCACGAAGCCTGGATGCGACTTGCCAAGGGGAAGGCCCAACAGTGGGACAATCGACGCCACTTCTTCGCCGCAGCTGCGGAAGCCATGCGCCGCATTCTCATCGAGCGTGCCCGTCGCAAGAAAGCCAAGCGCGAAGCCGGTGTGGCGTCCTATGACGAACTTCCCGAGTCCCGCATCGTCGTCCAAGCGTCCTCAAATGATATGCTCGCGATCCATGAAGCCCTGAATTCTCTCGCAAAGGAGCAACCCGACGGCGCTGAACTCGTCAAACTTCGCTACTTCGTCGGCATGAGCATGCCTCAGGCAGCCGAAGCCATGGACAAATCCCTCCGCGCAACCGAACGCCTCTGGACCTTCGCCAAGACCTGGATGCGCCATGAGCTGGGGAAATGATCTCTCGCAAAGGCGCTAAGAAAGGGAAATAAAATACTTAGCGGCTCAGCGACTTAGCGCGATCCACTTCCCCTCGAAAAACCCCATCCCCGTGGTGCCTCCAAGATGAACGACGACGAAGGCCGTGGTTCAATCAGTGGTCATGACAAATCTTGACAAATCATGATTACCATCAAAGGATCACGATATGAGCATGATTAAGGTGAGTTCCAAGGTTGAGGAGCAAGTATGGCGAGATCTTCAGGCGCTTGCTCGGGAATCCAACTGCAGTATTTCTGGCGCGCTCACCGAGGCTATCGAAGCTTACGTGAGACGACATCGGGTCAGACCTGAAGTCATGTCTCATCTTGAAGCGAGTATGAACGCTCACGAAACCTTGGGAAAACGTCTCGCGGAATAGATGAGGGTTCAGCACCTGACCACGGACGAGATTCTGGCAATTCATGGCCGCCTGATCGACAGGTTCGGGGGAAACGAGGGGCTCCGCGATCCGGGTTTAATCGAAAGCGCCCTCTATCGTCCCCAGTCCGGCTACTATGAAGATCTAGCTACGATGGCGGCCGCGCTATTCGAGTCCCTCATCATGAACCACCCCTTTGTTGACGGGAACAAGCGGGTCGCCTTCTTTGCCACTGATGTGTTTCTCCGGATAAACGGTTACTATCTCGACATCAACGACGATGAGGCCCACGCGTTTCTCATTGGGTTAATTGAGCAGAACAGATGCGATTGCCAGAACCTGTTACCCTGGATTCAGACGTCGATCGCCCGTAGCCCGTAGCTCGCGCAAAGACTCTAAGGCGCAAAGAGAGGGAACCAAAAATACTTAGCGGCTTAGCGACTTAGCGCGAACCATCCCAAAAAAAACAGATTTCTCTGGCGGGGTTTTCCGAAATCCATCGCATAGAAGCTCAAAACCAATCCATGCGATGAAAACCAACGATGAATCCAGCGCTCCGGAGATTTTCGAGCGCGCCCTAAAAATCAAATCACCCGAACAACGCCGCGGTTTCCTTGACGGAGCCTGCGGCGATAACTCAGCCTTGCGCGAAAAAATCGAGACCCTTCTCGGCAGCCATGCCGATGACAGTTTCCTTGAAGATCCCGCTATCCTCGCGCCCGAAACAATAGACAGCACGCCGCTCGTTGAAAGACCGGGCACCACGATCGGTCGCTACAAACTTCTCCAAAAAATTGGTGAAGGCGGCATGGGCGCCGTGTTCATGGCCGAACAAACAGAGCCCGTTCGCCGCAAGGTCGCCCTGAAAATCATCAAGCTAGGGATGGACACCAAGTCCGTGGTTGCGCGCTTCGAAGCCGAGCGCCAAGCCCTCGCCCTCATGGATCATCCCAATATCGCCAAAGTCCTCGACGCGGGCTCCACGGAAACCGGCCGCCCGTACTTTGTCATGGAATTGGTCAAAGGTGTGCCCATTCACACGTACTGCGATAAGAATCAACTCCCGACCGAAGAACGCCTTGATCTCTTCACGCAAGTCTGCCAATCCATCCAACACGCCCACCAAAAAGGCGTGATCCACCGGGACATCAAACCATCCAACATTCTCGTGACCCTCCACGACGGCAAACCTGTGCCCAAGGTCATCGATTTCGGCATCGCCAAAGCCACCAATCAGCGGCTCACAGAGAAGACCCTATTTACCAACTTCGCCCAAATGATTGGTACGCCCGCTTACATGAGTCCGGAGCAAGCGGAGATGAGCGGCCTTGATGTCGATACACGCACCGACGTCTATTCACTCGGTGTGCTACTCTACGAACTTTTGACCGGCACCACACCATTTCCCGAAAAAGAACTCCTCTCAAAGGGCTATGGAGAAATGCAACGCATCATCGCCGAACAGGAGCCCGAACGCCCGTCCCTCCGCATGAGTACCTTAGTCGGCGAACAACAAACAATCGTGACCAAGAGTCGAGCCGGCGACCTATCTTTGCTGTCCAAGCAACTCACGGGCGATCTTGATTGGATCATCATGAAGGCCTTAGAGAAAGATCGCACCCGCCGCTATGATACGGCAAACGGCCTGGCCGAGGACATCCATCGGCACCTTTGCGACGAACCCGTGTCTGCAGCTCGACCTTCCTGGCGATATCAAATAGCAAAATCCATCCGCCGAAACAAACCCGCTTTCGCAGCGGGATTGGCCATCACCCTAGTACTGATCGTGGCAAGTGTTGTCGCAACATTCGCAGCCATTCGTGAGAAACGCGCCAAAGAGGCGGCGATCGACCTGCAAGAGAAGGCTGAATCGATGAAAGAGACGGCGGAGTCC
>CAJXVR010000134.1 GCA_913061285.1 uncultured Verrucomicrobiota bacterium | reverse complement strand
GAGATGTAGAGAGGTCTCGTGGGCTCGGAGATGTGTATAAGAGACAGCACTTACATCACGGATGGCGGTGATCGAGCGCAGTTTCTCGAACGCTTCAACGGAGCTCATTCCGAAGGATTCGACCCCGACCTTCACCTCGAAGCCATCGGAGTGGCCAATCAAACGACAATGCTTCGCGGGGAAACAGAGGAAGTTCAGCGCCGCTTGAAGCGGGCGATGATCAAACGATTCGGACTCGACAATGTTGATCAGCACTTTCGATTTTTCGACACTATCTGCGGGGCCACGCAAGAGCGCCAAGATGCCCTCCAGACCTTACTGGCACGCCCTATGGATCTCCTGATCGTCGTCGGAGGCTACAATTCTTCCAACACCTCCCATTTGGCCGAGATGGGAGAGGAAAAACTTCCCACCTTCTTCATTAAGAATGCAGGGAAAATGAGCTCACGCGACAAGATCGTTCACTACGACCAGCACCAGAATACCGAAGTCGAAACTGCCGATTGGCTTCCCAACAAGCCGCTAACAATCGGGATTACAGCCGGAGCCAGTTGTCCAAACAATCTGATCGAAGACGCGATCAAACGCCTCTTTGAGCTCAAAGGACTTTCGGTCGACGAATTCATTCCTGAGCCAACAGCGTCGTAGCCTGATTAGGACAACGACGATTCAATTTTCGCACTAGGTAGATGGCACTCTCCCATCAGGAACTCGAAGAACGAGAGTCCCAACAGCTCGCCCCATACGCCCAGAAGAGCTGTGTTTCGCGCGGTCGAAGATACCCACAGGAGGAGGACGGCTGGCGCACCCGTTACCAAAGGGATCGAGATAGAATCATTCATTCTCGGGCTTTTCGAAGACTCGAATACAAGACGCAAGTGTTTCTCAATGGGAGCGGTGATCATCTGCGTACTCGCTTGACCCACACCATGGAGGTTGCAGCGATCTCAAGGAATATCGCTCGGGCACTCAATCTCAACGAAGACCTTACTGAAGCCATCTCCCTTGCACACGACCTTGGGCACTCCCCCTTTGGTCACAAAGGCGAGGACGCATTGAACGAACTCATGGAAGATTGCGGAGGGTTTGAGCACAATCAGCAGAGCCTTCGTGTTGTTGAACTCCTTGAGCAAAAATATCCTGATTTTCCAGGCCTCAATCTTAGCTGGGAAGTGAGAGAAGGTCTGGCAAAGCACCAAACGAGCTACGATATGCCCGAAGACCTAGCGGGCTTCGATTTCAATTCCCCCAGCCTGGAAGCTCAAGTATCAAACCTGGCCGATGAGATTACCTACTATAGTCATGACCTAGATGATGGGTTAGAATCAGGATTACTCCTCGAAAAAGAGCTCCAACAGAATATTGAAATTTGGGCGACGGCCGCTTCGACGGTCAAGAAAGCGTATCCAAACGCGAGCGATGAGTCCCGACGCTATTTCATCATCCGCTGTATCATCGATCGCGAGGTTAATAACGTCGTTAACACCACTGAAAAGAATCTGGCAAAGATCAAGCCAAGGTCTCCGGATGACATCCGTCAGGCTAATGACACCGTCGTCGGCTATTCAGAATCTCTAGCCGCTGCCAACCGCGAACTCAGAGACTATCTATACAAAAACCTCTACTACCACCCGGAGGTTCACGAACCGAATCTCCGTGCGGTAAGAACGCTCAAGTCTCTCTTTTTGTTTTTTCTGAATTCTCCGGAGAAGATGGGATCCCAAGCGAAGATCCGCTGGGAACGCTCGCAAAAAAAGCGTGTGATTTGTGACTATCTCGCCGGCATGACTGACCGTTACGTCTACGAACAAGCGAGAGAGTTCAATCTTGCCGACGAATCACTACCGCCTCTAAGCTAAAGACCGGCATCACCAGCCATTTCTCTTTGTAACGCTTCAAGCGATTGCCCTTCCTTAAGCACGATTCGTACTCTATCTCCAACAATCTCAACGTTCTCAAGGTATTTCGAATACTTGAGAAAGCGAGGGTGGCTGAAAACGCGGTCAAGCATATCAGTGCGTTTCTGAAGGACTTGCAGCACATTCGCAGGAACTGGGAAGCCGTTCGCATTGAGGGAGCTAATATTGAAATCCATCTCTCCATTCTTCATTCCTAAGGAAATGTTCGCCTTTCCGTTGAGATAGCGTCCACGTAAATCACGGAGCCCAGTCCGCTCCAAGGGCACACTCAATTCACTCTCGATTTTCCCATTCTTGAACTTCACATAGACTTTGTCCTTTAGCTCTCTGAAGATGGGCTCTGGACTAGAACTGATCAAATAGTTGACATCTTTCGCAGTCAACTCGAGCGGCTCACTGGACGTTCCATCCGTCAACGATTTCGAGAAACGCTCGAGCTTCTCGTTCACAACGAGGGATTCTTGAGCAGACAGCGTGTCACGAGGCAAGATTACCTGCACCGGTTCCGTGTATTTGAACACAGCACTCTGCACAAAGGTCTTGATGCCGTAGTACGCCCCGAAGCCCCCCAAGGCAAAGAGTCCAATCATCAAAAGACACCCAAACCCAAAGCACCCCGCGATTTTCTGTTTATCGTACCCTTCTAGCATAAGCTAAATCAAATTCCGAATATCGTTTCGGTAGCTGCCTCTGGAAAATAATCGACTAGCGAACCTACTAAACTCGGAAGCCAAGAATAATACGCATTTCTCGGGCGTCGAATGCTTATTAATCCGATTCCAAAAAAAACACATCTAATGTCGTATTAATGCTCCCACCAACACAAAAAGACGCCTTTCAATAGAGGACCGCATCAAGAAGAAACGCGGAGAATTCATATCCCCCCAAGGCAGAGAGCAATGGTTCTTGCATGGAAGCTTCGCGAAGTTACCATGCGCGCGCTCTCAATCGACTACTATCGTCCCCTAGGATCATGACCGGAAGCTATATTAGACTCGCTCTCATCGCTCTCATTATTGACTCAGCGGCTGTCGGATCGACTTCAGAAAGTGCCCCCGCTCGGCCAAACTTTCTGCTGATTTTCACTGACGATCAGGGAATGAACGACGTCGGGTGCTATGGAAGCGAGATTCCGACTCCCCACATCGATTCCCTAGCTCAAGATGGCCTCAAATTTGATTCCTGGTACGTCGCCTCGTCCATCTGTACTCCATCACGTTTCGGCCTACTCACCGGCCGAAACCCTAGTCGCTCCAAGGACGCCCTGCTTGGAGCTCTAATGTTTCTGGATCCCCTCGATGCGGCCAGAGGACTCCATCCGGATGAAACAACCATTGCAACGACCCTCTCTCAAGCTGGATATCAAACGGCCCTGATCGGGAAGTGGCATCTCGGCCATGGACAGCCATCCCTCTTGCCGCAGCAACACGGCTTCGAGCATTCCTATGGGCATACCGCAGGCTGTATCGATTTCTATACGATGAGCTACGGCAACACGCCGGACTGGTATCGAAACGGTGACTCAATCCAACAGAGTGGTTACGCCACGGACTTAATTACTGAGGAAGCGGTCTCATTTCTAAACGAACGAGAGAAGGGCAAGCCATTCTTTCTCCACCTCGCCTTCAATGCACCTCACTTCGGTAAAGGCTGGAATGATGGCGAAAACAAACCCGTCAACCTCCTGCAACCACATCCGCGAGATCTCGCCAAATTCCAACACATCAACGATCCAACCCGCAGAAAGTTTGCAGCGAAAGTCGCAGCATTGGACGATGGAATCGGTAAAGTCCTCGCCACCCTAGAGGCCAACGGGCTCGCAGAATCAACACTCGTGATCTTCATGACTGATCACGGAGGCGACTCAAACTATGGCGGTAGCAACCTTCCCTACCGCGATGGTAAAGCGACACTCTTCGAAGGAGGGATCCGCGTACCCTGCCTCATGCGTTGGACAGGAAAAATCAAGCCTAGCACAAGTTGCAGCGACGTGACGAGTGCCTTAGACATCTTCCCCACTCTCACCAAGTTGGCTGGAGTCGCCACGCCTGATGGGCTTGACGGTCAGGATATCAGCGAAGTCATCCTTGCCAAACGAGCCGTTGCAAACAGAGAACTATTCTGGGAACTAGGACGCCACGCCGAACTACAACGGGGACAATGGCTCGCCCTGAGGGTAGGCGGCTGGAAATACGTCCAGACCCCTCAGGATGGGGAATGGCTATTCAATCTCGATCAAGATCCCTACGAACGGCACAATTTAAGAACCGAACGGCCAGAGCACTTCCAGCAGCTCAAGACGCGGGCACGAGTCCTTTCACGGAAATTCCGCTCTCAAGACTAGGTCAATCGGGAGAATCGTTTCCAAGGTCGGCTGGAAATCTCGAAATAAGATCAGTGGCTGTGAGCCCAAACAAGCTTACGGTCTTGTTTCGAGACTTAAGGCCAGCGGTGATTCGAACAGAAGACTTCCGAAGCCCCCAAGCAGAGGCGAGAAACTTGATTAGCGCCGCATTGGCTGCATGATCAACCGGAGGCGCCATTACTCGAACTCGCAGCGGCCCCGCCTCGCTATAAAGAATCTCGTTTCGGGACGCCCGAGGCTGAAGACGCACGGAGAGAGTAAGCTCCCCCTCCGCACGAGCAGTCAACCAAGCTGGCAGCGGCATGATCCCGAATTCAGGCTACAGCAAAACGCCGCCTAAAATTCAAAGGTCACGCTGCCCAAACGGTTCTTGATTTCTGTCAGGACGGCCTGTTCAGCGGCCTCGCCTTTCCCGGCAAAGGTCACGCTAAACCGAAGAAATGCCCCTGACTCGTCCCAAGGGACGGTCGAAATCAACTTCTGCCGAATAAGCCATTGAGAGGCTTCTTCTCCGTTCTGAAACGCCACGCGCTGTCCGTCTTCTTGAACCACCGCTTTGGGAGATGGGACATAGAGGAAGAATGACCCCTTAGGCTTCTTGGCATTGAATCCCAATGTCCCTAGCACCTCAACCAGGCCATCCATACGTCGTGAATATTTCGCGGCAATCTCCTCCGTGATTTCAGGATGATCCAAGCAATAGGCTGCCGCATGTTGAATCGCCAAAAACTGCCCTGAATCCGTGTTGTCTTTCACATCGCCATAAGCTTTCACAAGCAGCGAATTCCCTGCAACGAATCCGCAACGCCAGCCAGTCATGTTAAAAGACTTGCTCGTCGAATGAAGCTCAACACCGACATCTTTGGCCCCTGGAACCGATAAGAAACTCAACGGACTTCCTTCGAAAACAAGCGCCGTGTAGGCCGCGTCATGGACCACGACAATATTGTTTGCTTTCGCAAAAGCCACCACGTCAGCAAAAAACTCGGGCGTCGCGCTGGCGCCCGTGGGATTGTTGGGATAGTTGAGCACGAGCACCTTCGCCTTTTCAAGCACATCGGCTGGAATCGCGTTTAGATCGGGCAGAAATTGGTTCTCCTGATTGATGGGGAGATTATGAACCAGTCCTCCGTAAAACTTTGCATGGGTCGCAAAAACTGGGTATCCCGGCGTAGTCATAATGACGTAATCACCAGGGTTGATTAGCGCTGCCGGCAAGATTGAGAGTGCGGCTTTGCTTCCGATCGAATGAAGCACCTCCGTCTTTGGATCAATTCCACCTACCCCACAAACATTCTTGAGGTAATCGGCCGCAGCATCCTTAAACACCTGATCGCCATTGTCGGCGTAACCTCGGTTTCCCGGTTTTGCCGCTTCCTCAGAAAGCACTCGAACAACTTCTGGAAACGCCATTTCATCCGGCTCGCCAACGCCCATATCAATAATCTCGCCGCCTGGATTAGCTTCCAGTGCGGCCAGTTTTGCCCTCTTAATCTTCTCAAATTTGTAGATGGCAGTGGACTTACCGTATTGATTTCCGCCGATTCGCTCGGCAAATAAATTTTGAATATATGATTCAGACATAGGTCGATTCTTTCCGGCCTCTCACAGCTAAGACAATGATTCTCAATGGGAGAGAAATCGCGACACTAGCCAAAAGTGGCTCTTGGGGCAAGGAGGGGGTCTCAAAAATTAGATTCGAAATTTGGGATTCGCCTCACAACGAAACCGAGCCATCCACGATTCGGTCGTCTTTTTCATTCTCACTGGGATACAACGAAAAACGCTCATCAAGCGGCAAAATCAGTCCCGATTGTTGACCCCGACCGATGGATACGTCATGCTCTCTCCCAGAGACTTTGAAAGGCCCTCCCTGTCTTTTGGTGACATACCCAGGGAACCCAAAAACCGTTGATGAGCAATCGAAATCTAACACTAGGACACTCGCCTGATCCCGACGATGCATTCATGTTCTATGCTTTAGCCAAGGATCTTATCCCGACCCATGGCTACGCCTTTGAACATATCCTTCAAGATATCCAAACCTTGAATGAGCGGGCGACTCGCAGCGAGCTAGATATCACAGCAATCAGCGTTCACGCCTATGCGTTCGTCAGCGACAACTACGCCATTCTTCCAAGCGGGGCAAGCATGGGAGACGGTTACGGCCCGATGTTGGTAGCTAAGCAAACTTATACCAAGGAGCAAATCGCAACCAAGACGATTGCGGTCCCTGGCGAAATGACCAGCGCATTTCTCGCACTACAGCTTTGGCTCGGAAAACCTGCCAGCGAAATCAACTACAAGGTCGTTCCCTTCGATGCGATTTTCGAAACGGTTAAGAAAGATGAAGCCGATGTTGGGCTCATCATTCACGAAGGGCAATTAACCTATAAGAATGAAGGGCTCAGCCTTTGCGAAGATCTCGGCGTCTGGTGGGGACGCGAAAACGACGGACTGCCCCTCCCTCTAGGTGCCAACGTCATCGCAAAACGCTTTCCCGCAGAAGAACGCAAGGTGATCTCAGATCTCCTTACCCAGAGCATTCAATATAGCCTCGATCACCGCCCTGAGGCAGTGCAATACGCCCTAAACTTCGCCCGTGATATGGGGGCAGAACTGGCTGATGAATTTGTCGGCATGTACGTCAATCATTGGACGCTTGACTACGGCGATAAAGGGAGAGAGACGATTCGACGCTTTCTCGGACAAGCCCACGAGGCAGGATTGATTCCGCACCGCCAAGAACTTGAATTCGTCGGCTGACCAGGGCGCCCTGGCAAAGGACCGCGAAGCTATTTCCCATCAAGCAGTTGCCGGTTTCGGAATGGAGCACTCTGCACGATAGCGTGTACGAGGGAACGGGCACGATAGTCGTTCCGTTCTAGGCTTTCGACCAATTGAACAATCGTGCACTCATCTTGATCATCAAGTCCACGCCCCAGAGCATACCCTAGTAACTTGCGGGAAAGTTGCCTGAGAAAATCAGCCTTCCGCTCAAGGAGAGCAGCTTTGAGCTCTCGCGGTCCATCGAAGGATTCGCCCGTAGGCAGATGCCCTCGCGCGTCGATCCGCTTCCCTCGCTCAGTATCTTCCCAGCGCCCCAAGTAATCAAAATTATTGAGCGCAAATCCAATCGGATCGATCAAATTATGACAGGCACGACACGAAGGATGCTCGCGATGCTGCTCAATAATTTCTCTAGGCGTCCGTCCCTTCCCGGCCATCTTCTTCGCGGACTGTAACGAGGGAACATCAGCGGGGGGAGGTGGAACCGGGGTCCCAAACATCGTGTCGAACACCCAAGCCCCCCGGAGGACAGGACTCTTTTCTTTGAAGTGAGAAGTCATTGCAAGGACGGCCCCAAGTCCTAGGAGACCGCCGCGGCGATCGTCTTTTAATTCGACCTTCCTCAATCCCTCTGCGGGCAACTCAGGATACCGCTCTGAGTATCCGTAAAACTTGGCCAAGCGTTCACTCAGGAACGTGTAGTCAGCATCGATAAACTCCAAAACACTTCGGTCCTCTTCAAGCATATGAGCCCACAGCCATACTGCCTCAGCCCTCATGTCAGCGGCCACCTCAGGGGTATAGAATTTCTGAATCTCATTGTGGCTTGGCGCCACTCGCCCCCCAACGTCTTTGGTGCCTAACCACTGTCCGATAAAGGATTGACTGAATCGCCACGAACGAACGTCTCTCAGCATCCGATCAACTTGTTGATGCAGTACAGCTCCATCCTCAAGACGTCCTAGATCAGCGAGCAATCGAAGCTCCTCATCAGGCATGGTCGACCAGAGAAAATACGAAAGCCGAACAGCCAGTTCATGGCTGCGAAGCGCGGCGGGCTCAACAGATTCGGCTTCTTTCTCGATACGAAACAGGAAGTCAGGAGAAACCAGTATCCCTCTAAAAGCCAGTTTCATCGACTCCTCAAATGGATCTCCCCGACGAAGAGAGCGTTCAACGAGTGTTAGATAAGGCGTGAGTTCTTCATCTTCCACAGGACGCCGAAACGCGAGAGGAAGCAAACGCTGCAAGACCGTCTTGGCCCAGACTCGCGGTGAATCAGGCTCCTCGCCAACATTAATCCCCAATAGACGAACGTGTGTTGCCGCACGACGGGAGTTCGGAGGAGAGACTCGCTGATGAATGCGCACATGATCTATTGCGATCGCATTCCGGGCTTCAACTTGAAAGGATACCGCATGAACCCCACGAGCAAGTCTCATATCAAAGGCCACAATACCTGAGCTGTTCGCCTCCAAATCCAAATGAGTCGCTTCAATTCCATCCACTCTGACAACTAGGCTTTCATCCCTTAACTCCCCCATAAGCTGAAGCTCGACTCGGTAACTATCCCCGACATAAATGGGCACTAGCACTGACACCTCATCGCCTTCTCCAAGCTTCCCCATCGCGCCCGCAGTAGTCGTCGCAATAAAATCCTTCTGATCGAGACGATAATTGATGGGCGGAGTAATGATCGCTGCATCAACAATCGCCTGCGCAGATTCCAGATAGCGTTCGAGCAGCATCGGAGGAAGGAAAAGCGATTGCCCGTTATTATCGAAGCCCTCTCCGCCGCCGCCATCGGCGGGCAACGTTTCCGAAAAACGGAGATCAACCCCCATAAGATCCCGAACAGTGTGGTTATATTCAACACGATTGAGGCGTCGAGCAGTCACATATCCTGCGTAGTCACCTTCATCGCAAGCCGTCAACCGGAGGTAGGCATCGATCCATGCCGCGATCTCAACCCGTTGTTCATCGCTTGGCTGCGGTTTCCGAGAGGGGGGCATCGTTCGATTCAATAATTGAGTGCCCGCACTCCTCCAATTTGAACGATGGGCGCCAATCCCAGCAGCCGTCTCAGCATCAAGAAACAAAACGCCGCCTTCAGAATCAGCCGGATCATGACAGTCCCAACAAAACTCCTCGAGCACCGGCCTCACTCGCTCAATAAACTCGGTCTCAACATCAGCAGCAACACCCGACAGCATCAGGGCAGACAAGCAGCCACCCCATGCCACCACCCATCTGTAACTAAATGATCCCTTAGTGGATTTCATCGCCGTGCAATATGAATTGAGACGAGCTTTGCCTAATTCTAGCCAATTGCCCATCTCCAATACCCTATTCGATCACGCAGCAGAGTGAATCTCCAGCAAAAGCGCCGCTTCGATCATAGTCCATCCCAACAATAAACGCAGTGCCCGAGAGGATGCACAGAAATCCGAGCAAGCTAAGTTTCCTGATTCACCAACCTCAAGACGGACATTTCAGACATGCCTCTCCGAGGAGTGAACCCATCTAACCACTGAAAAACATGCGACATTCTAGGAACAAAATGCGCCTTAAAAACCACTTTCACCAAGCTATAATACTTCTCTTCTAATCCATTCCCTTGACTCATCGGCGATTTCTTGCAGAAATAAGATTAAGGAAAACGATCATGCCAAAATTCAACGTTGAAAAATCGATCACGATCGCAGCACCGCAAGAGCAAGTGTTCAACACGGTCAGAGATTTCAAGCAGTGGCCGAAGTGGTCTCCATGGCTAAACGCAGAGCCCGACTGCACACTCGAATACAATCCCGACGGGAAGAGCTATAGCTGGGAAGGCCAGGTCATTGGTAGTGGCGAAATGGAGATCATCAGCGAAGAATCGCCGAACCAAATCACCTACCAACTCACCTTCTTGAAACCTTGGAAATCAACGTCCCAGGTGGAGTTTCGATTCGAACCCGAAGGCGATCAGACTAAAGCGACCTGGACAATGGCCGGATCCCTGCCAGTCTTCCTATTCTGGATGAAAAAAATGACGGTAGCCATGATCGGCATGGACTATCAGCGCGGTCTCGCCATGCTCAAACCGTATATTGAATCCGGCAGTAATCCTTCAAGACTCTCGTTCACAGGAGAAACAACTCAAGCAGCCTGCCAATACATCGGGATCACCACAGAGAGCCGACTGGAAGACTTGGGAACGACGACTAGTAGAGATTTCACAAAGCTCGCAAATTGGCTCAAGGAGACAAACACCAAAGCAACGGGCGCCCCATTCTCAATTACGCATCGCTTCGATATGGTAAGTCAAATAACAAATTTCACCGCTGGAATCCCCATCGAATCAGCCCCTTCATCCCCCCCGGAAGGATTCATCGTTGCCCAACGCCCTGCCACAAAGACCTTCGCCATCCAGCACACCGGCCCTTACCATCACCTAGGCAATGCCTGGGCAGCGGGAATGTTTCGGGCCCGCAACAAGGTATTTACTCAGAATAAGAAACTCGACTGTTTCGAGGTCTACGAGAACGATCCGGGCGAGACCCCTGCGAACGAGCTGCTCACGACCGTCCACTTTCCGTTGAAGTAATTCTGCCTCCGCCAATTATTGGGCGTGCACGCAATAAGCGGAGTCTCAATGATACCACGTCATCGCTACCAGATCAGATGACCTTTTAAGAGGGCCAATTAGGGTTGGGATACCGGGGTTTCACCGGTATACCATCGATAGTCAACCCCACGGTCAAAGCCGTTAAACTTGATCGTTGAGACATGCCCAGGAAGCCACAGGGTATTGCAGATATTATTGTGGCGATACCACTCAAGCTCCATCTTCCGCTCAGGATAGAGGCCGGCCAGTCCAACTCGCCATTGAGTGAGGATTTCGCTACTTCCCGGAAAAAGCCCTAAGGTGTCGGTGGCCCCGTCCATTCTTTGCTCAGCGGCATCTTGGGCAAGGATAGTCGTACTAGGACTCTGGTAAGCTTCTACTTTGGGACGCTTGCCATTGGCCGTCAGCACACCATTGATCCCATAGGTTGATGTCAGCCAAAAGCTATGTGGGAATTTCAGCCCGTTTTCGCGCCACTCGTCGACGACTTTCGCACTGGGACAACGAAATAGTTCGCGGGTGTTGCCAAAGTAATCTTTGTAACCGATCGCCCAATAGGCAAGCGAATCATCCTTGTCCAATTGAACATCTGAACGCGGACTAGCAAACCACATCCCATGATTGGGGAAACTCCCCCCACGGTTAAAATATTCCCCCTCATTGTCATCAGCATACATCGTCGTCGCCAAGCTAATCTGCTTTAGATTGCTCATGCATCGAGCGCTCTTCCCTTTTTCCTTCGCCTGGGACAGCGCCGGCAAGAGCATTCCGGCAAGAATGGCGATAATGGCAATCACAACGAGAAGCTCGATTAGGGTAAATCCCAACGCATCTTGCCTCGTCGTTTTCTTCCAAGACATATCATTCCATTTCATAGTAGTAGGTTCCATGTTGCCCGAGATCGGGTTCCCGAGCTGATTGCTATTCGATCTACGGTCAGTTCTCATCTTTTCCAATACATCGATTCCCCGATCACGTTGATTAACCGTCGAAAGTCTTCCGGAAACACATGACCAATGGTTCCGATTCGGAATGAGCTGATCCCAGTCACTTTGCCTGGGTAAATCACGAATCCTTTTTCCTTCAAAAGGGAATAGAATCGCTTGAATTCGTATTGATCACTTTCAGGATCATAGAACCCCGTGATAATCGGGCTCTGAAGTTCTCGGGGCAGAACCGTTCGGAACCCTAGGCGTTCCATTCCTTCTACAAGAATTCGTTGATTCTCCGTATATCGCGCGAAACGCGCTGGGACTCCTCCTTCCTCTTCTAGCTCAACCATCGCTTGAGCAAACGCACGGACGACGTGCGTGGGACTGGTATAGCGCCATTTACCGCCCCCCTCTTCCAAGGTCTGCCATTGGCTATAAAGATCCAGCGAGAGAGACCGAGCGAAACCCTTTGTCTTTATCAACTCATCACGCTTCGCGAGAACGAAACCGAATCCGGGAACCCCCTGAATGCACTTGTTCGCCGACGACACTAGAAAATCAATTCCAAGCTCTCCTAAGTCAAACGGAACACCGCCAAAGGCACTCATCGAATCGACAAGAAAAACCTTCTGAGCGGCCTTCACGATTCTAGCAACGTCCGTCAACGGATTCATCATGCCCGTCGTTGTCTCATTATGCACCATGACGACGTGAGAAATGCTTCCGTCCGTCTCGAGCGTCTCTTCCAATCGAACGAGGTCGGGCGGAGCAAGTTCGCCCGTATCATGAACGACATGATCTATCCTAAGTCGTTTGGCAATCTCAACAAGCCGTGCCCCGTATCCACCATTACTTAGAATCAATAGCCTCCCGTCCGTCGGCAATACCGATCCGATCATCGACTCGACAGAAAAGGTCCCACTCCCTTGCATGAGAACACAGGTGTAATCTTCCGGCCGGACAGACGAGGCCAGCTTCACAAGCCCTTCTCGTATCGGGGTCACAATGTCTCCATTGTAGTCATCATCCCAAGTGCACCAGTCACGGAGCATCGCCCGTCTCACTGTCACACTCGTCGAAAGCGGTCCGGGAGTAAGCAGAATATACGGATTCTCGCATTCAAGGTCAGGTCGTCGCTCTGATTGGTTCATAGCTAAATTTCCGCCCTTCCAAGCAGCTTACCAGGCAAACGAAAAGGTCTTGATGTTGCTCATAAACTTAATCGATTCAATCACACCCTCTTTGATCCCAAGACCAGAGTCCTTAATGCCACCGAAGGGACTGGATTCGATTCGATAACCCGGAACTTCGTTAATATTTGTAGAACCTGTCCGTAGTTCTTTCGCAGCTCGAAAAGCCGCCTGCATATCATTCGTCACGATTCCCGAAGAAAGACCGAAGCGCCCCCCGTTGTAGTAAGCAATCGCATCATCAAGATCTCGGATCTTCAATATGGGGGCCAGGGGTCCAAACGATTCTTCGGCGACCATAGGCGTCTCCCTGGACACATTCGCAATCACCGTCGGCTCCATCAGAGCCCCGTGTCTCTGCCCCCCAAGGAGCACTTCCGCACCATCTGAAACCGCGGTCTGAACCCGGGTTTCCAATGTCTTGGCTGCTGCTTCATCGATAACGGTTCCAACCCTTGTTTCCAGACTATTCGGATCACCTGCACGATACTCTTTCGCCATTTCGACAAAACGCTGAGTAAATTCAGAGAGGATTCCCTCTTGAACCAAGATTCGTTTGACCGCCGTACAACGTTGCCCAGAATTCCGAAAACTTCCCTCAGCAGCTAACCTTACGGCCAGGTCCAAGTCTGCATCATCAAGAATGATGAGCGGCGAGTTTCCTCCCAGCTCAAGACACAGCTTCTTGTAACCAGCGGTACGGGCGATGTGCTTTCCAATTTCCACCGACCCGGTAAAGGATACGAGTTCGACATCATCATGAACGATCATTGGGGAAACCACCTCATCAAGATCGCCAACAAACGCGCTCAACATCCATCCCGGCAAGCCGGCATCGTAGAGCAGTTCGGCAAATTTGATGGCCGTGAGAGGCGTTTTTTCCGATGGCTTTAGCAGGATAGGAGCACCCGCCGCAATTGCCGGGGCAACCTTGTGAGCCACTTGGTTTAAAGGGTGATTGAACGGCGTAATCGCAGCAACCAACTGTACTGGTTGCCTGAAGGTGGCAATCTTCCGCGCTTTCCCTTGAGGGGAAATATCGCACGAAAAAACCTGCCCATCATCCTTGAGCGCTTCAGCGGCAGCAAATTCAATTACATCACAACACCGCCCAGTTTCATAGGAAGTATCACGCATGCATAATCCTGATTCGAGTCGAATCGTATTCGCGAATTCCTCCTTACGTTCCGCCAAGAGAACAGAGGCTTTCCGTAGTATCGCATGTCGTTCGTATCGGCTTAGGGGGTTTTTCTGTCCCTCGAGCGCTGCTCCGATTGCCTGCTCAAGGTGCTTCCGATTTATCTTGACCACCGAACCTGAACGCGATCCATCCCACGGATAGAAGACATCGAGTGTGTCACCCGTTCTAATCGCTTCGCCAGCAATGTATGAAGGAAGTTCTAAGTTCATCGCTTATTGAATCTCTAGAGACTACCGTTACAGGCGAAATCGAAGACATCAAAGTTCCTCGGGTCGCACTGTGCCTTCCTCCGATAGGTTTCGTTAAGTGGCTCCGAAAGTAGCAAGGGAACCATTTCCTCATAACGTCCCCCATGGGACCGTAATCCTCCCTTCAGCACGCTAAGATCATGATCTTGTGGGGTTTTACCAACGACCGTATCGCGAGCCGAGAGCACGCAGAGATCACCAATTCGATCCGGGGCCAACTCGAGTTTCTTCGCGGCCATTTCACGGTCCATTACTTCTGTGATCCCACTTTGATCTAGGAGGAACGCCGCCATTTCCGGAATTTTCGAAGGCTCATCGACATGGACCATCACAAACGAACCCAGAGCCCCATGATGAACGACATAAGGATCGGTGATCGGGCAAATTACTCTCAAGCCCTCGCCAAAGGCCGACTTCAAGAGGGTTTCGACGTAAATCACCTTGGGATTTCCCTCCGAATCGTTCTTGGCATTCATTCCGTGATCCGCTGTCGCAGCAACCACGCAGCCCGCGTCAAGGAGTCGACCAATCTGTGCATCAATCCGACCGTGGAAATCCAAACTCTCAGATTCCTCGGGCGCAAATTTGTGCTGCATGAAATCCGTCAAAGAAAGGTAGAGAAAATCAGCTCTCCCCTGCTCAACCAAGGCCGCCCCCGCCTCCAACACATAGACGGAAGCATCTCCAGAATAGATATCAGGCCGGGGCCGTCCAATGATGCTCTCCGCATCATCCACACCATGACTTGCCAATTTCGCTTCATCCACCTTCTCAGATGAGAAAACAATCCCTCCGTTTTCAACGATACCTTCTCCCAGCACCGTTCGTAGCTTTTCCTTCGCGGTGATAAAGGCAACACGACGCCCTGACTTGGCCGCCGCATGTAAGAGCGTGCCACATCTTAAATACTCAGGTGAATTCATCATCACCTCTTCGCCCGTATCTGGATTGAGAAAGAAGTTCCCACAAATCCCCGTCACCGAGGGTGGCATCCCTGTGACGATAGCAGAATTGTTCACATTGGTGAACGATGGCAAGGCACCTCTCACAAGACCTCGGTAACCGCTCCCGATCATCGTTGCTAGATTTGGCATTCGTCCCGCCGCAAGGGATACGGATAGGTACTCGTCACCACAGCCATCAATACAGATCACTGCAATTGGCCGGGCCGATGGTGAATACTGCCGTCCATTGGCCTCGAATGGCGCGCAAGAAATCGGATTATTAGTCGTCACAGAGCGACCCTATTCCAGGCACAAATGACAATTCAATTCCCAATTCTCCACTAAATCAATAATGCACATCAAAATAGCACTTCTGCCATTCTGTGACATGAGTTCTTAACGATATCGTTGCTCAATTCGATACTTTCCCGGGGATACCCCTGTGCTCCGCTTGAAGAATCGACAGAGTTCTTCTGATGAGCTAAATCCCATCTCGTAAGAAATCGCTTTGACCGGTAGATCCGTTGTTTCCAACAATCCCTTCAGTCTCAGCTCTCTGGCTTCATCGATAAGCTGTTTGGGAGACCTGCCCATCACTCGATTCATCCTCGCCTGCAACAAGGATCGCGAAACTCCCAATCGCTTTGTGATCTGCGAAACCATCAAAGAACGATGGCAGGCCTCTTCCCGGATAATCTTGATCGCTCTTGCGACTATTTCGTCCTCAAAGCCCAAAGTATTGGTTGACTCACGCTTGATGAGATTGACGATATTCACCTCAGTGACGATCGGAAGATCAGCCGAATCCCCACCCATGAGTCGCGAAAGCACCGAGGCAGCAACAAAGCCGATTCGTCTCCCAGGATAGGACAGACTGCTGAGTGGCGGATAAGAAGCGTGGCAAAAAACGAGATCATCATTGACTCCAAGAATCGCCACTTCCTCGGGAACCTTAACGCCTAAGTTCTCACACTGTTGAACGATTGTCCGAGCAGCGAGATCATCTTTCACAAAGAGGGCCACGGGTTTTCGGAATTTGCGAATCACTTTCCTCATCTCCCGTCCTAAGAACGTCCACCGTTCCTTGAAGGGCAAGGCATACACATCGCAGTCATAGATCTCACAGGTCTTCCCCATCCGGCCTAGTTCCTCCATGAACCCCAACTGTCTGACTCGGGAGTAGTTCCTTTTCTGATTCCCCCAGAACGCAAAGTTTGGCATCCCTAAGTCCGCAAGATATCTCGCAGCGAGCACACCCGCCTGATAGTTATTGGGCAGGACACTATGCACCTCTGGGTTGGTAGATGATTCTGAACTGATATTGACAACTGGGATGCCGCGTCGACGAAACGCCGACTGTTCCTGTCTGCTGAGTCGAAACGTGATTAGGCCATCTCCCTTCCATCTCGAATTGATCGAGACGGAAGGCAACTCATTGGTTGATTCCGAATCGATATCCAAACGCCACTTCATCGAAGCACTTTGCAAGAACTCGATGATTCCTTGGTTCACCTCACGGGTAAAACTCGCCCACTTCGGAATTCGAATCCCGATGACAGGTGTTGCCTGTTGCGTTTTTTTCAATGTCCTAGACATCGTCCCTCAAATTAGCCGTGAGGGTAGAAAAACCACCGAAACGCAGAAGCCCCTGGATCGAAGAGCCCAGAAAACTCACCATTGGCATCGTTGTCTCTCTCACCGGATAAACGTAGCTCCTATTTCCTTATCGAAAACGTATCGAAGAGTCGCCCGTCGAGATCATAGGCCTTGAACTCGAAGTGCCCTCCATTCATCCAGACCATCGCGTAGTGGTGACCGCGCCTAACCAGATTCGAAAATGGCGTGCGGAACGGGCCAGGTGTCTCAAGAGGCCCTCCCCCTCCTCCTGTAACCATATAGATCGGCCCCCCTTCTTCGACAGGTCGCCCATTCTTAATTCTCCAAGTACGCTCATAAGAATGAATGTGACCATTCCAAACCACATCCACCTGGTGTTTGTCATAGAGCATGGACATGTGGCGAGCATTAAGATCCCCACGGCTACTCTTATTGTTGCTCCATAGGTCGCCGTAATCGTTCTCATCCGATGAGTACGGAGGATGATGATGGCAAACGAATTTCCATTGCGCCGAGGATTGAGCCAATTCCTTGTCCAGCCATAGATATTGCTCTGACTTCGGATCGCACTTTTTATTGGTGTCGACCATGAAGAACTGGGCATTACCGTAGCTAAAGGTATAGTAGTACTCAGGCTCAGGCAGAGAGGCATAATTGTAGTAGTTCGATGCATTTTGCTCATGGTTCCCAAGCACAGGAAAGAACGGCACTCGAGAAACGAGGGGCTCCATGCTTGCGAAAAACTCATTCACCCATTGACTCTTAACGCCGCCCGTTGAAACGAGATCCCCAGGGAGCAACAAGAAATTGGGACGGTGCCCCCATGCCATTTCCGCCAAGGCTCCCGCGACTTCAGGGTTCCCTTGAGTATCACTAATGATCGCGAACGCAAAGGCAGCTCCGGAACCGGAATCAGTTTGAAAGGTCTTCACCTCGGAAACAAGGGGCTGATTTCCCGGAGCTCCCTTCGCAGTAGAAACGGTTCGATAGAAGTATTGTGACCCTGGTTTTAGCCCTTCCAAGCGAAGCTCGTGAATGGTTGCGAATGCCGTGGCACCAAATGATTGGGAGCATGCGCTCGTCTCGCCAAACTGAACTTCCCCCATGGATAGCTTGGACGTCTCCCACATAACCGTCATTCCTGTCCTCGTGCCAAACTGAAGATACGGCAAGACCAAGAATTCGAACGGCTTGTGGGCATCAATATCGAAGGGTTCCGCCCGAGTTAACTCAGCATTATGAGAAAACTCCTGTTTGATCCACGTCTGCTTCGCCGCCACGTCATAAACCTGGATCGACACCACCTCTCCAACGTGAGGATAATCCTCGTTGCGATCACGATAGCCACCGACCGCCAAGAGCGTTCCTTCCTCGTAAACGATGGGCCCACCGACTTCGTCACTCAGGGTCTCTGGTTTCCCATTGACATAGAGCACTGCCTTTTCGCCGTCGTATGTCGCCGCTACATGATACAGGACATCCTTGGAATAACGGGTCCTTGAACGTAGAAAGACCAGGCGGCCATCCCCGTCATTGGTATCTTCTGTCGAAAGCCCGAAATAGAATCGCTCTCGATCATAACCGAGAAGCCAACCGGTCTCAGCGTTCCCATTGTCCTCCTGAGCGCCCACAACAGCCCCATAGACCAAGGGTTCATGAACACTGAACCAGGCAGATACTGTCAAATCTGTTGCTGGAAGATCCAAGTCCCTTACTGGAAATGCCGAAGATTTGGTTCGTTCTAGCAACGCCAGCCCCCTTGGTGTGGGCATCGAATTCTCTTTATCCAAGGGCACCCCGGGACCAATTTGAGCCTCAAGAGCGTCTTCGGATTGGAACTTCGATTGGAAGCTCCAATGAAACAGCGGGCTTGGACCGTCATGGGCGACGGCAATGGATCCCCAGAACAAGGCAAGAAGGAGGCAGCTACATCGAAGACTCATTTCCTCTAGATAGGGGAATAAGAGAGCGCAAGTCAAACGCGTACTGCCTCGAAAACGATGAACAGCCATCTTCCTGTCTCTTATACACATCTGACGCTGCCGACGAGCGATCTAGTGTAGA
>CAJXVR010000133.1 GCA_913061285.1 uncultured Verrucomicrobiota bacterium | reverse complement strand
ACGAGATGTAGAGAGGTCTCGTGGGCTCGGAGATGTGTATAAGAGACAGCCATGAGGTCATACTTGGGCTGAGGCAGTGAATCTAGCTCATCCATATCAATTCCAAACATGAGAGCGAGCGCCGAGTGGCGCCAGGTATTCTTGCCTGGAAACATCTTGCGAATCGTTCGAGGATCGTAAGTGCATTGACCATTGGAGACGTAGGCCCCAAGGAGCCGTGTTGATTGACGGGCAATCAAATCAGGGCTGTCAGGATCGGCCAGATCGTCGTGAAAAGCAAGCCAGAGCGAAAGCCCCGCACCAGCAGAGCCACCTGATGATGCAAAGCGAGTTTTGTCGAGATTCCATTCGGTCGCCTTCGAGCGAATCGTTTGAACCGCACGAGCGACATCAACGAAGGACACAGGCTGGATCTCATCGCTAGAGAAGCGATAAGTTAGCGCCGCAACCGAGATACCATTTGCAAGACACTCTCTGAGAACTTTCGAACTAACGGAACGCCTCCCACCTCGAAAACCACCTCCGTGAATCGAGAGAAACACTGGAGTCGCTTGTTTCACCGGCGCAAGCCAAATGTCAAAAACCTGACGCGGATGAAGTCCATACTTTTGATCTGCATGTGTCGGAGGGATAACGTAATTTGGAAGATCGACACTTACGCTTGCTTTCGCTTTATCGCCCGCAGATTGGGCGAAGGTGGCGCTGGATAGACTCCAGAACGCCATGAGAGAGATCGTAAGAAAAGTCTTCATATAGCTAATGATTCAAGCGAGCAGTCAACGTCTCGAGAACAAATCAAGATAAGAGCATCGATCCATGAAACGCCATCAAAATAAGGGATTCCCGAATCGAGACGATGCCCCAGGGCAAGAAAGCGTCGAAGGACAAAGTCCGTCGACTCAGCTGCTGTCGACTATTCGTCCTGGAATTCTCGTTTAACTATCATCCAAGCCCCTTCCCCGCAAGTACGACAAACAACATAACTCGTCTTCTTGTGCGCGCGAGCTTTCCAACGAATCCCCCCGATATCCCAAATGGTGTCTTTGGCGCCACAGGGACAAATCACTTTCCACTCCTTTGATTCCTTCTCCATACTTTCCGCCCATGATTTGGGCAGAAGAGTAACGAGCCATCGCTGCATGAGTGACCGATCCATACGTGTCTTGAATGTTAGGTGCCCGCCCTATTGAAACAATGATACGAAACAACACGAGCAAGCCTTGGTTTCATTTAGAATCATTGTTTCACTACGGAAACACCGAGTCAACAATCTCTGATTAACCAAGGCCCGCCTCGAACTACGAGACGGGTACAATCATTGAGGCGTTTGAATCGAGAGCGATGCCACAATGACTGGCCGAATAACAACAGCAACATCATCACCCATTTTCGGGGCACATCGCATTCCTGAACGAAGACGGAACTGACTACATTGAGTGAATCTTTCGTAGTGCCACCCATTCGGATTGCCGGACGTCGATTGATAGTCGAACTTCACCTCCATTTGTCCGTCGTCCATCTCGGTCGCCGTCACCGATAGTTGCTTGTTCGAGTCGACCTCAAACTCTCGAGAACTCCCAGAGACGAACTCGACCACGCCCAAGTCCTTCACCGGCATGTCAGAAGGGATCGACGGGAAATCACGACGAATCTGCCTCTCCTCTTCACTCAGCTGACCGCAGCCAATCAAAAAGACAACCGCGATAAGCAAGAAGTAACTCCCGATCCAACGCCGATCGATCGCCACGTAAAAATTCAGCTCGTGCGTCTTCATCCTCCTATAAACCATTGTTCGCATTGGCTGCCCGATCGATTGATGTCCGTGTGTCTCGAATGAATCTCCCGATTCCTAGATAGACATCGCCCTCACCATCACCCTGAACCAGGCTTGCCACCATCCTTGCACTTATTGACATTCACCATAGGAAGAACTCCAACCCACGAAAAAATTTCTTTGAATTCGTGCATTTACGGAATCCGCATGAGCCAAGTGTTCAGGAGATTATCCGAGCTCGAAAGTTGTGATACCAAAAACCTTCCTATGCTCCATTTCCGGGAGACCGTCCCGGTACATTCGCATCGTCGCAAACACTTCTTGCATCGAGTATTCACGCACCATATCCAAAGCCGCAGGATTATTCTCGGGAACATCGAGGTATAGCGTTGCCCCCAGGATATCTGACTGTAAAGCATTGAGCAGTTCCCGAGCAACATGACTATCATCGGCAAACAAGGGCCCAATCTTGTAACCCTCTCGACATCGTCTTCGAACCGCGAACCCGCGGATTTGATTCTCAGACTCAAACACAATAGACTTGCCCTCAGCTTGCCGGATCCATGCCCTTAGAAAGAGTTCCCGAGAGGCTGGAAAACAGCGCCGGTCATAAGCCAAAATATCGTCCATGTGCTCTTCCCTAATCGATCTGAGACATCGATCATCAAATCCCCGTTCTTGCGCCTGAGTCTGAAAGCGGTGGTTCATATAGAAGGGCCGATACCCCACCCGTTGATAAATTGCCACGTTCTCCAATACCCCATCGATTCCGACGTTCCGATCCCCACAATACTCAAGCCGCGCTTTCGTCAACGCCAGCCCGAGTCCACGCCCTCTAAATTGAGGGTCAACGATGTAGAGGCCACAAAACGCATAGTGATCATCGTAACACACGGCACTGCCCACCGCGACAATACGTCCATCGATCTCTCCAGCGAAGAATCCATTCGCATCTCCAAAGTAGAACAGGTCGGCATCATTCAAACCAGGGTTCCACCCTTCGGCGGCGGCCCAATCGATGGCCAATGTAAGCTCGTTCTGATTCAAGTTCCTAATCCGGTAGCCTTGCATCATCTCTCCTCTAGATCCACGTTCCCCTCATTTCAACTTTGGCTCAGATCATTCATGCGAATTCGATCGCCGTCAACTAGGCAGAAATCTGCCAGAAAACATGAGGGACAGGCTCTCTATCAATGAGATCCTAGAAGCAGGCTGAACTCAGAACCCAGAGGTCGTCTTTGCGAAAAAATCTTCCCGTACTTAGACAAAATTTAAGCACCCTACCAAAGAGTTCTGGACCCCGTCTTTCACCCAACTAGAATCGCCCCACAAATGAAATACTCTCAGGGCCTAAGAGCCACTTGTTGCGCCTTGCTTTTCTCAGCGATGGCAGCCAACGCACAATCAAATATTGATCTCGCGACCGACACCAGCGGCCTTCCGTGGAACAATCAAGGCGGGTGGGCCTTGACGACTGATGTGAGTTCAGACGGGCAAGACGCGCTCGTCAGCGGACTCATTGATCATAACCAAACGTCCGATCTTGGTTTGATTGTCGACGGCCCCGTAACGCTGCAATTCAATTGGCGCACGTCGAGTGAATTGAACGGGGATGTCCTCACCTTTTACATCGATGGAGAAGCTCAGGAGTCTATCACTGGAGAGAAAGATTGGACTAAATACAGCATCGATCTCGGAGCCGGTAAGTGGGAGCTTATATGGTCCTATTCCAAAGATGGCGACACGACGGCTGGCCTCGACGCCGGATTCATCGATCAGGTCGAGCTGATTCGTGATACGCCCGCTCCACTTCCGCTAGGAATCGTCGCCGACACCGGATTCCGACCTGAAAAAGACGGCTTCAACTTCGCGAACTACGGCAACGAGAATATGCCGACCAACTTGACCCCTGACGAAATGCGCCGAATGTTCGGAGATCGAGTTGTTGCTCGACTCGACGGACAGCGGATTATCCTAACGCCTCCAGCGAGAAAGTGGATGGAAAAACAATCCGCCGGCATGAACGGAGGGCATTGTGAAGGACTGGCCGTCCTGAGCGCGCTTTTTCACGCAAAACAAGTCGACCTGGCCCCCTTCGGATCGGCCTCAGTCCAAGCCTTGCAGCAAAACAACACGACCCTCCAGTCAGAGATTGCCTATTGGTTTGTCACCCAAGCAACCTCACCCGCCGCTGATGGCATCATTCGCGGCACTCCCAATGAGATGCTTGATAAACTGATTGAAGTCCTGAAACCCGGTGCCCCAGATACCTACACTGTCGGAGTCTATGCGCCTCCAGGAGTGGGCGGTGGCCACGCGGTGACACCGTTCGCCGTTGAAAACATCGATAACAACATCTTCCATGTGCTTGTCTACGATAACAATCATCCGGGCAAGACCCGGCGATTGATCGTTGATCGAGCCAGAAACCGATGGGAACTCTTGTTGTCCATCAATCCAGGAGTTGCGGAGAAGCCCTGGTTCGGTGATGCCAACACCAAGACCTTCGAATTGGTGCCCTCTGCGCCACGAATGTTACTACAGAATTGCACCTTCTGCGAATCGAGTGGCGTTGAAAGACGCAATTTCGAAGACGCACTCGACGCAAGCGAAATCTACGTCGATGGCAATGGGGTGCGCCTCCTTATTACCGACGCCGAAGGCCGGCGCTATGGCTGGCAAGACGACGAATTCCTTACTGAAATCCCCAATGTCACCCATCGATATATTAAATCCAACGCCGAGCTCTGGGAAGACACCCCGTCCCCCGTCTATTACATCCCCGAAGATGAGGCCTTCCAACTACAATTGGACGGATCCACGCTTGAAGAAGTGACGGAGACGGCGGTGACACTGATTGGTGACGGTTTTGCAATCGCGGTTGAGGACATCTATCTTGAAGCAGGAGAAATCGATACCCTCGAATTCACTCCAGATGGAACCGGCGTTTCCTACACCTCCGATTCGGGCGAATCTCCCGATATCACACTCGGTTTCGTCACCGATGAAGCTGACTTCGAATTCACAATGGCGGGACTGGAAACGGATCCCGGCGCCACGATGAACTTCGATCTCGACGAAAAATCAGGAACCATCAAGCTCTCTTCTGAAGGGAACACTCAGAATGCCTTCTACGCGCTTGCGATCGTTCGATATGACGATGAGTCAGAGCAGGAGTTTTATCACGATGAGATCGAACTCGAACCTAAGGACACCATTCTTCTTGAATACGAAGACTGGGAAGGCGATCAAGATACTTTGGAACTCCAAGTCGACTGGTTTGGCGACGGAACAATCGATGAGATCATTGAGTTGACCGACGACGAAGAAGACACTTCGGAAGATTCAGCTCCGATCCTAGAAGCAACAAGAGTCGAGGGTGGAAGCATTCGTCTCTCTTGGGAAGCGCCAGACGATTCCTATGTTCTCGAGATGAATTCCGCACTCGGAACCGATAACTGGACCGAAGTACCGACCGACCAAATCATGGAAGATGAGGGAGAAATGAGCCTCATTATTGAGACAAACATTACCGGAGCAAACTTCTACCGTTTGAGCGAAGACGAATAACTCGCGTCCCAAGCAAGCTTGAATCAAGACTCCATCGGCACAACCCGATGGAGTCTTTTTTTAGAACCCAATTGGAGAACCGATGGGCAAGCACCGAAGCCCCACCTAAGGATGCCGCCAATAAAGCCTGTCCCCGCAACTCTAATTCATGCTTTATTAGTAATCCACACGCACCCATAAGGCTCTAACTCAATCACACCTTCAAGGTCTTCATAGCGAGTGCCGCTTAACAAGTCACTCCACGATTCGGTTGCTATAAGATTTAACTCAACCAACGAAACTGTTTGCGATTGGGCTGAGACATTGTGCAGGGCAAAAATACTCTGATCTCGATTTAAACTTTCGCGCCAAAAAGCGAATATCTGATTGGTAAAGTGCAAGGTATACTGCGTTGCATTGGGGTGAAACGCCGCCTGTTTTCGACGAATTTCAATCAATCGCTTCATCTCTTCGAAAACAGTCCGATGATGACACGTATCGTCAGCGAGCACGGCATCCAATCGTTCGGCGGGCCATTGGTAGCGGTTAATCGATCGCGCCCGCCCCGTATGAGCCATTCCTTCAAGATCGTTCTCAGTGCCCAACAAACTATGAATGTAGATAGCCGGCAAGCCCTCCAGGGCAAGCATGATAGTATGAGCACAAAGAAAGCGACTTACCTGCATACTATCCTCATCCCCACCGATCGTTCGAGCCATCGCACTAAAGAGCGAAATATTCGCCTCGTAGGGTTTTAGTTTCCCTCCAGGCACGCGACGCATCGATATCTCACCACCAGACGCCCGGATCGTATCAAGTAGCCCATCCAACTCTGCCGGAGATAGCAGCCCTTCGGCCGGACGCAGACCAATACCGTCGTGCGAGGCGACAAAATTCAAGTACGCTCGACCACGGCGTGCAGGTGGCATCGACATCATCCAAGTTTTTAGATGTCGGCAGTTCCCACTCAGCACTGCATTCAATAGCAAAGGAGCCAACGAAAAGTTATAAATCAAATGTGCTTCGTTATCGTTTCCAAAGTAACTCAGATTTTCGCGATTCGGCACGTTCGTTTCCGTGACTATAATGGCGGTCGGATCAAGGTTCTCAATGACAATCCGAATCAGTTTGATTATCTCATGGGTCTGGGGCAAATGAACGCAAGACTTCCCTGACTCTTTCCAAAGGAAGCCGATGGCATCCAATCGAAAGTAGCGAATTCCCTGCTCGATGTAGAATCGAATGATCTTAATAATTTCCAAGAGAACCATTGGATTTCGAAAGTTTAAATCCACTTGATCCTCTCCAAAGGTACACCAAACATGCTTCTCGCCATCGACGGTCTTAACCTCTGTCAACAAGGGAGAGCTACGGGGTCGAACTACTGATGCCAAGTCCTCGAAATCAAGGCCATCGATGAAAAAGTCACGCCCCGGATCTCTGCCTGCCAAATAATTCTGAAACCATCGCGACTCTCGCGAGCAATGGTTGATCACGAGGTCACTCATCAAATCGAAATCCTGAGCGATGGATTGCACGTCGTCCCAGGAGCCTAACGTGGGATTGACCTCATTGTAATCAATCACGGAGAACCCATCATCCGAACTATAGGGGTAGAACGGAAGGAGATGCACACAGCTGAACGAATCTCTCAGATCCCGCATGAGAAAATTCTTCAACTCTTTCAACGGACTCCGCCCTTCACGGACAATCGAGTCACCATAAGTGATCAGGATCGTATCCGACTGGTCCCATTTGCTCACTCCCATAGCTGCCGGCGGGGTCAATTCTGACATTTTAGCAGCACTGAAGATCTCATCAGTAATCTCTTCAACACTTTCGGGGCCATAGATCTCATTGACATGCAGCGCCACACGTTGCCGAACTCTTGGCGCCTTAGTATGAAACTCCGTCGTCGATAGATTCGCTCCGAACTCGTGAAAATCATCATCAACGGCCTGGCTTAGCTGATGCAAGATATCGGGCACTGCCGCAATCACTCGCTTCCAACTCGGCATGAATGGCGCATCCATTGACGTGGTCGGATCTAAGAACTCTTCACCAGCTTTCAAAATATTCTCAGCAAATACTTCGACAGCGGAACCTTCAGTATGCCGATCGAACTCCAAGCCATTGATTGTCGCATCACTGTGATAGCTATCGACCAAATCTAAGGCGATACGGTAATAAGTCGCCTTCAAGGTACGAATATGCTCACGGGAAAAGACCTGTCCCTGAGTCGCCATCTTCCGATAGAGCGATTTCGTTATATCACAACTCATCTTTGACAACCCGCGCGTCCGGTCCTTCAACGAAAGGTCTTGATGCTTGTGATCGTAAGTGTCTGCGACATCCACCTGACAGATTTGATTCGTTGAGTAATTTCGCTGCATCTCCGACAAAACCCCCATCTCCAACCCCCAGTCGGATGGAATACGAATGTCCTCAATCACATCCCTCTGCATCGAGAACTCACCGGCGAGCGGATAGTGGAAACTGTCCAAATAATCGAGGTAATCATTCGGACCACACACCTTTTTCAAGGCGCGAATAAGCGGGGTCACAAGCAGTCGACAAACCCGACCATTCATTGAGTTGTTGGCCACGCGGGCATAGTATCCCTTACAAAATTTATAACTGAACGAAGGATTGGCGACGGGATAGATTAATCGAGCTAACATGTCCCGTTTGTAGGTTGTGATATCACAATCATGCAAAGCAACGGCCTGCGCCTTACCTGCAGCAAGCACATAGCCGAACATATACCAAACATTGCGTCCCTTTCCTGCCTCCCTAGGTGCGAGCCCCAATTCCGCGAGCTGGGCATCGATTTTTCGCAAGCGCGGCCCATCATTCCAAAGCACTTGGGGCTTCTGAGGAAGACGGCCAAAGAACTCTAGAGCGTGACGATATTCAGCCTCACTAGCCCGGTCCAAACCAACGACGATCTGATCCAGATACGGCACGTCAGCGATTTCATTGAGGATTGATGAGAGCGCTGGTCCCTGCAGTTCTGAGTAGAGAGATGGCAGCACAAGCGCCAAAGGACGTCGCTTCCGAAATTGCATCAAGTCCGCTTCCAACTTCTCGAGGGGGCGATCATTTAATTGATGCAACGTCGTGATCAGTCCGTGTTGATGAAAATCTCCCATAGAAAAACTTAGTAGTATTCGTTTATTACTTTCAGCAAGGCTTCATTCCAGCCCCTGGCGCCAGGCAATGGAGCGTATACTACCCGTGCCGTGTTGGGCCTAATGTGTGGCCCATCGGCGTGCGGAATCACGATGGCTATATCAGCGGTCTCAAGCATTGCTAAATCGTTGGCACTATCTCCCACCCCCACAGTCACCCACGTCACGTTCGGTTGTGCCTTTTGATAGAGCGTCAACGCTGAGGTCAATCCATCCGCCTTATCAGCAGCCCCCATCAAATGGATAAAGCGACCACCTCGAAGGGCACGGATTCCCTTCACGGCCAGGGCCGATTCAAACTCCACGTAACGCAATGTGCTATCGCCCCAAAGAATCGGTTCCGTAGCAAAGCGTGATTGTGCGAGGCGGGCCTTGGAAAGGGATAAGCCCGTGTACTCAGCCACTTGCTCAGCCTCCCAATCGGCGAAACCTGAGAACTTATATCCCTGACGGGCACGCAAGCCATGGGCAATCGACAGAATAAAATCCCGAGACAACCCGTTGGTCTCCAAAGAATATTCACCTGATCGTCCTACGTTCTCGCACTGGTCCGTCAATCCGGTGTCATTAGGCACGGCAAAGACCCCTCCGTTTTCAGCTACCAACGGAGCATGAACCTCCAAGTCAACAGCCAGCCCTTTCATTTCGGCAAGCGTCTTACTTGAGTTCAATATTAGAGGAGCGCCTCTCTCTCTCAGCGCGGACAAGGCGACACCTGCGTCTTCCCACGAGTAGCTATGATCCAACAAGGACCCATCCAAGTCAGTCACCACCAACAATTGCTTTTGAGAAGAAATATTACTCACATCGCGCCCGTATTGCCTCAACCGTTTTTCTGAGCACCGGTCAGCACGAATTCCATCACTAGAAAGATCAATGGGAATTCGGATCGTTGCATGCAATCATTCATGAAACACGAACAGGCAAAACCCAAAAAGCAACAACCATGCCAGAGGAGTCTCATTCACGAAACACCGCATAGATCTAGCCCCCAATCAGTTCCTTAGAAAGTGGCCCGAACAAGAGCCTGTAAGCATCCTAAGGATGAATGCAATTCATACTATACCGCTCCTGCCCTCGTCTTCGATCCGTCTCTAGAGGCTTTGCGTTGTGTCTTTTTCTCCCACAGCAATAGAAGACTGGGCCTGTCATTAAGAACCAATACTACAATCCGGCAGACTGTATCTTAGTTCTCGACCAGACTCAAAAAAGCCAGCGGTGGTCATATTTAACCAAACCAGTAGGCAGCAGCAAAGTTCTCGACCACACCCCGAGCATGTCCCAACCCGTTTCTGACCAAAGAGTCCCAAACCGCCACGGCTTAGCTTGTAAAAGGCACTAGAGCCCTGTTTCCGTTCTTTGATGAACATTGGATTCGTTCCCCATGATCGTAGGCAGAAGAGTCTTCAATTTCGCGGGAACCGATCTGTTCGATTTCGATATGAATTCCCAATGCCCATGTTACCCCGACGAACCCCAAAGACATACTGACTCGAGCAGGCTTAGGAAAACGGTGCAGAGCCTTGTTCGTTGCTAGTTATTACGTTGTTCTGACGATACACGATCTTTCGCTTCCTCCAGAAAGGCGTGAGAAGCAAGCCCGTTGTGCTGTCACCCCGCCACTGCCCGTCATTATCCTTACTTTCGACTATCCAGGCGCAATCCGTGGAGCCCCGTTGAATCACTTTGAGACGGCAGTCATCGCTGAGTCCGAAGGCAAATGCCGCCAGAGCTTCCTCTTCCTCGTGTAACTTTTCGTGCCATCCATCAAATCCGACAGTGTATCCGGGTAGGTTCTCGGTAAGCCAAACGCTGAATCCATTCTCTGTGTCCTGGTTGACGGTAATTGTGTCCCTCTCTTTCGAATACCGAAGCGAGGGCCACTGCTTCAACTTTGTCTCGATCTTCTCGATGGCTGTCATTTCTTCCCTTTGGAAGTAATACTCTTTATACATCTTAATTCTATTATTACCAAGAACTCCACATTTTCCGCTATCCGGCAGTACCTAGTGTGAAAATAGAGCCCGAATTTCCACCCAGCCCTAACAAGTACCTCCTGCAATAGATAGATGCCGTTCGAAGCGGCTAAGCCCCCTCGTCGAAGATGGCTCCCCGGACTCTCGTCTTACCCTTTGGTGGAGGACGGGCTTGACCGTGTGAGATCTCGGTAATATGGATAAGCAAGATGCTTGTCAGACCGTCAGAACAAATCATTCCGATTAAACGCGATTTGCGCTCGCGGTTGATCGCATGGGGAGCAGGATGTCTGGGGGTTTCATTGCTCACGACCGTCCTAGGGGATCCAAAAACGGGCATCGACTTTATACAGCATTATTGTGCCGAATGTCACCGCCCACCCAAACCTAAGGCGAAACTCGATCTGACGGCTTATCGGTCTCTTGATCGGATCATTACGGATGCGCTGGAATGGGATCAACATCTCGCCCGAGTGCGAGAGGCGGACATGCCGCCGGACGACGAGGATGTTACTCAGCCCAGCGACGAGGAACGGGCCGATTTCATCGTCTGGCTTGAAACGAGCCTTCGCGAGGCCGCTTGCAACGACGGCATGACTCCAGGACCACCTATGATACGGCGCTTAAACCGGAGCGAGTATTCCGCGTCGGTTCGTCATCTCTTGGATATTCATTTCGATGCCGGAGAAGCCCTTCCAAGTGACGGGGCTGGCGGGGAAGGATTCGACAATGCCGCCGAAACACTGTTTATCTCCCCGATTCACGCAGAGAAATACCTCGAGGCCGCGCAGACTGCTGTGGAATACGGATTTGGGGACACGCGATCAAATCAACGCTTTTTGATCGCTCAACCGGATGACAAGACAAGTCCTCAGGAAGCAGCCGCAACTATTCTAGATCAGTTTCTTCCTCGAGCCTTCCGTCGACCGGTCACTGACGATGAAAGAGCCGAATACAATCAGCTCTTTGAAACCATCTACCAAGCAGAATCCTCCTTCGCTGTGGCCCTAAAGCTCACTCTCTCTGCCGTGCTTGTTTCTCCCAAATTCTTGTTCATCGTCGAGACGCCGAATGAACAATCGGAACCGGTTCCAATTACCGATCACGAACTGGCCACTCGGCTCGCCTATTTTCTCTGGGGCTCATCACCCGATGACGAACTGCTCGCCCTCGCGGCAAAGGATCATTTGCACGAACCAGACATCCTGGAAGAACAAGTGAAACGAATGCTGGGAAAACGGCACTCAAGAAAGGTTCACAACTTCGCTCAGGTCTTTGTCGAACAATGGCTCGGCACGCGGGCCTTGGGACGAGAGTTCAGGCCAGATAAATCGATCAAAGGCTACGATTCAGAACTCGAGGGCGGCATGAAATATGAGCCCGTCTTTTTCTTTCACGAGATCTTGACTAAGAATCGTCCTCTCCTCGATATCATTGATGCTGACTACACCTATGCCAATCGAAGACTGGCACGGCATTACCGGATCAAAGGCGAATTCCGCGAGCAACCCAAACGCGTTGATATTGACGATCAACCCCACCGTGGCGGCCTTCTCAATATGGCCGCCATCCTCGCCATTTCATCGCACCCTCAGCGAACAAGCCCAGTCTTGAGGGGGAAATGGATTCTAGAAACACTCATTGGGGAACCCCCTCCGCCCCCTCCGCCCAACGTTCCGGAATTAGAGGAGGACAGCACCTCGACGGTTTCGCTATCGCTCCGTGAACGTTTGGAGATCCATCGGGAGAATCCCACTTGTGCTACCTGTCATGACCGCATCGACCCGCTCGGATTTAGCTTGGAGAATTACGATGTCTTGGGCCGTTGGCGAGAGGAGGACGACGGCCATCCGATCGATGCCAGTGCCACGCTCCCAGATGGCACTGAATTCGAAGGCCCAGAAGAGCTCAAGCAGCTCCTGTTAGAGCGGAAGGACCAGATCGTTCGGCACCTGACAAAAAAAATGCTCGGTTATGCCCTCGCCCGAGGATTAACCTATGAAGACTATTGTTCCGTAGAGAACATTGTTGAAGATCTTAGAGAACAGGGCTACGAATCTCATGCCTTGCTGATGGGGATCATCAACAGCGTTCCGTTTCGATACAAAGCGGGCACCGACCCCAGGGCAGGTGTTCAGTAGGCCGAGAACCAAAGACAATCAGAATAAGCCGTGAGTCTCCAACGCTTTACACTCTCCCGTCGACGCCTCTTGCAGGGGGCCGGAGCGGCGCTCGCACTGCCTTGGCTCGAAGCCATGTCCAAGGGCCAGGCAAACGCAGCATCCAGCAAAGGCCCAACACGACTCGGCGTACTCTTCATGCCTAACGGCGTGCGGGAAGATTCCTGGACGCCCGAGGGTGAGGGACAATCATTCGAGCTTTCCAAAACCCTGACCCCTCTGGAATCGTTCCGAGAACAGATCTTGGTACCGACCAATCTTTGGAATCAAGCAAGCAACATCGGTGATGGACACTACGTCAAAACCTCTGGATTTCTTACCTGTCAGACCATCAGTAAATCCCTGGGATTCGATATCAACAGCAACGGGATTTCCATGGACCAGATCGCGGCAACGAGAACCGCAGGTCAAACTCCCCTTCCTTCCCTGGAGTTAGCCATCAATCCTGTGAGCATCGGAGTCGACACGAATGTAGGCTACACTCGTGTCTATGGATCCCACATCGCGTGGAGCCGTCCAACACGTCCCTTGGCGAGGGAGATCAATCCCAAGCTCGTTTTCGAGCGTCTTTTTCGAGCTGCCTATCCACAGAGTTCCAATAGTCAGCACGATTCCTTGCTTCTTGACCGTGTCTTAGGCGATGCGCGTCAGCTCAAGAAGCAGGTCGGCTATGAAGACGGCTCTCGGATCGATGACTACCTTGAGTCTGTTCGTTCGCTCGAAAAACGGGTCGAACAAGCCAGCAAGCCTGAAGGCCGCAGTTGGCAACCCGCGGTGGACATGGATCCCTTGACTAAGCCTGAGGGCGTTCCTGGTGAACATGAAGAGCACGTCCGTCTCATGCTCGATATGATCGCACTCGCGTTTCAAACAGACACGACCCGAGTTTGCACCTTTATGTTCGGAAACGCGGTGAGCAACACCAATTTTTCATTCTTGGATGGGGTTAGCGGTGGTCATCACAGCCTCTCGCATCATGAACGAAAGGAAGAGAATCTCGCTCAATACCAACTCATCGCACAATGGCATGTCGAACAATACGCCTATCTGCTGAATAAACTTCGATCTATGCCAGAAGGGGAAAGCAATGTGCTGGAGAACTCCATGATTCTTTTCGGCTCGGGTCTCCGAGACGGCAATAAGCACAGTCCAAGAAACCTTCCCCTGGTTCTCGCTGGGAGCGCCGGTGGTCGCATTCAGACCGGACGACATGTGACCTATGATCGCAACACACCGCTCTCGAACCTCTACCGTTCCATGCTAGCAGCGTTCGGAACTCCAGTGTCGGCCTTCGCTGATAGCGATGGCGAGTTGCCAGGTATCTTGAGTTAGAGCCCTTCGCCCTCAGTGACCAGCTCTAGGCCAATGGCTTCAACACCTTTCGAACGACATCCGTTAGCTCGGCCGTAGAATAGGGTTTGTCTAAAAAGCCAGTGACGCCTTCCTCTCGAGCCGCCCTCTTGGTCCGCTCGTCGATATTCCCAGACGAAAGAACAATCGGAATATCTCCTCGCAGCCCATGAATCCGCCGGACCACATCAAGCCCTGTCATCCTCGGCATGAAATAGTCAACTAGTACCATGTGAAAATCACCGGGAGCTTGTTCGAATCCGTCAACGGCGCGTTCCGGATCAGAGACACTTGTGACACTAAATCCAAAGCGCTTCAGCATTCGCTCAGTAACATCGAGAATCGACGCTTCATCATCAATACAAAGCACCCGCCTCCCTGCTCCATTGATTTCTCTGATCGACGATATAGGCGTAAGCGATTCAAGATCGGACACGATCGGAAGATGGATTGAAAACGTCGACCCCACTCCAACCTCAGACGTCACCGCGATTCGACCATCATGGACATCGACAATGCCGTGCACGACTGAAAGCCCCAGACCAATGCCTTGCCCGGCTTCCTTAGTTGTGTAGAACGGATCATAAATCCGCCGCTGGGTCTCTTCATCCATTCCCTGGCCATCATCACTCACCTGCAACAGAACGTAGTTTCCCGTGCGAAGCTGTCGGCCGGCAGTAAGTACCGGTCGCTCAACCTCAACACGACTCAGCGAAACCTTCACACTCCCACTCTCTAAACCAATGGCATGCCAAGCATTGGTACAGAGGTTGACAATGACCTGATGAATTTGATTCGTGTCAGCCAAAACATTGTGAGCTTCTGAATCCACCTCGCAGCTCAACTCGACATTCGCTGGGATCATGGACCGCATCATCTTCGTTGCTTCAACCACAGTACTCGACAATGACACCGGCGCGCGCACGGGTGTCTGATGCCGACTGAACATCATGATCTGCGACACCAAGGAACTAGCACGCTTGGTCGACTTAACGATCCCCTCCACGGATTCGTGAGCTGGATGATCTGGAGTCAGGTCCAACATAGCCATTTCAGCGTTCGCCATAATCGCGCAGACAATATTATTAAAATCATGAGCGATGCCTCCTGCCAGCGTGCCGATGGATTCCATCCGTTGGACCTGATGCAGCTGCCTCTCTAGTTCCTTTTCGTGACGACTTGTCACGATTCGGTTTAGCTCCGAACTCGCACGAGCAGCAAAAATTCGAAATACCGCTTTGCTTCGGTCTCGATGAGGCATTGGTTTTCTATCGATAGCAACCAGAGCTCCAATCACATTTCCAGCCTCACAGCGCAAGGGTATCCCCAAGTAACTTTCCGCAGACATCCCTCGCAACATCACATCCTCAGGAAACATCTCAACGATCCCTGATTCGTAATGACACATCTCCCCGTCAAAGACGAACTCACAAGGCGTTCCGGCAACGGCGTAATCAAAATCGTCACAAAAGTCACCATCCTTCCAGCAACAGATTGTACGGATTGAGGGCGCTGTATGTTCTTCGGAATTGGGCTGAGCCAAGGTCTCTCCGACAAAGGCAAATGAGACATCTAGTAGCTCCGCCATCGCTTTAACCAACCCGCGAAAGAAATTTCTCCCCAGCGCTCCCGCCGTTCCTTCGAGCAGTTTCAGCACAATCGCATCTGATTCCTTTCGCTCGGTGATGTCTCTCGTGATACTAAGTGCAGCAGTCACTTCGCCATCATCACCGCGAAGCGGAGACACATGGGTTTCCATCCAACGTTTTGTTCCTTTGAACCCTGTAATTCGAAACTCCGCTACGCCAGATTCACCTTCAAATGCCCGTTGGTTGACCTGGACAAAGGTTTCCCGATCGTCGATGTGAACGAGCTCTGCGATCTCCTTGCCAATCGCATCCTCTGGTGAATCAGCTTCGACCATTTTCAAGCCAGCTGGATTCATCTCTAGTAAGATCCCGTCCCGAGAAACCAACTTTACACACTCAGGCTCGGCATCAACGACGGCCCGCAACTGGTTCTCACTGGAAGCAAGCACCGCTTCTATCCGCTGCTGATCTGAGACGATTCTCAAACCCAGCAGAAAATACCCATTATCATTCTGCCGGAATGAGAGGAGACGAATCTGAACCGGAACGAGTTCTCCGGCACTCGATTTCAATCGTCCGTAGCGCATCGCTGCTGATTCAACAGCACGTGTTTGCCATAACTTCTCGATAAAAGGCCTGGGGAAATCCAGATCAAGGTCAGCCATCAATTTCTGGATCAAGTCATTCCGTTTCCTCCCGAATACTTCGCAAGCGCGCTCATCAACATCAACGACCCGTCCTGCCCCATCATGAAGAACCAATCCCGCAGTACTGGCTTGGATACAAGCGGACGTCGAGGCATTCTGACCACTGATCAAGTTGACTACGCTTGAGATCGTCAGCTCGGCGCAATTCTCATCCGTTCGATTGATTGGCGGTTTGTTCATCAAGGATTGGCCTGACTATACAACACCCGCTACGATTGAGAGTCTCCCATGCGCCCTCAACCGGCAGAGTGTCTCTAGGTTCGGTTCATCAGAAACAACGAGTATGCAGGTGGCAAGCCCAAACTGCGCCCGAATTCTCAGTCAACCCAACGTCTGTTTGCGACATTATGAGTATTATCGCGACGCGAAGGCACAAATTATTCGCTCGATCAAGCCAGTCTACTGCTTTGAAGAAGTGACGGTCGGTAAAGGCCCGATATATTCACGGGCAATGATCAGATTATCGAAATAGACCGTGTTCTCAACCTGCTTTGTCCAGCGGTCTGTCACGTAGCTCTCCAAGGTCAGCGCATTGGCTTTCAGGCTTGGGTGCGTTCGCCAGTTAAAGCCGCGCCAGTGCCCGATAAGTTGCCCATCGACCCAGAATGCCTGTTCTCCATCCGATTGATTCGGGGTGTTGTGTTTCAACATGAATTCCAAACAGATCCAGCGATTCTTATGAATCGGGGCCTGTCCCTCGACGCGGAACCCATTTCCCCAGAATTTGCCATCGGGACTGGCCTTCATTTCGTGCCAATAGGAGTAAAAATTCCATTTTCCTGGAGCAGGAACGCGTCCCCAATTGCCCCAGGGTTCAAGGGCCGTAGAAAAACGCTCCGTTCCCCGGGGTCTCAAACCAGCCCCTCCAAAGCCACTCCACCGGTCCTTTCCTTTGAGTCCCTTATTGGCACGTAGGGTCACAAAATGGTGGACGTAGTCACATTGACCGTCGAAGCGCGTATAAAATCGAATAAAAAGTTCCTCGGATGAATCAAACCACTTCGTGAGTCCGCCACCAGTATTTCGACCGAGACGCGCCTTAACCTTCAAGCTTTGCCCAAAATCATGCTTGGGATCGGCGATCGCGACCCGCGACAGCACCTCCCCGTCACGATCCCGTTTTTCATCCCAATCCTCGGCGAAATCGGATGATTCAAAATCGGCAGCAAAGATAACTGCTGGGTGCTGAACGATGGAGCGCCCTGGAGAGGCAGTGCTACTGAATCCCACTAATGTTTGAAGCGGCGAGTTTATGACCGAGCTCGGCTGGGCCCATAGCCCTAAACTCATGAAAAATAGGAGAGAGACGATGAAGCGATTCCTCATAGTGCCAAAGCCTAATCCCAAATGCCCCCGTTCCAAGGCGGAATCCCCAGTTCCTTGTCATCGGCCTCTACTAATCCGCTCCCGACAATTGTTTCTACAGCCGAAAATACGCGGAGCTCAGCCTTGCAAAACCACACAGAAATCGCACACTTAATACGTGTACCCACTAAATTGAGGTAACTTTTTTAGCTCTTCCGGGTCAATAGCGCTTGGAAGACCGTTTTGATTATGCGGAATATCGCACATATTGGGTTAAAACCCTCGCTTTCAGGCTGTTTGCTCGGTCTTTCGCTCCTCGCTTGTAGCCTCTCTCCCGACGCCACGGCTGCGTCAGGGGAATTTACCAGTGTCGCCAGTCCAATCCTTAATAAATACTGTTTCGACTGCCACGGGTTCGAGAAACAGAAAGCCGACCTCAATCTCGAAAAATACGGCGACCAGGTTGAACTCTACAAAGAGCGAGACCTCTGGGAGACTGTTCGTGACCTCCTCACGGAACGAGAAATGCCGCCAGAGGACGAAGCTCAGCCGACAGAGGAAGAGCGGGTCAGACTGGTCCAATTTATCAATGAAGAACTCGCGAAGTTCGATTGTGACGAGATTTCCCGCCCGGGCAGAGTCACGATGCGTCGTCTGAATCGGGCTGAGTACGATAATACAATTCGAGACTTGATGGGGGTTGATTTCAAGCCGTCCGCTGATTTCCCCCTCGACGAAGTAGGATATGGCTTCGACAACATCGGAGACGTTCTTTCATTGTCTCCGATCTTGATGGAGAAATACCTCCGCGCAGCCGAGCAAGTGGTCATGAAAGCCATCGTGACCGATATCCCGGTCTGGCCACCTCAACAAAAGCTCGAAGCTGAAACCTTCCGCTCACGGGCCGAAGATATCGTTCGAGCAGAAGACAGCGTTATGGGCTTCTATCGCGAAGGAACAGCGACCAAGCTCTTTCGCGTCGAAGAAGGGGGCAGCTATCAGCTCAAGATTCGCGCCTATGGGCAGCAGGCTGGCCCCGAGCCCGCCAAACTGTCCGTCCGCATCAACCGGAGGGATGCCAGTATCATTGACATTCCAGCATTCGATACCAAGCCAGCAATCTACACGATTCCGGTGGAACTCCCAGCGAGCTCACATCGAATCGAGCTCGGCTACACCAACAACTACAACCAGCAGAATGATCCCATCTCGGAGCTGAACGGTGATCGAAACCTCTTTGTCGCTGTCTCTTATACACATCTCCGAGCCCACGAGACCTCTCTACATCTCGT
>CAJXVR010000132.1 GCA_913061285.1 uncultured Verrucomicrobiota bacterium | reverse complement strand
CTCGTCGGCAGCGTCAGATGTGTATAAGAGACAGAAGCCAAACACGCTCTTTCTACGAACCCCTTTTCGCGATTTTGTGGAAAGGGGCTTTTTATTGTACTGACACGATCTCCGCCAGATTCCGCAGGAAAATCACGAGAAGAAACGAATCACAAGTTTGGCCTTGCCGGCATTACACCGGAACGCCCTGATCGACTGGGCTCCTAAGCCTCTTGGCCAGAATCTTGAGATTCAAATGAACGGCCGCACCCACAGGTATGGGCGGCATTCGGATTTCGGATCTTGAATCCGCCCCCCGTCAAGTCATCGGAATAGTCAACAATGGCGCCCCCAAGAAAATCGAGACTGAACTTATCCACCACAACTCGCACCCCATCCCGCTCGACCACAAGATCATCATCTCGCGTTTCGTCGAAGACCATACTATACTGCATGCCGGAACAACCGCCCTTTTCAACGTACACACGCAACGGCTTGCCAGCGTCTTCTGGCTTGTTCGCTTGCATGCTCTTCACCTCAGCAGCCGCGGCCGAAGTGAGTTGGACCCCTTGCTCCGTATTCGTTGTGGTCTCAGTTGCCATTTCTCTCGCAACCTAGCAATGCCTCGGACTCATGTCAAACGGCATCCCGCTCGTCTTTGACGCGAATCCTATTGGACATCACATCAGTTTCATTTTAGGGAGATCCTGCGAGTCGATCAGCCCCACCGGTTCCCCCTTAGGATTCACCACAACGAGATCATCAATGGGCTTGGCATCAAAAATCTGCAAGGCTTCAGCAGCCAAAGCGCTCGCCTGAATGCGAATGGGCTCGCGAGTCATTACTTCGCGAAGACGACTCCCCAAGCATTCCTCCCCGTCCGTCAGAAGGCGACGCAGGTCGCCATCAGTAAACACTCCGACAAGACGCCCCCGACTATCCGTGACGCTCACACAGCCTGATTTCGCCTGACTCATCACAAACAAGGCATCTTTTACGGTCGCCGTTTGACGCACAATAGGATTCCTCTCACCCGCGCGCATGATCTCTTCTACCCGGACAAGCAGTGCCTTCCCAATCGCCCCAGAAGGATGGTGGCGGGCAAAATCTTCCTTCTTAAATCCCCGCGCTTTCAGCACGGCCATCGCCAGCGCGTCGCCCATCGCCAAGGTCGCCGTAGTACTGGCGGTCGGCGCAAGATTGAACGGGCAGGCCTCTTTCGGCACCGACACGCTGATCACGAGGTCACTCGCCCGCCCAAGCGTGGAGCTGGCATCGCTGGTTAACGACAAGAGACGCACGTCAAAGCGTTTCATGGCCGGCAATAATTGAACCAGCTCCTCGGACTCACCGGAATAACTTAACATCAACACCAAATCTCCATCCCGAAGGATTCCAAGATCTCCGTGCAGGGCATCGACGCTATCCAAGAGAACGCTCGCTGTTCCCGTACTCGTTAAGGTTGCAGCAATTTTGCGACCGATGTTGCCCGACTTCCCCACCCCTGCAACGACAACTTTGCCGCCCTGAGCAATGGTTTCAACCATTGCGTTAACAGCACGGTTGAACGAGGCTCCCAATTGCCCTTTGACTGCTTCAAGCCCAGCAATCTCAATATCGATCACTCGCCGCGCTTCCCTCAGAAAACTCATCCCCAAAAACTGCCATGGTCTGCCGCCAACAGCAATGCTAAGGAAACACGGCGCTAAGCACCGAAACCACGAACCTTCCCTAGCACGACCCGAGAGTTACTCAACGAGCGCCTCAGCCAAACAATTGCTCAACTCTCCGATGGTGAATGGTTTCGAGAGAACTCGCTTCACACCATGACGTTCTAGGTCCGCCGTAGACACTTCAGTCGGATTCCCTGAGGTGAGAACGATCGGCACGGCAGCACAAAGCGTCCTTATCTCGCGAGACAGAGCAAGTCCATTCATCTCCGGCATGGCAAGGTCAGTGATTAGGAGGGAAACTCGATCTCGATTCGTTATAAAATATCGGAGCGCCTCCCGTCCTGACTGCAGTGCCACGCACTCGTACCCACTCCGTTCGACCAACTTCTTCCCCAGTTCAAGCACCGAGTCCTGGTCGTCGACCAGCACAACCAGCTCCCCCTTACCATGAACTAACGAAATCTCGGTCTCCGAAGGCTCCTGGTCGCACTCTCCGGCAATCGGCAGCAGGACCTCAAAGCAACTCCCAACCCCCTCGGTAGAATCCAATTCAATCCCTCCCCCATGTTGATCAATGATGCCCAGAACAACCGACAAGCCCATCCCGGTCCCTTCACCCGCTTTCTTGGTCGTAAAGAACGGATCGAAAATCTTCTCTCTTACCTCTGAAGCAATTCCAGACCCAAAATCTCGCACCGTCAGTGAAAGATAATCTCCCGGGAGCAGGCTAGAAAATCTCCCCTCGCGAGGCTCCGACAAGGAAATCAAACGACAAGCCACATCCACTCGACCAGACTGCCCCTCATAACTCTGGTAGCCGTTTGAGATTAAATTTAGCAACACCTGCTCCAGTTGAGTCTTGTCTCCAGCAACCAAAGGAAGCGCCTCCTCGATCTCGCATTCCAATTGTATCGATGCGGGAATCACCGGCCGCAATAAGGCAAACGCCTCGTCCACCACCTCATTGATCGCAATTGAACTCATCTCAAACGCGTCCTTGCGACTAAAGGTCAGGATCTGGTCAACCAATGCCTTTCCACGTCTCGCCGAACTATAGGCCCGTTCGAGGCCTGGTCCGGACTTGTGTGCCGATCCAATATCTTCAAGCGCCATCTCTAAATTTCCCAGAACCACCATCAAAACATTGTTGAAGTCATGCGCGATTCCCCCCGCTAAGGTTCCGAGCGCGTCCATTTTCTGAGATTGAACCAAATCGGCCTGAAGCTCTTTCCAACGCGTGAGATCCCGAATAGCCACGACAATCCGTTTCTCTGCCTCTACCTGAGATGCCGTGATACTTAGTTCAACCGGAAAGCGCCGCCCGAAACGATCCTCAGCGATCAACTCCCATCTCAAGACATCCTCAATCGCCTCGGAAATGCCCGTAATTTCCGTCCATCGCTCATCCAAACCCGGAATCAAGTCACCCATGGGAGCCCCCAGCAACCGCCCCACTTCATCACGAAACATCGCGCCCGCCCCCCGATTGCACTCCACCACGCTTCCCTCAAGATCCAAGGTCACAATGGCGTCAAACACCGAATTAAGCACAGCCCTCAAATGGGCCTCATTCTCCCGCAAGGCCGCCTCGGTTTCGACCCGGCTCGTCACATCTCGGATCACCGCCACGACCTGCCCCGTCACTAGAAGCGCAGAACTAATCTCGGTAAAAAAGATCGTCCCATCCTTCCGCCGCAAACGACGTTTCTTGAACAACTTCTTTCCCTTTCGCAACGAATCGAACTCAAGCGGTTCGCGTTCCAGATCCTCCGGCACAAACAATTCAGCCGCCCGCATCCGCGAAAACTCATTGACCCCATAACCAAACATCCGAAGCGCACTCGGATTCGGATGCAACTGCCCCCCCAAGGCATCCGCCATAACAATGCCATCACTCACCTCATTAAAGAGCGAGCGATACAGCGATTCGCTCGATTTCAAGCGGCTGCGAGTCTCTCGAATTTCCTGAAAAAACACCCCGATATGATAAACCCCGACACACATGAGGAGAGAAATCATCAACGCCAGAAACTCGGCCCAAACATTCAGAGGAAGAGGCGCATCATCCAAAACCACCTGCGCCAGCGAGAGACTTCGTCGGATCGCCATCAAGAAAATCGCCGTTGCCATCAAAATCCACCCGACCCGCCGTCCAGACACGCGAATAAACCACAGCGCCATTCCGGCTGCACCGAGCTGGAATAGAATCGAGACAACTAGTAAAGCGACTGTCACGAAATAACCTTGGAACCCCATAAAACGCCATTATGAGGAAAAAGACAATCCGCATATTTACCAAAGAGCGACATTTCAGCAACCCCAAGTATTCAGTCCAGAGAGAACCATCCAAGAACCGCGACACCACAAAGCCGAGAAATCCGCTCGCCTCACGGCAAAGAGTATGCAAAAACCTTTGGAGACACGACGAGGAGAGTGAAGCGTGGCTGGTGTCCGCCGCGGTCTTCAAAACCGTTGTTGGTTTGTTCTGCAGGCCAAGGTGGGTTCGATTCCTACCCTCTCCGCCAACGACCTAAGTCGTTGATACTCAAGGGAGGTAGTTTGGCCATTACTGCCAAAAAGGGCCGATTGTCAGAAGAAGTGTCAGAAGATTTGAGTTTTCCTCAGTAAAACCTCACTTTTTTGACCTACTATTGCCAACTCAGCCACTACTCGTTAACGGGTATGAATCGCATCAGATACAATCGGAGTTTGTGTATTGAAACAGCGATTCTATCTCTTTCGGCGGCGGCGAACCTACTACGTTCAGGATAGTCAGACCGGCAAACAAGAAAGTCTCCGGACTTCGGATAAGCAGGAGGCCCAGCGGCTCATTGCAGCCAGGAACGAGACACTGCGTCAGCCGTATCACAATCTTGCGCTTGCTCGGGTCTATTTGTCCGCACACGACCCGACGCTTGCTGAACGGCGATGGAGTGAGGTAATGGAACGGTTAGAGGCACGTGGGGCTGAATCAACTCGCACCCGAGTTCGTCGAGCGATGGCAAGCAAAGCGTTTGATCGGATCAGAAATATGCGTCTCATCGAAACCACTGGCGAAGACTTCCTCTCGGTTCTTTCGGACGAACGGCATTCGACAAATCTCTATCTTCGGCAACTGCACAATTTTGCCTTGGGCATGGGGTGGCTTCCCAGTGCAGTCATGCCACCAAAAATGTGGCCGAAGCCAAAACGCAAAAGCAAACGAGCAATCACCGCAGAGGAACACCGAAGAATTGTTCAATTCGAATTCGATCAAGAGCGACGTCTGTATTACGAACTGCTGTGGGAAATCGGAGCAAGCCAAACGGATGCCGCACGCCTTACTCACGAAAACATTGATTGGGAAAGAAACGTATTGAGCTACTACCGGATGAAGCTCAAATCGAAAGGAGCGCCGCCTGCACAGATTTCCATTGGGCCACGACTCGCCGACCTGCTTCATCAGTTACCATCAGAAGGGCCACTGTTTCCGCACTTGATCACTCTTGCTGAGAAACGGCGGGCAACTCGATTCTTCAAGACTTGCCGACAGCTTGAGATTGAAGGAGTGACCCTACACTCGTATCGGTATGCGTGGGCACAGCGGGCTAAGCAGTGTGGATACCCAGAACGTTGGGCTCGAACAGCGCTTGGACACGGAAGTCATGCCGTCCATGAAGCCTATGCGGCCCATGCCGACGTCGTGTGTCCTTCGCTTGAGACCTACGAGGAGAAAATCATCTCACTCCACGAGGCTGAGTTGAACAACAAGCGGGCTCAGACTAGTTGACTACAAATTTGTTTTCGGCTGCCGTTCCGTCCCTGCCAGTGCGTTGTGATCGTTCGAGTCGCTTTTCCAAGCCAGGCATTGTCTTGGGATAGTTTCTCGATTTCGGCAGACGCAAAGAACTTGGGAGCGTTCGCGGCAGGTTTCCCCAACGCACTCAAAAGCTTCGTCCGCAACAGGATAGGAATATCGTGCGGGGCAAAACCGAGGAGCTGAGCGGTCTGCTGGGAATCAAGGCGGGCGGGGAGGCGAACATAGTCGAGGATGGGTTTTTCGTTCATGACAAACTTTACAAGCCGGTAAAACAAAAATCCGCCCTCCCGCGATGTGCGAGAAGACGGCTCATTCATCCTCAATGTATCACAGGCCTCCGGTTCCGCAAGGGGCTGAACTGACCACAATTCCATGCACAGCCAGCATAGGCCAACAAGCCTCGAAATAGTCCGAGTATCAATTATTGATTGCGATAGCGGGGCAGCGCTATATGTTAATCACTGCTATGAAGGTAGGAATTTTCGTTGCGGTCACCGCATTCTGTCTGGCGCTGTCTACCGCACAGGCGGATTGGCTAATTGTGAGCAAGATGACCTCAGATGAGTCCTCATTAGCTCCGTCAATGATGCCATCAAAACTGGTCACAAAGATCAAAGGGGAAAAAGTACGGTTCGATGCAGGGACAATGACCAGTACTATCTACAACGTCGAAACCCGCGGACAGATCGTCTTAGATCACAACCAACGCACCTTTACCTCACAATCTGCAAGCCAGTTGAAAGAACTCAATGATCGGATCAACCTATTAACGAACAACCAAAATAATAGAACGCAGGAAAAGACGGCCTACAAAGAAACTGGGAACCAAAGCTCAATCAATGGCTACCAATGCAAGGAATACAAAACAAAGACTCCATTTGGAACACTAATCCTATGGATGACCGACGACTTCCCGAATTCGGATGAAGTCAATCAGGCACTCAAGCATGCCTATTCTGGTTTCCCTGGGCCGTCTCAATTCTTGCCAGGGGATTCAAGCCCTCCAGGGTTTGCAGTTCGTTTCGAAACTACAACGGATATTCCTACAGGTGGGCAGCAGTCGAACTCTCGATCGAATCAGCTCGGTGACTCAAAAAAACCTGAGGTGTATTCGCAAAAAACGACAACGACGATTCTTTCCGTTGAGAGAACTGAGATTCCCAACTCCGAATTCGAGATTCCTTCGAATTACTCAGAGTTTGCAGGATTCAACAATAGAACGATTACGGCAAAAGATCAGGAGGAATTGTTTGACCGAATGAGAGAGCAAGCTAATTCACCCGAGGAAAAAAAGCGGATTGAAATGATGATAAGGCAGCTCAAGGATGCGCAGAAAACACTCAACAAAAACAACCAAAGACGATAGCGATCATCAATCGGAGTCGCCAATGATCTCTTTCCTATGGAGGTAGGAATCTTCGACTAGTTTCCACGGGACATTCGACTCCACAATGTCCGTCACTTCTTCTGATTTGAGCAGCGTCTGAGATACCGTCCAGCATTTGATGTAGCCGTCATTGGCAGTTAGCAGAAATCTTCCACTAGGATGAAAAGCGAACGAACTAAGCCCATGACCGTGGTTTCGCAAATCTGCTAGCAAATCTCCCGACTCAGCATCCCAGACCATAATTCCCTCCTCAATTCCGCCCGTGACAATTATGGACTCGTTAGGACTAAACTGAGCATCCATAACCATTCGCTTGTGACCCTCAAGAGTAAACAGCATTGCCCCTGATTCCACGTCCCACACCTTTGCGTTCATATCGCCACTCCCTGTTACAAGACGGGTGCCGGATGGACTTAGTCTGGCTGACTGACACCACAATCGATGTCCCACAAATGATGCGGTGACTTTCAAAGAGGATAGATCCCACATCAACACATCGCCGCTTGTTTCAGTGGTAAAGGCAACCGGCTGCCTAGATTCACCAACGCTAGTGACATCTAAAATCGTACCTGATGTCGGAATGAACCAAGCATTTTTGATCTCGCCTGATTGCAAATCCCATCGATTAACTTTGTTTTCTGTCCAGGATACGGTGAACAAATCCTGAGTTGCTTCGTCAATTAGAACCTTAGAGAGAGCATTTGTGTGACCATTTTTCAATGCCAGCAATGCGTTGCCAGATTCAAGGTCCCAAATCCGTGCGGTTGTATCTGATCTCTGCGGAAACGGCATGAGTTCACTCACAGAGACAGCCACGGTTCCGTCGGAGTTTGAAACCGCTGTGCCGAGAGGATTGTCTAACCCGGAAATTGAATTCAATTCTGAGAAAGGTTTAAAGCTCCACAACTTAAGTTGGTTATCCTCTCCCGCTGTCACAAACCTAGAACCGTCCCGGTTGAAACTGATTGAGAATACTTTTCCCGCATGTGCACTTACAGTTGAGGTCAACATTCCAACCTGTGCCTGCCACACTCGCACCGTTCCATTCCAGTCGACTGTCAACATTAACGTGTCATCATCGCTAAAATCCGCATATGTCACGGCAGAACCACGGTGTCCTTCGAGGCGAAATAACACATGCCCAGATACCATATCCCACACTTCTGCAGACTGGTCGAACCCAGTCGTAATTGCACGCCCCCCAGACCGACTAACTACGGCATCAGTCATCCATTCATTTGTGGCAAACGTCAGATCTTCATTTGAAATGAGGTTTACAAGGTTTAACGGCGTTCGCTCGTTCGGAGCCATAATAGCCACCGGAGTATCAGCGACGACGTTGAAACTTACTGCATACAGTCCTCGGTCTCCGGAAGAAACTTCGGAAATGAGATCAGCAGATACAAGATCCCAGACCTTTATCAATTGCCCTCCAATAATTCCGACCAAATACCGACCATCTGGACTCACTTCAATACGCGTTAACGGGAACGTCTGGAACGACAGTTCGTCTTCGTCCAGGAAAATTGTCTGCAAGATTCTTCCACTCGTAGCGTCCCAAACTCGAATTGTTCTATCGAGGCTCAAAGTAACAACCTTGTCTCCGGTTCCATCAAAAACTGCCTGCTGCACGGTTGCCCTATGGCCCCTCAAAGATTGAGTCAGTTTAGCGTTATCAACGGACCAGACTCTGGCTGTGTCATCAACACTCGAAGTAACTATCTGTGTCCCGTCCGGACTAAAAGCGATCGATTTGATGTCAAACTCATGACCTTCTAGGCGGCTGACTGGCTGATCGCCCGAACTAGCCCAGATTAACCCAATGTTCTCTTTCGCACTGGCAATCAGGGATCCATCACGGCTCACTGACGGCACAATCTCTGGCCTAACGAAATCCGCGATTTCTGAAAGTTTCGATCCACTACGCGCATCGTAAATTCCCAAAGAACCATTGCGAGTATACGTCATCACACGAGTGCTACCCGGCAAGAAACTCGCCTGACTCACTATTGCGGGCGGATCACCCAATACACTTATCTGGGCTACCACCGACTCCAAACCACGAGCGAGAAGATACTTAAGCGGGCCACTATCACCACCAAGTGAGTAAGCCTTCTCCAGGTATGGCAGAGAGCGGAGGGGAAACCCCTGGAGAATCTCCTGTCGTCCCTGTTCAGTCAATCGGCTGATTCGATTGATCCGCTCGATCTCCTCGTTCTTTTTCTCCTGCCAAAGCCATACTCCCATCCCAGTAAGTAAGGCACACAGGGTAGCAATCGCAGCCAATAGCCCGTGGTGGAGATATCTTCTTCTTCTGGAAATCGCGGTGATCATGGTCCTACATGAAACGCCAAAGGCATCCGCCGCATCGCTACTTGAAGCCTCAAATACCGGCTGGAAATGTAGCAAACGGGTGTGAATTACATCACACTCTCGCCAGTCGAGAATCTCGGATAACTCAATCTGCCCTGCTTCATTCGTTCCAAGACAGGCCTGATGAAATGTTATACGAGTCAAGCTAAGGGAATCGAGTTTCCTAGTTACCAACTCCACACACTTTCGGATTGGAGTTTCCGTCGGAATAACTACCAAACTCTCAATCTCCGGCACGTTGAATTGAGGTTCTGGACAAACTGCAACCTTAACACGCAATCGATCAGCCAAGGCAAGTTTAGCCGGTATTGATTCAACCCGAGTTAATCTACCAGAATGAAGCGCACCTGTTGCTAAGATATCAAGCGGAGGCCAATAGCCAAACACCGTCGCTCGCTTTCGCTCTCGTGCAAGAATAAGGGACAAGCCGAGGCTAGCCCCAATCTGCTGGCTTTCTTTGCCCTCCCCAGTGTCGAAAGGTAGCACTCCACAAACGTCAACGCCACCCCAGAATCTTCCCGATTCACCCAATGTCTCTAGACAAGAACTCCATTCTATAATTTCCTTCTCATCGTCATACACTGTCCCTTGTCTATCAGGAGAACGATTGAAACGAAACGCAACCGCAACAGCTTCGTCAGCACCTCTCGTTACGAGAGGAAAAATGCCATCACACTCGAGATACTGGGTGATTCGATCGCTCAAGTAATCCCACACTGCCATCTCGTGTTCGGCCAACCTAACTGAGGGCAGCACTTCTCGGTGCCGTGGAACTGAATTGGGACTGAGTCGTCGTAAAGGGCAAGCATGGATTTCTAATGCCGCCTTTAGTTCATCATAATCCGATATCGAATCAACAAATTCAATAATGCGGAGCGGCGTATCGTCTTCGTAAAGCCATACCCGGACGAAGAGCTCGCCGAGAATAGAAGGAAAGATTGGCCCATGTCTCACATAGGGCTCAACCCGTAACAAATCGCTATCACAGAGAATACAGACGGAGCCCGGGTATTCATGTGCTTGGCTTACTAGCAACCTTGTAGATGTGCCTCTCACCACCGTTAGACTCCATGATTAGCAAGGTTCAAGTAAATCCCCGGAAGCCGTTCGAATAATTAATCCGTTTTCAATTGCTCGGGCCAGAATCCTCGCACTGCTCCCATCAACTGTAGCCAAACGGTTTCTTTCAATATCTAGAATTTCGGCACCATTAAGCAGCAACGTCGGCTCACCAGATCTGTCCCAAACCGATAACGCCAGGTATTCCCAATTGTTTTCAATATGTGCGTCAACGACCGCCTCTCCGCCTAAAACTTGAAACTGGAATTTCTTCCTCGGTGGGCGTCTTTCATCTGCAGCTAGCCCAAGTTCGGATTTTGCTAGAATTTCTGGGAGACCGAGTATTCGAAATACATGAGAGGATTGCCTGCCACCTTGCTCTCCTGATTTCTCTACCTTCCGATCTTTCAACCGTCTACAGAGTTCCTCCCAACTCAGGGGCTCTTCATCAGAATAGCTTCTTTGCCTTAAAAGCTTCCTCGCCTCTGCTGCACCGATCCTCCGATTCGCAATAGCTTCGAATTCTGGTGGTAGTGGGCCAAGGTCTCCGAACGCTAATTCCATATCTTCGTCTGTCACTTCTCGCTCCCGCAGGTCGCAGACGAACGATAGTAGAAGCTTGGCAGCACGATCTTCGATATTTTCGCTATCTCCAGGCTCACTCATCATAGATCACATGTCGGCATTTTATTCGCGCTTCCTTTAGCCCGCTATAGATAGTGTTGATGGACATCTCAATATTCTGAACTGCCAACTCAATCTTGATTTCCTTCGGAGTGAGATCCTCGGGATAGGCGTCTAGAATCACTATTAGGATCTTCCCATAGTTGAATTTGGCAGAATTCTTCGCAAGCTTCCAAAGCCTTTCAAAGACCTCTTGCGCGATCAATGGATCAGACAAGAAGCCAGAAAGGCGACTTCCCTTTATGCCAGCGATGACGTTTTCATACGTTCGCGTGCGATTGACAAACCTCCGACTTGGTTTTCTGAGCAAGTCAATCATCTTGTTTTTTGCGATGGTGAGCAAAAAGTTAAAGAGATTGCAGTCGGGGTCGATTCTTCCGTCCAAGATCTGCTCTTGAAAACTAAGTAGTGACTCTTGAACAACATCTTCTGCCTGCGATGCCTCACTGGAAAAGGATTTTTCCAGAAAGTACACTAACCGCGCTCGGTATTCACTATCAAGAACATCAAACAGGGCATCTTGCGATTTCTCGTCTTTTCTGCTCTGAGCGTCAACCACGAGGCATCTCAGCTTTTTCAAGCTCTCTTCCATCACAAAGAAATAGATATTATTCAGCCATTAAAAACAATCCCAAAGCTTCAGCTTTGGGATTGTTCGATCTGCGCCACTCTCTAACCTACGAAGTCTTAGCATTTTTCGCTTTCAACCGTCTACAGAGTTCCTCCCAACTCAGGGGCTCTTCATCAGAATAGCTTCTTTGCCTTAAAAGCTTCCTCGCCTCTGCTGCACCGATCCTCCGATTCGCAATAGCTTCGAATTCTGGTGGTAGTGGGCCAAGGTCTCCGAACGCTAATTCCATATCTTCGTCTGTCACTTCTCGCTCCCGCAGGTCGCAGACGAACGCCTGCAACAATTCCATCGCTTTGGCTTGGTTAGGCGCTTGGGGCTTTTTCTTCTTCACAATATTCCTCTCTTTTGATTAGCGGATACTCCCAACGTCACAAGACACAGGGAGACAACTGCTAATCAAATTCAGGAACGTCTTTTCCACAGTATCATAACTTCTTCTACTTGTCAATAACCACAAAAATGAGCTAATAAACCGATCCTTAATTCAATGTAAAAAAGGAAAAGCAAAAAACTTCACTTTATTTTTCCCTAATTCTGAAGTTTCGAACGTATCCCTTGGTGAATGCGCCCCAGTAGGCATCAGCAAACAGGGTCGCAACAGCAAACAGAAAGGAAACTATGCAAAGTAAAACAATGGAAAAAAACCTAATCATGCATGGAGACGGCTCCGTGCAAGACGAATCGTTTCACGCATGAATCGATTTTTCTTAGCTAGCAACCCGCCGCCGGAAACGGCGGCGGGCCTTTCACCAGGCGAGCAACTCATGGCGGTCGCAATGTTTTTAGCAATCATCATAGTATCCCTTTTGGCAGGACTGCTCATTGGTCAAAGTGCACCCCCAACCAATGGCAACACGGCACAACGACCGCAATCTGCAAGGTCTCGACAACAGCGGCCGCAGAACGGTGGCAATACTACGAGTCGAACGCTTCTGAGGACTCTATTGGCAGCTCGAAGACGGAATCAGAATCGCAAGCGCCACTCTCGCAAACCTGGTTTAGTCACACAATTTACCCACATATACAAAACTCCGAGAGGACACAAATATCGTTTTCGATACAAGGAGATCCGCACGAATCACTGGCGTATCTACATTCTTAAACATCCAAGCTACGGCCCGGGAAATCATTCAGGAATAACCACTCATCGCCTTTGGGATGGCCAAGTCCGGAAGCACTACATCTGTTGGACAGGACAGATCAAATGCCTGGAGGACGCCATGTATGTTTCGCGGCGCTGGGCACACGGGACCGACAACTACCTCAGGAACGGACGCTTCACCTAAACAATCCTATGAAAACAAAAATTCCAAACAAAATTCGAATTCGGCGCTCAGTAATTGAGCAGATCAAGAACACTGTTGGCCAACGACAACCGGAAACTGGAGGAGCTCTTGGCGGCAATCGCAATTCTGGAGAAATAACTGAGTATTTCTTCGACGAAGGTGCGTATGTTTCCGGGGTCGAGTACCGGCCAAATCGCGACGCGGTTAACACAGCGATCAGGAACTGGCCGAGCGCAGACTTTGTTGGCATCGTCCATTCACATCCGCGGGGAGTTCCATTTCCTTCGGGAATGGACATCTCTTCCGCGATAAGTCTGTTCTCCAACCCAGGAAACGACAATCTCCGTTACTCAGCAATTCCGATCGTCCAGTCTTCTGCAACAGGCCCCTTCTCAATGACGATGTTCGTCGTCGATCGATCGGATCACGAGCTTCACGAAATCCCGATTACCATCCTCGACGAGAAGAAAACTCAAGAGTCACCGAACGAATGTTTTTCAAGAATCTCATCATCGGTAAATCTCGAACGCCTCGCAGATACCCATGCACTCTGCATCGGTTGTGGAGGAAGCGCAGAATTCATCACCGATCTCGCACGCAGCGGATTCGGCAGATTCTGCTTAATCGATCCAGATCGATATGAGCACGCAAACCTAGCAACTCAGGCCTGCTTTCGAAGTGATGTTGGAACACCGAAAGTAGAATCTATTGCAGCGCGAATTCAGCAAATCAACGCGGATGCAGATGTGCACCCAATGCACTGCAGCCTCGACGATCTCTCAGACGATGCACTTAGCGAACTAATCTCTGAAACAACACTTGTGCTTGGCATGACCGATTCATTCCATGCGCAGGCGCGCACCAACCAGATTGCACTGAAATGGGGAATTCCAAGCCTTTGTGCTCAAGTGTATCGAGGGGGCTACGCCGCCGAAGTGACATTTACCCATCCGGAAACAACGCTAGCATGCCATCGCTGCATTCTTTCGAGCCGCTACGATGCGTTTCTCAAAAAAGGAATCAAAAACCACGCCACCTCCGAAGGTTCCCAGTATGTGGCAACGCCCACCGTCAATTCCTTAAAACTATGGACCACACTTGCACTCGCCCACCACGGATCAGGACACTCGTTCTGGGGCGACAAATTGGCCGAACTAGGAAACCGAAATCTAGCGCTCATCCAGCTCGATCCCAATGTAGATGAATCGCTCGGAATTCGTGCGTTCAAGAACGCATACAACCACCCTAACGCGTTTACCGGAAATATACTCTGGCGTGAGCAATTTCCGGAGAATCCTACAACCGGATACAATTATTCATGCCCCGACTGCGGCGGCACCGGAAATCTCAAGGCGCGGGGAGAAAATATTCCTGACACCAAAATTATACCGACATGCCCCGAATCTTAATCCCCGAAACCAAAAAGAAATATGAAACAATTTATTAACGGCTCAAATCGCCAATTTCTGGATCTCGAACGAAAGGCATATCGCTCTTGCATCGCCTTTTCGGATCAGGAATTGCCTTCCACGGTATCTCCAGCGACGGGTCGGATCGGATTTCGAGTATTCCCAACAACCAATGCGGCGTTCCTGTATCTTGATCGAGGAAAAACATATTCTGGAAAGAACGAAACAATCAGACGTTGGATAGAATCTGGTCAGCTTCGCTTCCCAACGTTTCTGAGCCTTCGCCTGTGGATTCAGCGGGAGCTCAGCGCTGAATTCACGGTTGAAAAGCCAGCAGCTACTCCTGAACCAAAAACCCCGCTGCTACTCCCCGCACCAAGAGCATTCTCGGAACCAGATCCACACCCACGGTTAACGCTCGGCCTGTCCTCCACAGAAGTGCTCATTGAGACCGCCGAGCAAGCCGGACTTACCCTCGACCCTGCGGACATTTCGGACGAACTCATCGAAGGTCTCGACGATCTCATTCGCGAAGAGTCTCAGCGGGAGCCACGGGAGGTCATCCTCGAAGCGATCGGCGACACATTTGAGAAAGTCGCTGCCCGAGGCACGAAAAGAATCAAGGTCATTGGCGGACTTCCGGTCTCGCCAACCCCACGCCGGGGACGCCCTCGAAAACAAACCACAACCGCCTAAAGAAAGAAATAATATGGAACTCACTGGAATAATAATCGGAATCTCAATTCTCGCGATTCTCGTAATCGTCGCAATTATCATACTCACGCTCCGCGACCGGCATAGCCCACCCACCCAAGGATCAAACGACCCCACTCCGCAGCAACGGAGCGCGACTCAGGTGAGACAGCGCTCTCCGTTGACACATGAAGCTCTCCGGCAGCGGAACCGCAATGCGTTTCGCCGAGCCGAACGCCCCCGGAGACATACCAATCGGCAACATGTTTTTCAAAAAATCGAAGGTTTCGGTGTCTATAAATTCGAATTTGAGAATAACGGTTCGACGTGGCGTGTGTTTATTGATCGATTCCCATTTCAAACTGAATCTCCCAATCTGAAAAAATGCGGCATTATCCAGCACAAAAGCATCGGACGACTGCTTCCAGCAGTTCTTGACAGCCGAGAAGACGCACTCGACGCCGCACGATGCTGGGCCCAAAGCCACGCGCATTTTATGACGAGTGGTGAATGGGTCTACACGGCACCACAAGATCGAAAACTCCAGACAGACCCGTTCTATTCCCGAGCAGAAGGGTTCGAACAACAATTCGTCATCCTCATCGAGCGCCACGGCTCTGATGGTTTTCGCGTCTACATTGAGCAAATGCCAGAGTTCCAGCAGCCTATCACCGATTGTGAATCAACAGGACGCGGGTTTGATGGCAACCGATATTTTGTCGCGAGTGCAGGACCAATTCGAACAAAGCACAAGGCGAAACGCCTAGCGGCAGCATGGTGCAAGCGAATGCTGGCGATGCAGGCTCGGACATCTCGTGCAGGCACACACTCGGCTGGTCAAAATCAATCGCACCAGCACGGCTATCGGCGGCAACATGCCCCCAGGCATTCTTCAGGCCACCCTCGAGCGCATACGGCCCAAGCAAACAACTGGGTTCATGCACACGCCAACTGATTTAACCGACGGTAGTTCACTCCACTACGGCACCATTTTCTCAGTCATGGGCAATTCACAAAAGTGATTAAACAAACCCGTGCGAAAATAAGCCGTAGTTAATCCCAAAATGGCCCGAATATGTCAGCCCGCCACACAGCAAGGCTACCCGAGAGGGCCCTCAGAGGGCCTCTCGGGCGGACTTAGGGGCTGTGCCCCTAAAACCCCCAACACTGAATGAAACGGCAGCGGTTACTAAAAGTTCGACTCTCAGAATCTGAGTATTCCGAGATACAGACTAAAGCAACGTCCCTCGGAATTCCAATGGCGGAGTATGCCCGAGCAGCCGCAATAAACCGGCGTTCGCATACACCAAGAATTAATCGGGAGGCAATTCTTCTCTGCCAACGAATCAATCAGAGCCTCGTCTCAATCGCACGGGCGAATCTGAATCGTACTAATCCTCTGGAGTTGGTCAGACTCACCGCTTTTCTAATGTCTCTTGATCGACAAGTGTCTTCCACTCTGTTGCCAGGTGAAAAAGGAGAGGATTGATTATTCGGTTTTTTAAACGGGGATCGCAGGGAGGTGCAGCACCAGCACTCAATTATCTGCTTCGCAAGGATGATCCCGTCGGCTACCTCGAAGGGACCAACGACAGCAAGGGAACAAAACGTTCCGCAAAACCAACAGTTCTAAGGGGGGATCCGGAAAAGATTCGGAATGTTATCGACTGTTTGAAAACGAAATGGAGATACACTTCCGGCGTTCTAAGCCTACATGAAGGAGAACGGTTTAGTCCCAATCTGGCACAACGCGCTATGGCCGAATTTGAAAAAGCGGCCTTCGCAGGCCTGGAACCAAACGATTTCACCATTCTTTGGGTTCACCACACCGATGCCAAATGCGATCACCTCCACTTCTTGGTCCCAAGGGTTAATCTGAGAACTGGAACTGCATTAAATATTGCCCCACCTGGAAGCAGCCGGATCTACGATCTTGTCAGGTCTAAAATCTCAGAAGAATTCGGATTGGCTGATCCAGACGATCCAAATCACACGAGAGACGCGTCGCTTCATGAGTTCGTCGACAGGATTTCATCGACGAGTTCGGCTGGGCGCACTGTTACCAACAAACTTCTTAAGGACACGATTACACGACACACGCAAAGGATACGCAACGAAGGCAAAATCCGAACTCAGAGCGACTCAGTCACGTTGCTAAAACAATCCGGATTAGACGTAACCCGTGTAGGCCAAAACTATGTTACCGTAAAACATCCCTCAACAGGTCGCCGAGTTCGTCTGCGTGATTCTCTATTCTCAAAGAACATACCCGCAGCAACGAAACCAAATCGTTCCGAACCAGAAATACTTGAAGCCGAGCTGCAAAAACTTCTCGAAAGTCGAATCAAATACAATCAAGCGCGATTTCCGAAACCCACACCTGTTCCCCCTCAAAATCTAATATCCAAAACTCCGCTCAATGACAGAACTCGAGAACTATCTGATCACCGCCCTGAACAAGCTAGAACAAGACGCCAAAGATCGAGAGAAGCTCATGAGAAGACAGATAGCAACCTTGGCGCAGCAGCTGAACTCTGGCTACGCACAATTCAACAAACTCTCAAAACAGCTCGTCGCGTTGGAGAAACGATTGCAAGAGTCAAAGCTCCGATAATCTCACATCGCAAAAATTCACAGCCATCACAACGGGAGACAACCCAGAAAGAACGGGACAAACAGATTCGAGCAGCAGTTGATCGTTGGCTGCATCCGAAATCGTTTAGCAAAAAGCATCTTAAAACGACAACAACGATTGATTCAAAAATTGCGCAACCGTTTCTTCCTCTCGATGCCCGCCACGCCAAAGCACTGAAACAAACTCTCAATCGAACGAATCCAGACTATCACTATTTAATCCAAAATGGATACCGTGTAACGACCGTTAGTCATTTCGACAAGAACGGGATAGCAACCTTCCGCACATACCCTACCCCCTCCAACCAATGGCAATGCCTCGAGCAGTGGGAGCACGCATTCCCATCGGCGCGTGAACTTCGACGCAGAAAAGGTATTCAAAAGAAGTCGCAACGGGAATCCCCTAGAAAGTTAGAACCTCAACTCGAATTATGAAGTTTTTCAAAAACATATTCTCGCTTAGTACTCCGAGAAAAACAAGAGCACGAATTCCTAATCAACTCAACCTCGATCGTCCCCTTCTCTACCTAAGCAATAAAGACCCATGGTCTATACGAGATGCATTTGAAGGCACTGCAATCTTTGGTGCCACCGGAGCAGGCAAAACGACGGCATCTGGGCAAATCCTAGCGAAAGCATTCCTAAGAGCTGGCTTTGGAGGCCTAGTCCTGACGGCAAAACCGGACGAACGTCGAATGTGGATTCGCTACTGCAAAGAGACAGGGCGAAGTAGGTCCCTCCTGATGTTTGGGCCAGAGCACCCATTCCGATTTAACTTTCTTGAATACGAGCTCAGACGTCCAGGTCGCGGTGGGGGTATGACAGAAAACATCCTACAACTTCTCCTTAGGGCGACTGAGGTGAGCAGCGCTGTCCGTCAGAACAGTTCCGACCCCTACTGGCAACGATCAGCAGAACAGCTCATTCGAAATCTGGTAGACCTCTGTTCCATCGCATACCGACGACTATCACTCCCAATGTTCCACAAAGTAATAGCTTCAGCGCCGCAAACACGAGACGAGGCAACCTCTGCTTCGTGGCAACGCCAATCGCACTGTTTCCAAACGTTGAATAGGGCTCGAAACAATCCGAAGACGGCGATTCAAAAAAACGACTACGCTATCACCAGACATTATTGGCTACGCGAGTTTCCGACTCTCAGTGAAAGGACGCGCAGCATCATCGTCTCGATGGTTACGGGAACGATCGATCTATTGCTGCGAGGGCCGGTGCGAGAACTTATCTGCACTAAAACAAATATTACGCCAGAGGCAAGCCGCAAGGGAGCGATCATTCTGCTCGATCTCCCGATAAAAGAATATCGCGATGTTGGGCGAATGGTGCAGACGCTTTGGAAATACAGTTGGCAACTGACTATGGAGAGTAAAGCTTTGCAATCGAATCCACGGCCAGTTTTTCTCTGGGCTGACGAGGCTCAGTATTTCATTGCTGTCTCTTATACACATCTGACGC
>CAJXVR010000131.1 GCA_913061285.1 uncultured Verrucomicrobiota bacterium | reverse complement strand
ATGTAGAGAGGTCTCGTGGGCTCGGAGATGTGTATAAGAGACAGGATTTAGCTCCTGATCACCGACCGATCTGGCGTAAACTACGCCATTAAAACAGAGATGTCACCAGGTCGCAGCGATGGCGACACCTCCCAAGTGATCATTGATGATCTCTCGATCAGGTCCCGTCAGCATGTTGATGGGATAAGCCCGCGCCTCGCCGTTGATCTCAACTCCTAGAACCAATTCGTTTTCGGTCACCTCACCAGAAACTTGCGTCCCGGCCACAAATGGAGCATTCGTAATCGCGGGAAAGGGAGGAACAACTTGAAACGGACTGAACACGGTGGGATCGCTCGGAGGCATCATGAATGAACCGCCATGGGAGATCTCCACAGGACTCACCGAGACATAATACTCATACCAGCGAATGCCGGACCAGAGAACAGCTCCGACACAGAGGACAGAAACAACCGATTTTCCAAAAGTCTTCATGAATTGAATGCGTTCACGGTAAGAAACATGAATTCGGTTATTATTCCCGCACTACTTCATTCGACGACGGCGCTTCTTTTTACCATAGGTGATCGACCGGGCTGCCGCCCCTTCTACAGACTCGCCGTTCGCTTTCTTTAATTCTCGAATCTGATCCCTCAGCAAGGCCGCCTTTTCAAACTCCAGATTATTGGAGGCGACAATCATCTCCTCTTCCAGTTCCTTCACCGTCTCGACGACATCAAGCCCTCCAGGAGCATCTTTCAGCATAGATTCCGATTCAGAACGCCCGCTCCCACGAAAGGAGAGACTGTCTTCGACAGCGCGAGTGACTTGCTTCGGCGTGATCCCATGCTTCTTGTTGTACTCTAACTGGCGCTCACGTCGATATCGGGAGGTCTCGAGGAATGCTTTGATACTCTTCGTCTCGACATCGGCATAAAGAATAACCTGCCCCTCAAGGTGTCGAGCGGCTCGTCCGGCCGTTTGAATCAAACTCGTCGTCGATCTCAAATAGCCCTCTTTGTCCGCATCCAAGATGGCTACTAGGGATACCTCAGGAAGATCCAAGCCCTCACGCAAGAGATTGATTCCAATCAAGACATCAAACTCACCCTTCCGAAGCGCCCGCAATATCTCAACGCGCTCAATGGCATCAATCTCGCTATGCAGGTACCTCACACTAATTCCAATATCCGCCATGTAGTCCGTCAACTCCTCGGCCGTGCGCTTAGTCAAAGTCGTGACCAAAACCCGTTCGTTCGCATCCGCTCGCTTTCGCGCCTCATCAATCAAGTCGTCAATCTGTCCCTTCAAAGGACGCACCGAAATCACCGGATCCAAAAGTCCCGTGGGCCGAACAATCTGCTCCACCACCTTTCCCCGACTCCATTCCAACTCTCTCATGGCAGGCGTCGCGCTCACGTAGATCGTCTGATGCTGAAAAGTCTGAAACTCCTCAAAATTGAGTGGACGATTATCAAGAGCACTTGGCAGACGAAAACCATGCTCGACCAATGTCGATTTCCGAGATCGGTCCCCAGCATACATACCTCCAATTTGAGGCACCGTTGCATGAGACTCATCGACAACCAAGAGATAGTCCTCCGGAAAGAAATCCATTAGCGAATGCGGTCGAGAACCCGGTGGGCGCCCGCTGATATGACGACTGTAGTTCTCAATGCCAGAACAAAACCCCATTTCCTCCATCATCTCCAGGTCGTACTCCGTTCGCATCTTGATCCGCTGGGCCTCGATGAGTTTCTGATTCTTCTCGAACCAAGCAACCCGTTCCCCCAACTCCTCGCGGATGGTTAGAATCGCACGCTTCATCTTGTCGCGAGAGGTCACAAATTGTTTACTCGGATACACAGTAACGTAAGGCAGGGACTCGATAGCATCCCCCGTCAACGGATCAAAACGCGTCAAGCGATCGATCTCATCGCCAAAAAACTCGATTCGTAGCCCCTCCTCAAGATAACCAGGAATCAGTTCGACCGTGTCCCCTCTCACGCGAAAATGGCCCCGCTTTAAGGTCACATCATTTCGCTCGTACATGAGTTCAATAAGCCGACTTAAAAACTGTTCTCGCGAAAGCTCTTGTCCCACCTTGATTGAGATTAACATCGCCTCATAATCGTCCTTACTCCCGATGCCGTAAATACACGACACACTCGCTATAACGACGACATCTCTCCTAGAGAACAAGGCACTCATCGTTGACAAGCGCATCCGCTCGATCTCATCGTTGATGCTCGAGTCCTTCTCGATGAAGGTGTCAGATTGAGGAATGTACGCCTCAGGTTGATAGTAATCGAAGTAGCTTACGAAATACTCAACCGCATTATCTGGGAAAAACCCTTTAAATTCGGAGTAAAGCTGGGCAGCGAGGGTCTTATTATGGGAAATCACCAAGGTTGGGCGATTCATCTTGGCGATAAGATTGGCTATCGTGAAAGTCTTCCCGGACCCAGTCACTCCGAGCAGGGTCTGATGGGCTTCGCCTTTGACGATGCCCTTTGACAAGGCCTCGATCGCTTGGGGCTGGTCTCCGGCAGGCTGATAAGATGACACGAGATCGAACATCGACGCCAAGCTAGAGAGCTCAGTGTAGCCTGTCAATCGGAGGCTCAGCCAGCAACTCGCGCCCCGACTAAGCGATGCATCGATCGACAAAACATGAATTTAGATCGATCTCGTCCACGGCCCTCTGATAGAGTCAGCAATCCAACACCCCGGCGTGAGGATTTTGTCATTTACAGTATTTAGATTTATTACCTACCTTTTAATCGTATGAGTAGTGAAAAGGCATCGCATCACCTCGCCTCCAGAATTCTTTGGGGGCTCGTGATCGGAATCATTCTCGGTATCGTCACCGTAGTAGCAGGAAATTCCAACCCGCGCATTCTGAGCTTCGCTCAGGGAGCGGCGGAGCACGTCTTCAATCCATTCGGACAAGTTTTTCTTCGCCTCCTGTTTTTCGTCGTTATCCCCCTAGTCTTTGCTTCTCTCGCACTAGGAATCGTCCAACTTGGCAACATCTCTAAACTGGGTTCCTTGGCAGGGCGTACAGCCGGGTTCTTCTTCATGAACATGGCCATCGGCGTGTTTCTCGCGCTGATCATGATGAACGTGCTGAATCCTGGAGGTTCGCTAGACGAATTAACCCAGGAAAAACTGCGTAACGAATTTGTGGGAGATGCCCAGAATGTGGAGGAAGTTCATAAGAACCAAGAACGTATCAACTTCAAGACCTTGGTGGAAATGTTCATGCCACGCAATCTAGTACAATCGGTCGTCCAATTTCAGATCCTTCCCCTCATTCTCTTCGCGATATTGCTTGGAGCGGCAGGCACTCAAATGGCTGAAGACCGCCGAAAACGATTTGAGGAGTTCCTGAGTATTATCGCCGAGTTGATGACAAAAATCGTCCACTTCGCGCTACTCCTTGCTCCCTATGCTGTCCCAGCATTGATCTTCAGCGCCATCGTCAACGTCGGACTCGACTTTCTCGTCTCTTTGACATACTTCGTCGTCGCCAGTCTGTTGATCATGCTCATCCATCTCTTCGGCACCATGTCAGTCTGGCTCAAGGTGTTTACCAAGCGCTCTCCGATCGCCTTCTTCCGGTCGATTCGTGCCGTTCTCATCACTGCCTTTTCGACGAGTTCAAGCAACGCCACCCTTCCAACGAGTCTTCAGGTCACTCGCGAGGGACTTGGGGTTTCGAACAGCACCAGTGGCTTTGTTTTACCGCTCGGAGCGACCATGAATATGAGTGGAACAGCACTCTACGAGGGCTGCGTCGTTCTCTTCATCGCTCAGGTCTACGGCGTGGACCTTTCGCTAGCCAATCAACTGACGCTTCTCTTGCTAACCGTCTTCAGTGCGATCGCTGTAGCCGGTATTCCCGGTGGCTCACTTCCGATCATCGCTGGATTGCTCATCAGTTTTAATATTCCAGCGGAAGGACTCGCGCTGATCATTGGTGTCGACCGTCTCCTCGATATGGCTCGAACCACGGTGAACGTTGGCGCTGATGTAGTGACCGCGACGATTATTGACGATCATCTGAAACAAAAATCGTAGCGTCTTAACACGCTACGCCCATTTCACCTCCCCTAGCTGAATGACCTTTCTTGCTGAGCTCGGCTCAGTCTATCTCAATGCGCTTCTGCCGCTGTTCCTCTATTGTGGAATTGGCATCGTTGCGCACCGAACGCTCGAACTCGACCGAACGACCCTCAGCAAAGTTTCGGTTTACGTTCTGCTTCCACCGCTCTTCTTTTCGAATCTGATGAAAGTCACCGTCCAGAGCCAGGACATTCTCAAGGTGGCTCTATTCTGTATTCTAGCCTTGGGAACAATGGCTACGATTGGGAAGTTTTATTCAAAGCTCGTAGCATTCGACACCGCTACAAGCAGTAGCGCCGTTCTCTCTGTCACCTTCTTCAATGCTGTCAACCTTGGGTTTCCAGTCGCCCTATTCGCCTTCGGAGACGAGGGCCTTTTATTTGCAGGCCTCTTGGTAGCAGTCAACGCCGTTCCCCACAACGGCTTCAGCATGTATGTGGCCGCAAGGGGCCGCATGTCTCGCAGAGAATCAGCACGCGCCATGGCCCGAATGCCGATCTTCTATGTCCTCATTATCGCGACGGTATTCCGCCTCGTTGGAATCACTTTACCCGAACCCGTCATGGCTCCAATCACAACGATGGGGCAGGCAGCCATTCCTCTGATTCTCATTTGCGTCGGTATGGAGCTCGCTAGCATTCGTATTAAATCGATGGATCCAAAACTCCTTGGCATCGTTATCCTTAGGCTATGCGCTGCTCCCCTTGTCGCCGCTGTCATCACCTCACTGATTGGCATCGAAGGCCTCTTGCGATCCGTGCTGATTCTGATCGCGAGCATGCCCAGCGCCATGGCTCCCATCGTTTACGCCCGCGTCTTTGGAGGGAACGTCGAATCCCTAACGCAAGCGGTCTTCTACTCCACTATCGGATGCTTCTTCTCGCTACCGATTCTCATCATGCTCTTGACTTAGCGTTTTGTCGCGCCCGCTGAAGAATGTACGGCGATTCTTTCTCGGAGCGCCTCGATGCTCTCTTGGTAGAGACTCAGGACTTGATCTCGCTCAGCAATGGATTGAAACAATCCCTTCGCCAGAACCTGATCGCGTCCGACCTCCATCTCAGCAATCAGTTCTTCGGCCGCCAGCACATCAAATCGAGGCTTGCCTTTGAAATCGACATAGATGGGACTTGTGTGGGCGAACAGCGCTTCCCCCATTTCATTCACCCCTTGACTCGTCCCCCTGATCGGGGTGCTAGGCGGCACAATGACATTGCCCTCCATTCCCAATCCCCCCCCGGAAACCCTGGCTGCAATCCAGGACGCCTCACCGATAAGCAATCTAGACTCAATGATCGCTTCAAAGCGATTTCCCACCGCCTTCGCCACGACACTCTTGATCACCTTCCCGTTCCTAACGAGTTCAAGTTCCCCAAAATTCCCCCTCCCTACCGCTCGACTGACAACGCTCACGGCTCGTCCTCTATCAAGGTTAAGCCTTCCGCCCAATGAAAGCTCCTCGACCTGAAGATGAAGCAGTGGGCCATTCGTAATAAAACTACGCCCTGCCTGCAACCCACTCAGCCACGAATCAACGCTTGGCGAACCTTCAACAGCTGCATACACCCGCGAGAAATCGTAGATAAACCAATCCGTTCCGGTTGAGAACGGGACCGACAAGCCAATATTCAAGTACTTATAAAACGTGTCAGAATAATCCCCCTGAGACCCTCCATCAAAAATATTCTGCGCATGAATCCGGCCGGCCAACCAGTTAGGCACGCCTTCAAGACCTAATCCATTATGACACCAGACGATCGTTGCTCCCTGCGCCCGGGCACGTTCGATACCATTCTTCAAAGCCGGAGAATCAAAGCCCGATCCAGTGAGCCCTTTCCCCAAACTCACAGGTTTCACCAGTTCGTCCACCTCAAGAAACATGACGTGACCATACCCTTCGCCCCAAGGCGCAAAGTTATGCCGATGTTCCTGCCCATTCCCGAAGCGAGTCACATCGTTTGACAGGGCGTCGAGCTCAGGTCGAGGATACTCATTCGAGATGTAACTATGATCATCACTGGCACGCTCAAGATAGGAAACAAAGAGAATATCCAGCCGATCTGAAGTGGGCACCGTCCGGAGATAGCGATCAGCAGCGTCACGCTTCAACCCTTTCAGATGAAGATGCGTATTGCCGGCATGCCACCCCTCCTGCCTCAAAGGGAGCAGCTCACGAATCGGCATCCTGATGCTCAATCGATTGAAGAACCGGAGGTCGAGTTTTCGTCGAGACAACTCAGAATTAATCCCCGAGAACGCTTCAAGATAAACCTCACTCTTAGGGAGTTTGATGACAGCCTTTTCCTGAATCGCATACCAATGCCGAGCCGGGTGGTTTTGCCTCAGGCCTACGCCTCGTGAATCGAGATCCGGAAACAAGATAGGTTTTCCCTCTCTATCCAAGACACGAAAATATCCCGGAATCGTCTTTGCTGAATCGTGATCCACTAACTCAAGGGAAAGCCTCGCCTCAGCCGCATTTCCCTCCATACCCAAGAATCCGATTAGAGCAATTAGAACGGTCCCGATTCCGAGTCCTTGACTACCGCAACGCCTCAATTCATTCACAATAAATTGATCGCGGATTTTCGCAATTTACACAACGGGAATCGGTTAGGATGAATGAACTACTCCGTCTTAGTTCGTTAGGCCTTTTGCAGCATCCCCACTGAGAAACCGATTGTCTTTAGTCTCTGCAATAGCCCTGCGCCCGGCCTGACTTTCTGAGGCACTAAGGCAGGTCAATGCTCCCCCCTCGTAGTATGCTTCGATCCTACGAATCACTTCCTCAGCGGAGATCATGTCCATACATCGCGGCAGTTCCCCAACGACATCAAGACAGAGGCGATCCGGTGCATCACGCTCATCCCCATCATCAAGCGGAAACGTGCGATCCTTCCAACAACCTCCGTACAAGGCGCACTTAAGAGCCCCCACATTCTGAATGAACTGATGATCGGGATAGGCCTCCCAATGAGCCGGTTCCCGGGCACCAGCAACAACCACACATGAACGAAAAAGCCGATCTTGTTTCTTTAACGGAACAGCTGCAGTGAGATGCATGAGCGCAGTAACACCACACAGCGATCCCTCTGAATGATAGATGAGGCGAATCAACTGGCGAAGGTCCGTCCGCCCCCGGAGGTCGACAGCTCCATCCAACTTGGGATGGTGATGCCCCTTCGCTCCCACTTGAACAAACAAGATCCGATCACGAAAGTGATCAACAACAGCCTGAAATCGAGCTGAGTCCCACCATTTAATCGTCACATCATACTTCCCCCCAGCGTCGACAATCCAAAACGGCACATCACATCCCACCAATTCGTAGATTTTTGAATACCAAGACTTCTCTTCCAGAGACAAATGAATATCCCCACAAAACTTGGATGGCTGAATCTGGACATCCAACTCCTTATTCAAGTGTTGAATAAAGCCATGAATACAATGATGCGGCGTCGTGTTCGCCTGATCAATCAAGGGGTAGCGACACTCAATCGCCACAACTTCCGAATCGTTTTCATCTAGGGAAACTACATTCGGATTATGCTCCCACAAAGCAGGAAACGGCGTCCGGAGGTCGGTAGAAAACTGCCCAGGATAAGAAAGATGAAGATCTCTCACCGCAGCCGTCAGCATGACCACATCACCAGGTGACAGCTTGTTCGATAAGATCAGTTTTCTATGCATCGCAGACAAAAGACTATCTCGGGATCTTCCGGAGGTCACTTCAGCACCCAATTCTCGGCCCCACCTCAATCAACCCTCGTTTTCTGGCTCATCACAGCTTGATGAACGAGCTGTCGATATTCCAAATAGCCTTCATCTTCTTTCCCCTCCAATTTCTTGATAATTTCGTAATGAAATCGATCAGCACGGTCGAGCGCATCAAATTGCTCCTGTCGATACTGGTTGGGCAATTCAATCAACGATGCTAACGCATGAAACGACTGCCACTGATGCCAATTCAGAATCTCTTGGCTAGTCACACTTAATTCGGAAGGAACAGCTGCCTTCGCATCTAACCAAGCCACGGGGACGACCCTAGTACCGTCGACTTGTTCAAGCTGGGTTCCCGAAAGGACATCGGCAAAACGCAATAGCAAATCGGCAGGGAATTTATTCTCCCCTATAGCCCAGGTCCACGTTACACTGCCCCCAAGAGATTGGCAAAGGATCTGATTAGTCGATTCATCAAGGGAAGAAAAACTCATCACTATAGGGAAACTGATCGGCGGTATAATCGGTAAAGCCGTTTCTAAATCTCGAAGCTGAACAGTTCGGTCTGACGATGTTGTGAGAATGGCCCGACCGTTCAGACCGTAGTCGACATCTCGTATTCCATTGTCATGCTTAAATGGCACGCCTAACGATTCATCATTGTCAAACCCCCAAACCAAAGCTCGAGCATCTTCGCTAGCAGTAACTAACATCTCTTTTTCAGGATGAAATGCCATTTTCACGACGCCATCACGGTGCCTAAGTTCGACGGATGAATTAACACTCTCTCGAAATCGATAGAGATGCGCACTCCTTTCTTCGAGCCCACTATCAGATTCGCAAATCGCGAGAACACTATCGGTTGGATCGAGCGCAGAATAAGCAATCTCATTTTGAGATTCAATCACGAGAGGTTTGCTCCTTACGTCACCAACAAAGCAGATCAGCACTTCCTTTTTAGTCTGAATAACAAGCTCCCTACCAGAATGGGAGAAAAACACTCGATCAATTGTATTCTCGAGATGCTCAGAATAGTAAACCGAATTATCAACTGGAGAAAACCGAAAGACTTTCAGAACACTTCCCACAGCAACGGCAAAAAGACCCTGATCAATATCCACGTCAAGGCTTCTGATCGCCTCGCCCACTCTAACCTCCTTGTCCACTAACAAAGTGTCAGGCGAATCAAGCTCTGCGATTCGCACGCGAAAAACTGACGGTTCGATTGGTGTGGTCACCGCTAGTTCACGTCCGTCCTGAGGTAACCACACTTTAGAATCAGCCCCAAGATTCTGACTAATGTTCGTTAGAACAATCTCAGCTTCGCCTTTTCTCAACCGAACCACCCGATCCTCGATACCAGCAAAGGAACCATCTCGATTCGCGCTCCACACCCCAGGAAAACGAGTTGGGTTTCGTTGTCCGGCAAGATCCCAAACTCTAATGGAACCATCAGAAGCTCCTGTGGCTATGCGGCGTCCGGCAGAGTCAAAACGCACACAATTGACCCGCCCGGAATGCCGCAACAATGGGAGAGCAATCCGTCCCTCATCTTGATTCCAGACTCGCACAATAGAGTCCCAGCCGGCAGTCGCCAAGAAACGACCATCGGGGCTTTCCTCAATATCACGGACCTCAAAATTCTGACGAGGTGATTGAAATTCACGAGTGAACGAGTCAGCATCCCAGATTTCAAAAATCCCAATCTTCGACGCCGTAGCTAGCCGCATTCCTTCATCAATGAAAGAGGCATCGTATACGGTTGATGAATGAGGAATTGTCTTGATCAGCTCGCCTGATGAAACATCCCAAATCGTTGCCGTCCCACCTTCTGCTACAGCAAGCACCTTCCCGTCAGCAGAGAAATCCACCCCCAAGACGCGATCACGAACCGGCAAGATTCGAAGCGGTTCATCAGGATTGGAGAGACTCCAAAGATAGAGGGAATGCCGCGAATCCGAGGAGCCCCCCCCAGAGGCGAAATGGCGTCCATCTGGGCTAAACTTAATGGCCCACAGAGAAGCGGGTTGTTTAAACTCTTGAATCAACTCCCCTGTCTCGGCATTCCAAAGCCGGATGGAACGATCATGCGATGCGGACAGTAAGCGTTCATTTTCACCATCGTAATCGAGCGCTCTAACATCTCCAGCATGCCCAACGAACGGATGCATCGAGCTATCGCTCAACGAGAATCGAGCCACAAATCCCTCGTCGCCGACAGCGAATAGACTTTGGTTCGATTTACTAAAGCGCAGTGCGTTCACGGATCCACCTACAACCCAAAACTGGGACAAGGCAGGCAGGCATCCAAGAAGAGAGGCTGCTCGCATCTGTTGAACTTCGTGGTTCAACTCATCTTCCGGCGCAATTTCTAAGGCCCGTCCAACATGTCCTAGAGCTGTCCCATAGTCACCTTCGGTAATACTATTCGCCGCCTTCACTTCGAACCTGCCGATTTCCCGACTCATTTCTTGGATGCGCCGTTGCCATTCACGCTGGCCCAGAAAGATTAGGAATAGAAGAGGGATCAATATGAGCACACTCATTCTGGCAATTCTTGTAAAGACCAACATCCGTCGTTCCAGCAGGCGCAAACGTTTGATTGATCTTCCATTGGCCAGCGCTGTGATCTCAGCATGCATTGCACGCGCGGTTGGATACCTTACTGAGATGTCTCGGTCACAAGCGTGGTTTATGATTTCAATGAGCTCGACAAAACTATCCTCAGCAGTATCGGAGATACAGGTATTTGGAAGCGTCGGAAACTGATTCCGATCCTGACCAGTTGATATTTCGTAGAGGGTTTTCCCCAAACTAAATACATCGCCCTGAACCGAATTCGGTCCCTCTGGGGGAATAAAACCTTCGGTTCCAACGTAGGTATTCGCCGTACTTGCTTCGGCAACGAGTCCGATATCTGCAAGTTTAGGGTATCCAGCCACAAAAATAATATTGGCCGGTTTGACATCTCTATGAATTAGATCGTTGCTATGAAGATACGAAAGCGCATCGCTTAAAGACAACCCGATATCGATACAACGATCGATCGGTAGCCTCCCCTGGTCCCACACTGCACTAGCCAACGTTTTGACTTCATACTTCTCCGGGTCAATTTCATCCCGAGCTTGGATATCATCGCCAAGCTCCATCACATAATAGAAGCAATTCCCATCCGGTGTCTGTCCAACATGCAGAATCGCTACGAGCCCCGGATGGGTGCGTGAAATAGGTTCGAAACGACGAATCCCTTCAATTTCACGCTCAAATGGGCGCTCATGTTGAAATGAGCTTCGTCTTATAATCTTGACCGCCCGATAGGTCCCAATCGTACTACGTGCGATCCAAACTTGCCCGTAGCTCCCCTGACCGATGAGGCGTAGCAATTTATGATCTGGAATATCTATTTGCGGAAACCCATCATCACCGCCTTGATTTCCAAGATTCGTTGCCATTTTTTAATTGCGAGTCTTAATCGCCATTCAACTACCATCGGAGTCTTGAAGCAGACCTCGAATTACTCAAATAAGAGCCCCATGCCGGGGCTCTTGCGAAGACGAACTTCGAAGTAGTCACTCAATCCATTTTCTCCCCTGCATTCAGAAATCTTGACGCGGGCTGTATTCCGACGAAGTTTTTCCAACTTTTATGTCGTTTCTTCTTCCCGCAAGATTCTCTCCACTTTTAGAAGGCAACGAATTACTCGAATCCGAGCTCTCACTCGGACTGTCACTACTTTCGCCTTCATTCCCAACAGGAACAATGGCAGGACGTGGACTGTAAGAGTATTCGACGTCAGTTTCTTTTCTTTCTGCTTCAACAATCATTCTATTCCTTTCTTTTTCGAGGTCTCTTAACACCTCCCTAGTCACATGGAATGACGAAGTTCTCGTTGACTCTCTTTAGAAAGCCGTCTTTGAATCCCATCAAGTATCCTGGACCGAATTATTTGCTTTCGCCGCTCTGATCGAAAGGCACCATTTGGCACGTAGGGTTCATGGATATTGCCACGAAATCCCCGTTCCGATCGCCCTAGTAGGCGACGTATTAGTTTACTAAAGCCGAACATGGCTAGATAACCTCCTCTTGAATTCGCTCGAGTTCTCTCGTGATTGCCTTCCTGACCCGATGCCGAATCAAGTAGGCACTCGCTTTCGAAACTCTCATCATTCTACTCACTTCTGAGACACTCAATTCCTTAAAATGTAGCAGATCAAACACTTGATAATGTTTCGGTGTCACGGTTCGCTTGACGTTGTCAACAGCCGCCTCAAGCAGATTCGAGTCCCACTCGCGATCCCAAATCTCTTCGAGCTCCGCCCTCGAAAGCAGCTCGGAAAGTCCCGTCGTTCCGTAGGCCTCTCCTTCTCCCAGAAGGACTTCCATCGATACCTCTTCGGATTCACCCCGACGCTTGCGAAATCGATCGGCTATTCGACAACGAGTCACCGTCAGCAGCCAACTCCGAAACGACCCCTTCGCCTTGTCATATTTAAACTTCGGCATTTGCTTCGAAACGCTGAGAACCGTTTCTTGAACCAAATCCTCGCACTCCTGAGACGTCAAGCCGGCCTGATTGCCAGTACTGTAGATCAGGCGCCAATAATTACTAAAGAAAGCCTGCCAGGATTCGGCATCATCCCAATTCCTTAGGCGACTCAGCAACGACTGGCGCGTTTGTGCCAACTCTGGCCGTTCCTTGGGGGCTATCATATTCCGTCGCTAGTGCTCTACTAGAGTATACGTCGTTTTTCGGTAATTCTTACAAAAAACCCCAAATTATTTTTGCTTCTTTCAGCCCCGGTTAGAGGACCGGGCCAATCATCCATGGGGCAAACTCCTCATCCCCCATACCGGAAAGCTCGCTCTTCGTTTTTTCCCCTCCCGCCACCGATAGGATTTTTTCAAAAATTCGCCGCCCTACCTCTTCGACCGTCTCTGATCCATCAAGTATCGTCCCCGCATTGATATCCATGTCGTCTTCCATCCAGTTGTAAAGGGGGCTATTGGTCGCGATCTTGATACAGGGGGATGGCTTACATCCGTAGACACTTCCTCGCCCCGTCGTGAAGGTCCCGATCGTACAGCCTCCACTAACAAGTCCGGTCATACTAACTGGGTCGTTCCCCGGCGTATCCATAAAGCAAAGCCCTTTAGCCTTAATAGGTTCCGCATAACGATAAACCTCAGCCAAGGGCGATTGACCAGCCTTGGCAATGGCTCCGAGACTCTTCTCATAAATTGTCGTCAGCCCGCCCTCTTTGTTCCCATAGGAGGGATTGTTGTCGATGGAAGCATCATAGAGCTTCACGTGATCTTCCCACCAGTGAATCAAGTCCACCAGCTTCTGCCCGACGGACTCGGAAACGGCACGGCGAGTCAAAAGATGTTCCCCTCCGTAGATTTCCGTCGTTTCGGCTAGGACCGATGTCGCACCCTGCCTAACAAGCTGGTCGGAAGCGTATCCTAGGGCGGGGTTCGCGGTGATCCCACTATTACCATCCGAGCCACCGCAGTTCATCGCCAATAAAAGTTTATCGATCGACTGAGCAGAGCGCTGGTGAGCGTTCACGCGATCCAATATTTCTCCCACCGCCTTGATGCCTGCCTCCGTCGTTTTTCGCACTCCGCCTAAGGCCTGAATATTCAGTGAGACCGGAGCGGCTCCGCCCGGTGTATCGGCATCCAATTTTTGATCCCGAATAAGATGACTGATCTGATTCACTTCGCAGCCCAATCCGATCATAACGTATCCACCAATGTTGGCATGCCGCGCCATTCCGGCGAGCACGCGTTGAAGCATTTTTAGGGGTTCCGAGGGCAACAAACTACACCCACTCTTGTGGGTAACGGCGATCACACCATCAATATTTGGATATTTCCTGGCAAACGCCTCGTTTCGGAAGTGTTCAGCCACATATTTTGAGACTGAGGCGGAACAATTGACGCTAGAAATGACAGCGATGTAATTTCGAGTGCCAACCCGACCATTTTCACGCTCATAGCCCATGAAGGTTCGACGCTGCCCGTCAGGAACCATCTCAACGGCATGATAATCCGCACAAAACTCGTAGTCCCTTCCAAAATCCCCCATAACGACATTCTGCGTGTGCACATGGTCACCCGCTTGAATGCTCCCCTTCGCAAAACCAATCGTCTGACCGTACTTGATCAGGGCCTGGCCATCACTCAAGCTCGTGAGAGCGATCTTATGCCCTGCTGGGATTAGCTGCCGACAATCCAATGCCACTCCCTCACAGTTGACCGTTGCTCCAGCCTTTATTGTTTTCTTTAAGACCGCAACATTGTCACTGTCTCGCAGCCGAATAGCATTGTCTTGAACGTCACTCATCATGAATTTAGCGCCGATGACCGGAGCAAACTGGTAATTTCTAGGAGCTTAGCCAGTCCGGAACGGGACGTCGATATTTGATCGGAACGCGCTCAACTCTCATTTTCCGGCAAGGAAAAGAAGCAAACCGCTTCTGAAACCGGTCAAGGATGCAGCCCCCTCTCAGCCTCCCCAAGAAACCTACGATCCAATTCCACATTGGATGCTCCGGAAAAGAGATAAATTCAGCGAACCACAAATGAAATGTTGACAAACAGCTCCCAATAAAGAATTAGTTAGGGAAATACTCATCAACCGTCGGGCGAAATGGAAGTCGGCATATGATCTCAAGAGAACGTTCCTCCCACGCCGGAAACCAATATTCTGGACATTCTGGCAAACCGCAGGTTAACGAAGATACTCTTAGGACGGAGAAAATTCAGGTCGAAAGAAAGACCTTTATTTTTACGTTGAAAGAGAATCCCCGTGGCCGTTTTCTCCGAATCACCGAAGATGTTGGAGGGCGACGAGATACCATAATTCTCCCCGCAACAGGCCTTGCTGATTTCAAGCAAGTTCTCGATGACATGCTCGAGACTTACTCGGAGCTCCCGGAGGAAGTCAATGATGACGAATAGGTAAGCAATCGCCAATAGGCGAGTTGTCGTTAGACATTAGGAGCGCGGCGACTCGACCGGACGATTTTTCACCGCCCCTTTCCCCATCCCTCGAGGCCGCCTCGGTTTCACTTTCGGCGCATCTCCCCAAAGTGACTCAAGGTCGTAGCGGTCACGCATTTGCTCCGTCATGACGTGTACAATCACGCTGTGATAGTCGATAACTACCCATCCCGTTCCGAAGCTACCATCAATGTTGTGAGGACGAATCTCGTGGTGCTTTTTGTTCTCATCAACAATCTCATTTGCAACGGCACGTAAGTGCGGCTGACTACTCCCGGTAACAATCAAGAAATAGTCAGTGACCGTCGACAAACCCTGCACATCGAGGATCGTCGGATTCTCTGCTTTTCGATCGTCTGCATACGCAAAACAATACTGAACCATCTTTTTGGCGTCCATTCGGGAAGACTCTGGCAGATTCAGTCGCGAGAATAAAGCTGATACCTTCGAATAAGCTCAGCAACAGGTTGAGGAACAAAGGGCGCGATTGTGAGACCGCGAACGATTCTCTCGCGAATTAAGGACGAAGAGACTTCAATCGGAAATCCTTCGAGGTATCTAACTCGGAATCCATGAGGGACTTCCACCCGCTCTGCTCCAGGCCGTGGAATCACCGCGAACTCGACCAACTCTGCCAACACTGCTGCCTCTTTCCACTGGGGAAGCGTGGCTACGTGGTCCGTTCCGATCAAATAGAATAGATTTGCCTCCGGAAACCGCTCTGCGAAATGTTTGACGGTATCGATGGTGTATGAAACTCCCCCACGATTCAGTTCAAAGTCGCTAACGGTAAACTCGGGTGCTCCCGCTAAGGCTGCGCGCACCATTCGACCACGCCAAGCCCCACTAAGCGGCTTGCGCCCGGGTTTGAACGGAGAGTGAGCCGCAGGAATAAACGACAGCCTCGTCAGACTAAGCTCCTCAAACGCGGCTCGAGCTACCAGCAAATGACCGTGATGGAGTGGATCGAAAGTCCCCCCATAGAGAGCAATCCGCATCATGCCTTCGCCGAATCCGCCGCCGGATCAAGATCCAAGGCGTTCTCTTCGATCACACCCTTCACCTTTGGGAACATGCGAACGGCCTCCACCACCATCCATAATTCCAAGAGAATGGTAGAAAATCCGATCGCGCTCAAAAGAATCTTTCCTTGGCTCACCCAACTCGGATTATCGGGCGCTCCGATGAACAACTGCCAGATCATAGCCCAAAATGGCATGATCATCATGAAAATCATCGGAAGAATGATAAACCAGACGGGGCGATCCCGGCGCCAAAGATAGAAGGCAATGACTAGGAAGGCCAATCCAGCCAAGAGCTGATTGGTCGCTCCAAACAGAGGCCAAAGCAGTAAGCCCCCCGTCCCGGCATTCGCGATGGTCCAGGCTTTTCCCGCCGGAGGCACCGCAGCGAGAGCAGCTGCAATCAAGACTGCAAAAATCGTGGCACCGTGTTTGTTCTGCAACCATCCAAAAGGCCCACGCACCACTCGCTCTTCGGTCGCTTTCCCACCAAGGGTTGCCGCAAGCTCCTGAACCACATAGCGCTGGAGCCGACATGCGGTATCTAAGGTGGTCCCAGCGAACGAAGCAACGAGGACCCCCATCAGGGCAATTGATGCCGCACTCGATAGTCCGAGCGCTTGAAGAAAATTTGCCGACCCGAAAACAAAAGCTGATACCTTGGCCCCTAGTGACCCTGCTGCACCCCACGATCCATATCGATTGTCCCAGGCGTCACTTCCCAGCAATGTCTGCCCTTCTGCAGCAAGCCCGAGCCCGAGTCCGGCCCCACAGGCAAGAATAACCAGCGTTGCCAAAAACCCCTCAGTGAGCATCCCCCCGTAGCCTACAAATCGGGCATCCGGTTCGTGCATTAGTTGCTTACTGCTTGTACCGCTCGATACCAAGCAGTGGAAGCCACTAATGGCGCCGCAGGCAATCGTTATGAATAAGAATGGGAAGATCAGTGGGGCTCCCTTCGGACTAAAGTCCACCATCGGAGCTGCCATTTCGAGGGTCGGCCTCATGCCATCCGGTAGCGGGGCACCACCAAGAAACGCGGCAACAATCAATCCCAACACAATCAACCCCAATGCCGAAATTAATTGCAGCGAATTGATATAATCTCGCGGCTGCAACAGTGTCCATACAGGCAGCACAGACGCCACATAGGAATAGAAAAGCAGTACGGCAACCCAGGTCCACGACGACCATCCGGCCAGTGTTTGGTTAAAACTTCCTAAAAAACCTCGATCCCCAAAAAAGACCGAGACATACATCAAGGCCAAGACAACGAGCGATGGGATCAAAATATTCGCTCCCTTCCGGTGTAACAGGAGCCCAATACCAATCGCCAAAGGGATTTGGACAATGCAGGGAAAGATCGCAGCTGGATAGAGGCGGAAAACACTCGCGATAACCAAACCGAATATGGCTAACACGATCGTCAAAGACATAACCAAAATCAGCAGAAATAAAAGCCGAACCCGGCGATTCAGCACTCGACCAGCAATGTCACCCACCGTTTGTCCGTTGTTTCGAAGACTAACCACCAGCGCACCGAAATCATGAACGGCCCCGATAAAAATCGACCCAAATACGACCCACAGCAAGGCCGGAAGCCAACCCCACATGATCGCAATCGCGGGGCCGACGATCGGTCCCGTCCCTGCAATCGAGGTAAAGTGATGGCCGAAGACGATCCCGCGACTCGTCGGCACATAATCAGCCCCATCCTCCAGACGAATCGAAGGGCAAACGGTCTTAGCGGAGAGAGCGAATATCTTTCCGCCCAGCCAGCGGCCGTAGGTGTGATAGGCGACTAAAAATCCGACGCCAGCCAGAAAAGCAATCAATAATGGGATCATACGACTCTCGCTCGTTTTGAGGAATCAATCGTCAAGTATCTCAGGAGCAAAAAAAAGAGTCTATTTTGAGAAGAGACTGGCTCCAAGGAATCTTTTTGCGCGGCAATTTGAGCCCTAGTTCGCTGGCTTTCGAAGCCGCGGAGGAGGAAATACGGCCAGGGGGTTCTCCTCTCCTTTTCGCTCGTCGAGCCGCGCCAACCAAACCTGGATCAAGGCCTCAATTTCCGAGACCACAATCCCTTCGTGCTGATCTGGGTACTGTTTCAGGTTGTTGGAAGCAAGACGTAACAGCGCGCCGGCAGGCCGTAAGCGCTTTTTCTGGAAATGAACAAACGCGCCCGCCAATTGAATCAAGCCCTTGTAGAAAAAATCCAGCGGCCCTTTGCGACAGGGCAACCAAAGCTCTTCAAGCACATCATGAGCCTCATAGTACAAGCCTTGGTTAAAACACTCAAAAAAGCCCAAATAATGGGCATTTCTCGCCTGTCCTTGCTGACTTGCGATTAACTCGGCGATCTTTGCGCTCTTGTGACTCATCTCTGGGGGTTCGTGATAATAGGCATATAATGACGGAACGAGTAAGAATTGAGAGGATTCAATCACTCAAGAGACCTTACCAAAGCTTTGATTTTGACATCTTCGCCCTCATTAAACAAGCTGCCGGCATGGCAAAGTCACCCCTAGGACGGGGTTTGAGCGCATTACTAAGCGGGAATACTCCCGCTGCTCCTGAGGCCCCGGCAGCGTCTAAAGAAGCCCCCGCTCCTCCTCCGGCGGAAGAAAGGAGTGTCGCTCCTGATAAGCGAGGCGTTGGCGAATTGGCAATGGATCAAATCCGCCCTTGCTCCTTTCAGCCGAGAAAAGACTTCGACGACGATTCTCTTAACGATTTAGCTGCGTCCATCAAGGAACAAGGAATCCTCCAGCCCCTCGTCGTTCGGACAGCAAAGAAGGGATTCGAACTCATTGCCGGTGAACGGCGTTGGCGAGCTGCCCAACTTCTTGGCCTAACACGCGTGCCGGCTATTATCCGAGAGGCGGATGACCGCGAAGTGGTTGAATTGGCTCTCGTCGAAAATCTTCAGCGAGAGAACCTCAACCCGATCGAAGAGGCCGTTGGCTACCAGCAGCTCATCGAACAGTTCAAGCTACGGCAAGAAGAGGCAGCCCAAAAAGTCGGCAAGAGTCGCGCCGCCGTCGCCAATGCTTTGAGGCTTCTTAAATTGCCTTCAAACGTACAGTCATTTCTGAAGGAAGGGCTAATTTCTGTAGGTCACGCCAAAGTCATCCTCGGGCTTTCGAATGAAAAGCAACGACTCGATATCGCTCAGCGGATCACTAAAGACAAACTCTCCGTCAGAGAAACCGAGGCATTGATCTGTCTCTTATACACATCTGACGCTGCCGACGA
>CAJXVR010000130.1 GCA_913061285.1 uncultured Verrucomicrobiota bacterium | reverse complement strand
GGTCTCGTGGGCTCGGAGATGTGTATAAGAGACAGGTTATTGGGCACTTGGGACGAATCCCAAGGGGGATCAACTTATCTTCTCTGGCCAAGAGGTAGGGCAGGGGAAAACGTTCTTCCGAATTCCAATCCAATTTCAAGCGCAGCAGTGGTATGATATGCTCTTGGTTTTTTCTGCTGCGTCGACGCGAATCTTCATTGATGGTGTTGAGTTTGGTCCTGGAGCAGGTGTTGTCGTCCGACCTAGTGACGCGGTTCTTGCGGAGTATGGGCTGCAAATTGGCAACAATCATCACGGCAATCAACCGATCGAAGGGCTGATCGATGAGTTAGAATTGGACCGCCGTCCGATGACGAGCTTCGTTCAGCGAAAGGAGAGTTTTGTCTTGGATGCCGTGGCAGAGACGAATCCTATTCGAATCGTGCTGAACTGGCCTCGGCAATCGGTGCAACCAACGGTCGTAAGGCGCCGCGAATTTGGACGGGCATCATGGGAGTTTCTTGCGACCGTGCAAGGGGTAACTCGCTACGTGGATGACTCGACATTCCTCCGGTTGGGAGGCAAGTATGAGTATCAAGTCGGACAGGGCCGTTGTGCCGTGTCAGTGGGGGTTCAGCCTGTTCTCGAGAATCGGGGGCGAGTGTTGTTGGTGATTGCTGAGAATATCGCTTCTGATATCCAGGCGTCGATCAAGACCTTTATCAGTGATCTCCACGGAGATGGATGGTTGGTTGAACATGTGAATGTTGCCAAGCACGAACCTCGACGGCGTTCTCGCTACCGTCAACAGATTCAAGATGTGAAGTCGAAGATCGCGGGGTTTCATCAGCGATCTCCAACGACTCAGAACGTCGTCTTGCTGATCGGCAATGTGCCGATCCCTTATTCAGGTTTTCGGGCTGAGGACGGGCATACAAAGAAGGGAGATGATCATCGTGGGGCATGGCCTTGTGATGCTTTCTACGGGGATATCGACGGAGTCTGGACCGACGAACGTGTGAGTCACAGCAATCAGACTTATCGTTCCAACACCAACCGCCCCGGCGACGGTCGTTTTGATCAAGATTTTTTGCCCTCGAGTGCAGAGCTTGCGGTGAGCCGAATTGATTTCTCGAACATGCCATCGATCACCGGGAAAACGCTTTCGGGCAAGCCGATCTATTTGCGAGATATCGAAGTGGGCCTTTTCCGCCGCTACTTTGCCAAGAATCATGCTTATCGCATGGGGGAACTCTCCTTTGAAGAGCGGGCGGTTTTTAAATCCTATTTGCCTCGTGAGCTTTGGCGAAATATGGATGACAACGCCTTTCGCAACGCAACCGCGCTTTTTGGATCGGAAGCTGGAGCGCTTTCTGAAGAAGATTGTTTCCTGAATTCGAAAGCGGTGAAGTGGGCTTTTTTCGCTGGCTTCGGTGGTCGCTCATCGGTGGCTTCGGGGCGTTATAAGACCGAGTTTATGAACCGTCCTGAGTTTGGCCCCCAAGCGGCCTTTCTCATGTTGTATGCGTCATGGAGTGCCGATTGGAATCTGCGGGATAGTTTCACAAAATCTCTCTTGGTGAATGCAAAAACGGGATTGGCCGCCATGAGTTCGCTGCATGGCCAGTGGCAGCTTTCTTCGTTGGCCTTAGGTGAGCCCTTGGCAACGGCCTACATTGAGACCAGCGAAGAGGTGACTCGCGGCAGCAAGGTAGCGCGGTCATTGTCGATCCTCGGAGATGCGACTTTGAGAATGCATATCGTCTCGCCCGTAGAGGGTTTACGGGGGGGCAGTGAGAAGGGTGCTGTGTCCCTCGTTTGGGAAACGCGTCATGCTTCAGAAAAAGAGTTGGGGACCGTCATCTATCGGAGTGCTCACGCTTCTGGGCCATTCCATCGCATTTCCGGAAACGCACCGATCTCCGGAGCGTCCTACATTGACCTTTCGGCGACCGATCGAGAACCCTACTACATGGTTCGGCGGGCGGAGCTGACGAGCAGCCCGGCAGGGGCTTATGTGAATCTTAGTCAAGGCCAGTTTTGGAATCGCTAGTGCGTTGGTTTCCTTGGGACAGATGAGCGGCTGTTGCGCCTGCCTTGAGAGAGGGAGAGATCGAATCGGCTCGCCCCGTTTCAGGCTTATTGCTGACCGGTTCTCGCGAATGCATGGGAGGTGACTAAGGCTCGACATTTTTCACTGCCTTGTGGTTAATGCTTTGATGAGTAGAAAAGGGAACTCCAGTTCTTCACCTGACGCCGGTTTTACCTTGATCGAGTTGCTCGTCGTGATAGCCATCATTGCGATCCTTGCTGGCATGTTGCTTCCGGCTCTGTCTAAGGCCAAGGCGAAAGCTAAGGGAACACTCTGTAGCAGCAATCTGCGACAGATGTCTCTGGCGACCCGCTTCTATGCCGACGATTTTGACGACCATGTGCCGCCTGTCGTTGGTGAAGTCGGAAAGTACTGGTTTCATCAAATCGCTCCTTATCTGGGTGATGCGGAGTATAAGGAGAATCCCCACGAGCAGGGCGACGGAGTGATGCGCCTCATCGTCTGTCCCATGACCAAACGTCCAAAGCTTGATCCGGACCCAAATGAGGGTTGGTGGGGGACCGCAAGCACGACGTGGCGTTCCTTGCAGTCTGACGGGAGCTACGGAATGAATTTGTGGTTGGATAATCTCGGTCGATTTGTGAACGACTTTCCTCCGGTGCACTATTATAGCCGCTTTTCCGAAGCCCCATCGGGTGTTCCCGCTTATGGGGATTCTGTTTGGGTCGGCTCATGGCCGGATGGGCAAGATCGGGCGCCACGAGACTTCAAAGGGGACGGTTATGGGGGGGGAAGTTTCCCTCATGCTAAGGGGCAGTTTATGGGGCGATTTGCCATCGAACGACATGGCGATGGAATCAACGTGGGATTTGTCGATGGGCATGTGGAACGGGTTTCGGTCAGAGGACTTTGGGCACTTGATTGGCATCGAGATAACGTTCCCAATCTCAATGTTGAACTACGATAGATAATGTCTATTGGTAATTCGATGCGGCCTAACAAGCGGATATGAATCTCTCGCAACGTGATCGGCGAGCTTTGCGGGTGCTCTTGATCTTGCTCGTGCTGGGTTGGGTGTTTCGCTCCCATTGGTGGCCGTTGCGGGAACTTGAAATTGAAGACGCGAGGCCAAGGTCGGTTCAGAACCGAGGTCGATCACCGGCTCCTTTCCGCCGCCCTCAGCGACGCCAAATCGTCGACCTCTCAATCGCGAAGCTCCCACATTCTTCATTCAGTTTTGAAGCGGTTAGGCTTTCAAGTCGAGCTATCGAAGCGAAACCTCTTGGTATCGTTCTGAGCGAAATTCACTATCACCCTGCGGAGCCGCATGAGGAGTCCGAGTTCATTGAGCTCAGCAACGCTTCCGATTCGGCAGTGGATCTCAGCGGTTGGCGGATTTCTCGAGGGCTTGAATTCACATTCCCGGCGGGGCTTGTCCTGAATCCTGGAGAGAGTGCGGTCATTTGCCGTGATCAGACCTCCTTTCGGGCAGCCTTCCCGAATCCGATTCGGGTCTTGGGTGAGTATGAAGGAGGCTTGAGGAATTCGGGAGAGAGAATTCAGATTCGAGACGGGGAGGATGAAGTAGCCGTGGACTTATCCTTTGCCGATGAAAGCCCTTGGGCAACGAGTCCTGACGGGAAGGGGGCCTCACTTCAGATCCGCGGGCTCCGGGTGCCCCTAAGAGATCCGCGGAGCTGGTACGCGATGCCGCCTAATCCTGGGGCAGTGGTGACAAGTGAGAAGAGCGATACGGAGCCCAATCTTTTTGATCTTCATCATCAACCGAAACGTCCTAGTGAGGGAGACGAGGTCTTGATTCTTGCTATGCAATCAGGGCTGAGTCATGCCGTTTCAGTAAATCTCGTTCTTGAGGTGAATGGAGAAAAACGATCCTATCCGCTTCCTGAAATTCTAGAATCCGAGCTTCTGACGAAGCTTCGATTGATTGAGGCAAAGCTGGGACCCGTTGCTCCGGGAACGCTGGTCCGCTATTGGTTTGAGGCGAACACTTCGGAAGGAACTGTCCGGCGCTGGCCGAATGCTGAGCGGAGGATTCCGAACAAAGCGCTCTTTGTCGGAGCCGGGAAAACGGAGACTGCCCTGCCGGTATACAAGCTCCGGATTGCTCCCACGGACATGCAGCGTTTACATGAAAACGCTCGGTCAAACAAGACGGTGCCCGCGACGATGATTTACAGGGGGGAAGTGTTTGATCATCTTCAGATGCGAATCCGAGGGGCGTATGCGCGTTCGTGGCCGAAGAAGTCTTATCGAGTTATTTTTCATCGTGAGCAGCTGTTTCGAGGGCGGAATCGATTGAACTTGAATTCCGCGTGGCGAGATCCGGCAATGATTCGTGAAGTGCTAGCCTACCGAATCTACCAGGCCGCGGGGAGTTATTCGCTGAGATCTAGGCTGGTTAAGCTGGAACTTAACAATGCCTTTTGGGGGCTTTACGTTGAGGTAGAGCAACCTGATAAACGGTATCTTGAGGCGCAGGGCTTGGAAAATGCCGCTCTCTACAAAGCGGACTCGTCAAGGAACCGCTCCGACGAACGGTTCTTCGAGAATGAACAGGTGTATCCTCAACACTACCGAAAGGAAACTAATGAGGAACAGCCGTATTCCGATCTCGCCTCGTTCTGCCGTCAATTGGCCTCGCCAACGGCCTCTGAACTTTGGAGCGACCTTGAACGGCGACATCGATTACTCAACTACCTTTGTGCGACGGCGATTCTTCAAAACTGGGATGGCTTCAATAAGAACCATCACATCGGCTTTGAAGACAACGATCCGCAGCGATGGTTTCTGCTGCCATGGGATCTAGACCGAACCCTGGGCGATAGCTGGAATTGGCGGTTTGATGAAACGGAACTATCGATCTGGCTTGGCACCGCGGAACAACCTGGAGTGACGGGATGGAATCGAGTCTTTGACGCTGCCCTGAAAGATCCCTCGATGCGCCGAGCGTATCGGAATCGGCTGAAAGAACTCTTGCTGAATGTCTTCACCGACGACTGGATCGCGACTGAAATCGCGGCCTTGGGGGCTCAAATGGTTCAAGATGCCACTCGAGATCGGGAAGGTTGGGGGGGAGAGCAAGATTGGGAACGAGAACTCAATCGACTAGAAAAGGGCTTGATTGATCGTCGCCAATTCATTCTGAAACAACTTTGAGTGAACAGGTTTCTCAACGAATCCCGTGGATCGAAGTCCCAAGATTTCATCTTGTCTATCGTGTGAATCCATGTTGAGCCCGTTCTCCCTCTTGCAAATTCCGAACCTTACATGGATTCTAGGATAGACAGGATTGAACAGGGGGCTGGCTCGACGAGCCGAATCGGTATTGAATCAGTAAACTGCTCCGAAAACGCTGATAAAGTAGCTATATTGACCTGAAATTGTGTTTAGATAAAACGATTTTGCTGAAGCGCTAATTTTTGGTTGCACCGAACGCCGACAGCAGTATTGTTGTGGCGGTCTGTCCGGTGGTGTAATGGTAGCACAATGGTTTTTGGTACCTTTAGTCATGGTTCGAATCCATGCCGGATAGCCAATTTTCCTTTTTTCCCAACCTAAGAGCAGTCTATCGTTTTCGGTGGCAGTTTGTTGAGTTGCCTCTTTTTCCCCCGCATCCTCTCTTGGTCAGCTGTATTTTCTGTCCCAAAAGGGAATTTGTTTGTCGCCGCCCAGGAAGAAATCGCATCAAGAGACGGATTCATTCACACGGATTAGCCTTAGTATGAGGTCGAGTTTGGCCCTTCTTCTGGATCCTCGATAATAGAAGAATGCACTCGAACAAACGGGAAACCGTCGCGGTAGCTCAAGGTGTTAGGCTTCCTTTGATTGGGTTGCCTCCGAATCCTAGTCGCTTACCTGCTGTCATTCGGTGAGGGGCGTCTCGATTCGATTGAGGCGTATTGAATGAGTGCGGGTATTAATCAGGGCTCCTTGATTCAGCTTTTTGAATGACACGCGGCACGACAATGTGATGCGACTGCTGTTCTATTTGAAGGGGAGCGGCTTTCCTACGGGGAGTTGAATCGAAAAGCGAACCGATTGGATTACTTCCTATGTGATCTCGTTTGGTGCTCAGCTAGCTCTTCAGATTGCTCAAGACCTCATTGCTCGAGGGATTGAGCCAGAATTTTTTGGCCTGATTGTTTCTCGGAAATCAACGATGGACATAGCTGGGCGTGGAGGGATTCAGGCAAGGTCCTTGTTTCGTGCTCGTTGGGGTTATTCGTGGTTGATTCACGCCGATCCCTTGCCTGCCTGCATACTGGTCATACAGTATTCAACGTCTTGCCGTTCTGTAATCAGTAATTACAGACTCGATTAACCTGGACTGAGTCGCCTGGTATTACTGGCATTTCCGCCCACATTGGCTCTTCAAGATATTTTGATCTGTTTAACTTCACGATATTGGTTTGTTGAGTTGTCCAGACGAAGTTGCCCGCAAAGCCGGTAAAGCCCCCACTAGCTTCAATAACGGCGCCCAAGGTCATTCCGTTTTGCCACATAACCCTGCCGGGGCGATGTACTTCTCCAGTGATTCGAACTATCTGGAAATCATCTCGCTGAATCTCATTTCTCACTGGTATCCCTAGTTTCCAGCTGAGCTCTGTTTCTTGAGGAGACTTCTTCCATGGTTCAGAGGCACAGGATGACCAAAGAACTGCTGTGGTTGCCAAGACCGAAATAGCATGCGTCGGTGCAAAAGACATATCGTGACTTCAGACATTCGTAAAGCTAACGCGTTCAAGGGTAACTCTCTTCCTAAGAACGGCCATTCAATCGGTCCGGCTTGATGCAGCGAAAGAAAGGCTGCTGGTGCAACATAAGCACGGTAAGAATGTGCGAGCTACAGCCCATTGGTAGTATTCATGAAATTAGAAAAAAGGTTAATGAGGTAGTGGGCGAATATTAATGGGTAGAGATTGTCACTTGCTCGGCGTCTCCACGTGAACGCGATGGCAACGAAGAATGTTGTGACGATTACAGCAGGGCCTTGAGCCCAGTGAATAAGTGCAAAGAGAATTGCTGCCGAAGTCGTGGCGATATCTTGGGAGCCGAAAAAACGATCGAATATCGTCAATAGAAAGCCTCGGAAAACCACTTCTTCGGTCGCTGCCACGAAAGCAAGTCCAAGGGTCAAATCCACTATGAATAGTATTTCCTCGTTAAGAACGGGTCTCGAGGCAAGCGAACCACTTGGGAAGACGATTTTCAGGTAGTGAAAGACCACAGTAGTGACTAGGATCCCTAGTAGGCTCGCGATCAGAGATTCGGAAAGGAGTTTGCGTAGGGATATGGGGCTTAGTCCTATGTTCTTAGGGCTCGGGCCGTAACGGTGGAGCCACAGTGCGACTGCGACTAGTGGCAGCGGGTAGGTGAAGATATAGTTCCAGAACACCCATGACCTCTGCGAGTGAACGATGAAGTCGATTGCGTCGTTGAGCAAGAACGGAAGGACGGCTACGATCACATAAGGGAGATGCTCCCGTAATTTGAATGGGCCTCCTTGCTTGCTCATTTATTCGTTCTTGATGCTGCCAGAAAACGGCATCTGAATATCAATCGTTTTCCCTCTCATAACCTCAGGTAGATTGGGAATTTCGTTGATGAGGTTTTTTGCCAATCGTGAGTCTATGCCAGTGTTGTCGGACTTCTATGGTCTCTTGGTGGATCGGAATTTGCAGGATGATATTCACAGACGGTCGAGGCTAGCAATTCAGGAGATCGGCTAGTATGACGAGCCCCCAATTGAGCTCCGCATCGAGCATCTTGGACTCGGCTTGCTACGATGTCCTTGCGTTGGCCGTATCTAGAAAACGCTCTAATGGAATGAGTTCTTTTGTGCGGCGCTCGAAAGGTGCAGCGGGGGGAAGGAATCAAACCTAAGTGATTTTGTGGGAAACCAACAAAGGTCTCGTCTGAAAACATGATTCGTTTACTGTGAAACTATTCTTCGTTGAGCGCATTGAGGAATTTATTGTTGAGATGTTTTATTTGATAGGCTGCCTCAGGTCCATTAAGGCTTCGGTATCAATGCTATCTGCTTCGTGGCCCTTCTTGTGCTTGCTTTCGTCGGAGGCGCCGCAGCTGGCCCGCTAATACTGAAGAACGCGACAGTCCTTGATATGAGCTCGGAGCGGGTGCAGTCTGGAATGACAGTTCGAATCGAAAACGGCTTCATTCAGGATATCGGTCCAGCAGGAAATGGCCTGGAAATTGTTGACGGACCAGCCGTGGTCGATGCAGAGGGGAAATACCTCATACCGGGCCCCTGGGATATGCACGCACATTTTTCTTACTACGGGGAAGATGCTCTAAAGTTGCTTGTGGGGCACGGAGTCTTGGGAGCGCCCGATCCGGGATGCAAATTGGATCAAATTGACAGGTGGCGAGATGAGATTGCTCGGGGAGAACGTATCGGCCCACGGATCGTCCGTTCGGGACCGTTCATTGATGGGCCAAAGGCCTTATCGCCGCTTCGTGCTTCATTTACTCGTGTGATCAGAACGGAGACTGAAGGACGTGCCGTGGCGCGCGAATTAAAGGAGTTGGGAATGGACTTTTTGAAAACTCATAGTCGAGTGCCGCGTGCTGCACTTTTGGACCGTCCTTTACAGATGCCTCGTCTCTACAATTGTTGAAGGAAGAAGATTAAATCAGAAAGCCCTTGGGCTCCGAGTTGCTCAGCTAAACCCTCCGGCATCAATGAGAGGCCAGAACCGTGGATGCTGAGGATATTCTTTCGGAGTAGATTCTTACTCCCGCCAGTGGCATCACGCAATATCAGTGCATTGCCGCTCTCGCTCTCTACGATTCCGCTTAAGGACTCGCCAGAGCGGGTTTCAATATTATATGCCACATACTTTGATTCGACTGCTCGATTAGGCTCCATGATTGCTTGCAAAAGGCCTCGAGTGCTGCGATCGGAGACTGATCGTAAATCGGGTCCGATAGTATTGCCAACATTGCCTCGTTGGTGGCAACTTGCGCAGTTTGCAGTGAAGATCACTTCGCCCCTCGTCATATCTGGCTCGAGAGAATGGACCAAGGCTAAAGCGTCCTTTAGTGTGCCCAAGAATGAGTCTTCAGAACTGGATTTCTTCTCGACCATCGAAGCAACGCTGGCCGACTTAGATGCGATAGCCAATCTTTGGATTCGAGAGCTTTCTAGCAAACCTACCCAATCGCCATTCTTGATCTCGTTGACCAAGGATTCCAGAATCGCATCGCTTTTAATCCATTGTCGAATGACAAGTTCTCTGACCTCTGGCCGGAGACCCGACCAAGAGTCTTTAATGACTGGCAGAATTTCTGACGGGGCAGAATGAGAAAGCGATTTGAGCACATCCATTTGAAGCGAGCTTGATTCAAGCGAACTGAGAAGGTCTCTCAATTTATTAGAATCTGTTTTGATAGAAATCAACAGTTTGAAAGCAGCACTCCGCCACGTATCTTCAAGATCTCGATCAAAGGCTTCCTGGTTGGCGGTTTTATAAAGCTGAGCTCGCCATGTTGACGTCTCGGGATCCCAAGATATCAACGACTCGCCCCAACAATCAAATTGCGAATTCCCAAGAAGACCCTGATTCTTGAGCTCAGAGGCGTAGTAGCGCAGGATATTGAAGCGGGACAGTCGATAATCCGCAGTTGCTCGAGCCAGAACGTGCTCCACCAGTCGCCGAACGGAGACGGCATTCCGCCGAATTAGAGCATACCTGATCAACGTTTGGTAGAGATCAGGGTGCTCAACAACCAGCTCAGGTCTAGCCACGGCATGTGCAACGAACCGGTCAAAATGGGGAGGTAAAGAAGCCTCAATCGAAAGTTTTAATTCCGGTGACGATTCCTGAAGCGCTAATTCGAAGAGGGCCTCCCCCAATTCTGGTTCCGAAGACATTCCGAGGCTAAGCGCTAGTTGTTGGCGAACACTGGGCCAGGGATCGACTCTAAGATCGAGGAGATCGCGAATGAAATCGGATGAACGGAAATCGACCGATCCATCAACGGGACTCCTAAAAGGACTCGCGTCAGATAAAAACCGTTCTGCCAAACGAACCGCGTTTCTCCTCACCTCACCCCACGGTGAGCGCAATCCGAACGAGACATCCTGATGACGCAGCGAATCTAATCCATCCAAGGTCCATAAGGAGTGAATCGTCGTCTTGGGTGAATCCGAAGAATTCAAAAGGTCTCGCAACTTTTTGACTGCGGATAATCCTCCTTGCTGTACCAACAAACGCTGAGCTGTATCTCTCACCCAGCCATTGGAACTCTTGAGTCTTAGCACCAGCTCATGGCTCGTTTCAACTGCCAAATCTGGGATTGCCTTCGGCTTGCGTGCAGACGGATAGATTCGGTAGATTCGACCAAGATTCTCGCCTGAGCGTAGGTTCATGACCGAGGCAACATCATCAGGGATCCATTCGGGGTGTTCGATGATCAATCGATACATATCGGCAACATAGAGAGCACCGTCAGGTCCGGTCTTCATACCCGTTGGTCGAAACCAAGAATCCTTCGAAGCAAGAAACTCGCGATCCTTTTCGGTCGAGGAACGATGACTCTCAAATGAGATGCCATTCCGTTCTAACACCTCCCGATGAATAACATTGTGAACCGGTTCGCTAATAAATATGGAATGACGATAGTCGCCTTCAAACAACTCATCGCGATAGGGTGTGGGGCTATTTCCGGAAGTGACGTGATCTCGATGCCCTACCTCATTGAAGCGTTGTAGTTCGTCCCCAATTCCATAAACGAAGGGATCATCTCGCCCGAGATACCTCTTATTCCCTCCCAATCTGAGATCTGGATTGAGGTGAAGATACCGTTCTGGAAACCAGTAGTGCCAGAGCCAATTGGGGTTGTTATTTCCGAACCAATTGCCCCAATCATCACGATGTCGACCGAATTGTGTCATTCCCTCAACCGCTTCAAAATCACGGTTCAGTGGTTTTAGTCGAAAATCTCGTCCATCGATACTGATCTCTAGATTCGTGCCAGGCGAACGGATCAACCCTCCACTATCTCCATTTGCTCCGTAAAGCCAGTTGTCTAGGCCGTAGGAAAATCCGTTCACTCGATGCTGCTGATTTCCTTCTCTAAAGCCGGTATACCATACCTCTTTAAAATCGGCCTTGCCGTCGCCGTTTCGATCCTCGGCGTAAATGATGTCGGGGGCAGCCGAAATCAGAATCCCCTTTCTCCAGGGGAATAGACCGGTAGGGAAATGAAGTCCTTCGATGAAGATCACAGACTGATCGTAGATTCCATCTCCAGAACTATCCGTCAAAGTGCGAATCTTCCCTCCAGCTTTTCCCTGCCCATCAATTCCGTCAGGATAGTCGCCCATTTCAACGACCCACAAACGTCCATCCGGCGACCAATCAAAATAGACAGGATCGGCAATCAAGGGTTCTGAAGCCACCAATTCAACGGTTAGAGATTCGTCAAAAACCATGGCCTCGATCGCTTCTTGCGGGCCAAGCGGATCAGAGACAAATCCAGTAAGAAGCTCGTCGAATGGAAGGCGATCGACGAGATCTGGCAGCGAGGCCGTCTCTTCATTCTGAACCCACATCGACTCCGAGTGAAACCAAGCCCCATTGTGCCGTCGGGCTCCGTTCCTCACGATCGGTGGGATTTCACCCGGTTGACCTTGCCGCTTCCGCATGACCACCTTTCGACTCCATCCGGGGGCAAACCCGAGCACCGTATCGGGAATGAATAGATGAAGCGAATACTGCTCAGGGTTCGATTGAATCAGGTCATCGAATCCATCTCCATTCACATCAATAAATCGAACTCCATTGTCCAGCCCATTTTCGTTCACGACAGTGATGCCGTTCGGTAGTGAATAACCGAGCTCTGTCCATGTTTGCTGCATCTCAGACCATTCGAATACCTGCCCGGCGGTTCCTGTTCCTCCGATTAACTCTGACCGACCGTCTCTATCCACATCCCGAACTCGAAGGCCAGTGTCCAATCCCAATTGTCGCGTCAAGATGGCGTCATTTCCTGTGCGCAACTCACGGATCATCGCAGAGTGGGGGACCCAGACATCTCCTGAATAGGACCAAGCCCCAGCTAGTTGTTCTGTGCTCACAAGCATGCTTAACTCCCTATCTTCGTTGAATCGGCCGAATTTTACTCCGGCATCTTCGCCATCTGTCGTTACGAGTTCAAGCGGTAGGCCCGTCTCTCTCCAGGTTCTCGAAGACGGCTTCCAAACTCGAGTCAAGCGCGTTGAACCATTTCCGATCACGACATCTTGATAACCATCCTCATCAATATCCAAGAGACGTACCCCGTTGTCTCCTCCCGCTGCGTCTCTAACACTCTGGCCGCTTAAGAGATGCTGATTCAGTTTCTTGAGGGCTTCCTCGAAATTCAGGAAAGCGACGCGATTCCCGTATCGCTCCCTTGCATAATCAATCAATTCGACAACCTGTTTACTCCTGATCCATCCGTGTGGGTGAAATACCAAATTAAATACCCCCTTCTTCAATACCGTCAGATCGAGCGCAATCTTCCAATCTCGAACCGTATCAGGGTGATTATTACCCTGTATATTCTGAGCCTCCCAATCACTCGGGACCATACAAGGAAACTCCCAGCACTTTCCTCCTATCAAGTAGGGATATGGGTAATTCTCGATTGTTGTCACAAACGATTCGAAAGGAAGATAACGCGCAAATCTCTCCTCACCCTGTTCATTGAGAACCCCATCCTTCGGAAGTTCTGGATCCAAGGGTGTGAACGCGCACATGACAGACGAGTCGATCTGAAGAAACTGGCCAGCGGGATTCGTTCGATTGAATAACTCCGCATAGAAGCGAGGGCTTGGGCTATTGATCGAGTCGCAGCAGGGCATTCGAAACGCCACCGGCACGCTTCCTGGAACATGATTCAGCAAATCGATACCACCGAAAAAAGTGTTCTCCGCGGATGTGAAATCGTTGCGGGACAGCAAAGGGCAGGGATGGGTCAAGGTGTGCACTTCGAGGGAAATTCCTTCATGGATCCAATCTTGATAGTGATCTAATGAGGGATCGATCGCGTTGCTCATGATGCTCACATGGCTCTTGCTATCGATCGCATTGAGACGTTCGATTATTGGTCGTAGGAATGCTTCATATTTTTCTGGCTCTCGCATGTCGTCGATAGCGAGAACAATCACGGCATCGGTTGCCGGATCCCCGATCCACTGTGGCGTCGTGAGTTTCGGAAATGTATGGTCGACGTAGAACGGATCATTCTCATCGAGAACGGCCAAGCTATCCGCAGCGAAGCAAGCCGAGACAAGTGCCAAACTGAGTAAGCCCAAACGAACGGTTTTCCAGTACATGATGCTCAGTTTGCTTCAAGAAGTACCATCAGAACAAGCCTGGTCCGAATCTAACATGGATGTACAGGATATTCAGGATGTGGAAATGGGGCTTCTGGTGAATCGTTTGTATTCGAGTTTGGGGTTGCCGAAATTGATGAGTAGTCCAACGGTGATTCCAGTCGCGTTGAGGTAGTTGATGATTTGGGCTTGATGCTCCGGAAGGATCGCCTTCGCGGTTTTGAGCTCAATCAAGACCTTTTCTTCAACAAGAAGATCGGCATAGAATTCCCCAACGATAGTGGACCGGAAATGGACGTGAATGCTCTTTTGTGATTCCACGCTGAGACCGGCATCGATAAACGCAATGACTAACGCCTTCTCGTAGACGGACTCCAGAAACCCTGCGCCAAGCTCATTAATTACATCAAAGGAACACCCAATAATCGTCCTGGTCAGAGCCCCATAAGAAAAGTTCCCATCCTGAATATCCTGTAAATCCATGTTAGTTCCCGTTTACCTAAGCCCAGAGTTGTCGGTCGAGGCTTCGGTATTGGATTGCCTCAGCGATGTGTGGCGTATCGATGTTTTTTTCTTCGGCGAGGTCGGCGATGGTGCGGGCGACTTTTAGGATGCGGTCATAGGCTCGAGCGCTGAGGTGTAGGTCTTCCATGGCATGTCGGAGGAGGTCTAGAGTGGGGCTTGAGAGGGCACAGTGTTGTTTGAGGTGCTGGCTGCTCATGGCGGCGTTGTGGTTGATGTGCGCGTGGGCATTGAATCTCACCGATTGAGTGAGCCTCGCCTGGGTTACTCGCTCGCGAATACACGCCGAGCTTTCGCCGGCCTGTCGACTGGTCATTTTTTTGAAGGGAACAAGGGGGACTTCGACATGCATGTCGATACGATCTAGGAGTGGGCCAGAAATCTTTCCCAGGTATCGTTGGATCTCTCGAGGAGAGCATTGGGATTCGGCTGGCATTTTTCCGTCGGGCGAGGGATTCATGGCGGCGATGAGCATGAAATTCGCGGGGAAGGTCATGGTGCCGGCGGCTCTCGAGATTGTGACGCGGCCTTCTTCGAGCGGTTGTCTCATCGTTTCCAAGACGCTGCGTTTGAACTCTGGGAGTTCATCAAGAAAGAGGACGCCGTTGTGTGCGATCGAGATCTCACCGGGTGAGGGAGTCGCGCTTCCTCCCAGGAGGCCAGCATCGCTCGCGGTGTGATGAGGGGTTCGGAAGGGGCGTTGGGTGATGAGGGCTCGATGACGCGGGAGAATTCCCGCAATACTATGAATCTTGGTCGTCTCGAGGGCCTCGTCGAGTGTTAGTGGAGGAAGAATGCTGGGAAGTCGTTTGGCCAACATTGACTTTCCCGTGCCTGGCGGGCCGATGAGGAGGACATTGTGTCCGCCTGAGGCAGCGATTTCCAGCGCGCGCTTGACCATTTCCTGGCCTCTTACTTCGGAAAAGTCGACCTGATCATTGGTGTCGGCCTTGAAAAGGGCTTTAACATCGATCGTTGTCGGGGAAATGGAGGCTTGTTGCTCGAGGAATGCGGCTGTCTGGCGAAGGTTCGTGACGGGGAAAACCTTGAGCCCGTCCACGACGGCGGCCTCAGCGGCATTGGCTTGGGGGACGAGGAGACCAAGTTTTCCTTCCTCGCGGGCTCTGAGTGCGATGGGAAGGGTGCCTTTGATTGGGCGAATTGCCCCCGTGAGGGCAAGCTCTCCGACGATCAGATATCCGTCCAGGTCAGGGGCATGACATTGGTCGCTGGCAGCCAGCATGCCGATTGCGATTGGAAGATCAAAACTGGGACCTTCTTTTTTAACGTCGGCCGGTGCCAAGTTAATGACCGTTTTCCCCATCGGAAATTTGTAGCCGCTATTGGTGATCGCTGTGGTGACGCGATCTCGTGATTCGCGGACAGCGGCGTCCGGGAGCCCGACGATGAGTATTTTGGTGTCGCCCCACCCAGCATTGACTTCGACTTCAATCGGATTCGCATAGACGCCGTTGACGGCGGCAGAGTAGACCTTGGCTAGCATTCATGACTTGATACTAGAAGTGTGAGGGTGTTTTAAAGAAGAAAGACGTAAAAATACTCTCAATAAGTTTCTTAGGTTCGCATTGTGTGTGGGCTGAGGGGGCAGATTAGATTCGTGATTTAAGCCAGAGGAGAGACGTCTTTAACCAGTCGAAACTAAGGATGCCTTCAAAGAAGATTAATTCGAGGGCGATGACCATGAGAATGCATGCTGCCCACCGAGACCATAGTTGCCGTGTTTTACGCTTCGGGCCGAGGAAAAGCCAGCCTAGGAGATTGACTGCCAGAGCGAGGGCGAGGAGTCCAAGGGTGACGAGCTCAGATGCCGGTCGTGATCCAATTTGCAGGGAGCCAAGGCGGACACTGGTTGCCGCGGGAACGCCGATCAGGACGATGATCAGGACGAGAATGTTGACTATATGGATAGCGTAGTGCCGCATCGGTCGATAGGTTGCCACGCTCGGAGAAAATCACAATCAATCTGCGCCACGAATCCTCGCATCGAGCAGTTTTCTCGTTGCTGAGTTCGGTGGATTGGGTAGGGTCTGCCTATGGGGTCAACCTTGGATTCGCTGGGAATTATTGCTGGGAGTTTTTCGCTGCCGCTGGAGATTGCCCGCTTGGCGCGCGCTGGAGGGGTGAAGCGTTTGGTGGTCGTCGGGTTTGAGGGGGAAACGGATCCTGCTTTGGAAGAACTGGTGGACGAAATGTGCTACGTGCGGGTCGGCCAATTGTCCAAGATGATCCGCTATTTCAAGAAGCAGGGAATTTCTCAATGTGTGATGGGGGGGCAGGTGGCTCCCAAGAATCTCTTCAGTGTCCGTCCTGATCTGCGGGGGGCTGCGTTGTTGTTTCGGCTCAAAGAAAAGAATGCTCACACGATCTTCGGTGGCATCGCTGATGAGTTGAAGAAGGACGGGATCGAACTCATCGAGGCGACTCCTTGGCTCGCGCCCTTGATGCCGGAGGCGGGCTTTCTGATCGGGAGCCGCTTGAAAGCGGAGCAAGAAGCGGACGTTGCCTTTGGTTATCGTATTGCGAAGGAAGTCTCGCGGCTCGAGATCGGACAGAGCGTTGTGGTCAAGGAGGGAACCGTTTTGGCTGCTGAAGGTTTTGAGGGGACGGATCGTTGCCTTAGGCGCGGCGGAGAACTGGCGGGAAAGAAAGGCGGCGCTGTGGCAGTCAAGGTTGCCAAGGAAGCGCATGACATGCGTTTTGATATCCCCTGCATTGGGGCTGGAACGGTCAAGTCCTGCCTCGAGTCGGGAGTGGCTGTTCTGGGGGTGGAGGCGCGACGAGTAATTGTGTTAGAACGTCAAGAAATTGATGCCCTGATCGCGAAACATCGATTTTCAATCGTGACGATCGCCTAGCGGCGTGCGTTGCCGTTTACGTGGAATGGAGTTTTTTTAACCACGGATAGCTCGGATGGGCACAGAAAGACCCAACTTGGTTTGGGGTTATTCGTTGATTGGGATCTTGTAGAAGCAGAGCCAAGTTCCCACGGTGGCCCCAAGGTCGATGGAATCGCGAGCGTTGTTGAGTCGGAAGTTCGACCAGGAAACATGACCGTCTTCAAAGAGGAAATTGCCGCCTTTGGGGGATCCATCACTATTGCGGTGGGTAGCAGTGGGGACTCGTTTTCCATCACTGTCTGTGTACCAGCTTGGTTTGCCACTATTGTTGCTTACACTCCAACTCCCAAGTCCTTGAAGGCGATCACTTAGGATTGGCGCGTTGCGGAAACGCCCTCCCATTTTCTTTCTCGTTACCCATCCCTCAACACCGGTGACATCATAATTGGCGCTCGAGGCAGTGCGGCCAGGGAGGTAGAAGAATCCGGTCAGGATCTGATCCGGGTCAGGATTGCCGTTGCGCCACAAGTCGGCAACGCGATGCCACTTGTCCGTTGGGCAAAAAATGACATGGAACTTGTTCTTCTCGAACTCGGTTTCTTTTGATTCGATGAGATAGTTCTTCCAGAAACTCTTCATCGTTCTGCCCATCCAGCTGAGATGTTGCCCGTCAGTATTGTCGGGGAACGAATTCTCATTGTCGCCCGCATACATTTCGAGCGCGATGCCCCACTGCTTCTCATTGCTCATGCAGAGGGCGCGAGTGGCTTTGGCTTTGGCGTTGCTCAGGGCAGGGAGGAGCATGCCGGCAAGAATGGCAATGATCGCAATAACCACCAAAAGTTCGATGAGGGTGAATCCATTACGATTGCCGGATTCGAATGGAAGCGATACGCGACGAGTCGTTTTCATAGCCATACTAAGGGTGAATCTATAACGGACTCTACGGTATGTGGTGGATACGGTCAATATTTAGGGAACCGTGTCCCGTCGCTGTTGTTTGGGGGAATAAGTGCTCCCGCCTCAGCAAGGGCCATGAGTGGGTAGCAGGTGCCGCTGTAGGTGATGAAATGAAACTTGTCGGTGTTGAGCGATCGGGTCCACCAGCGTCCAGACTCTCGCTGATTGCTCTGCAACCATGCTAGTGCCTTTTGGATTGCTGGGTGGCTTGACGGGACTCCGGCCTTCATGAGAACGAAGGCAGTGAGTCCCGTTTGGTGTCCGTCGCTTTCGGGAGTTTTGTAGTTGCCTTCTGCGTGTAGTTTCTCGACTCGATTGCCTCGTCCCCAACGCTCAGGGGTAGCGAAACTCCGAATGGACCAACCGCCATCGGGACGTTGAAGATCGAGGAGGCGTTTGATAATGCGATCGCGGCGTGCTCCCTGAATGAGATCTGGTTTCTGGCTTGCAACCCATAAGAGGAGCGTGCGGCCGTAGTCGTGGGGCGGCGGTGTGTCGCGGAGATAGTTCCAGAGGCGATCGATCTGATCTGCTTGCGTGGCAGCGTCGGATGATTGGAGCCAATCCGGGGCGGCGAGTAGGGCGAGTGCAGCAACAGTCGCTCCCTGATACTCACTGGACTCCAAAGGAGGCCAACCGTCATCGTTGGCAAACGCGCCGTTTTTAGATTGGACGGAGAGCATCAGTGCGAGTGCGGCTCTTGTTGGGGGGGTTAGATCGTGATTGAGGTGCCGGTCCCAATTTGCGAGGCCGGCCGCGAGGTAGGCAATCTGCGTCGGAGTGATGCCTTGCTTCAAAGCCTCATTGGTTTGGGATTGGAAGGCGGTCAGTTCCGATTCGAAAAAGGCTCTGACGTCGCTCGCTGGAGGGCCAGCGATCTCAGTGAGGCTAGGGCGCGTCAAGAGGTAGGAACCGTTTGTATGGCAGCTGACGCATTGGCGTTTGCGAGACCAGGCACGCGCTCCCTCCTCGAGATAGGTGAGAGCCGCTGAAAGTGAGAATTCTTTTCGTTTCGCTTCACCCCCGCTGGCTGCGGGAATTGCGATCTCCTCGTGATGATATTGATAGGCGTTGGCGCCGTTCGCTTTTGTAATGGATGAGACCGTGAAGGCAAGAAGCCACAAGGCGATCATTCGACGTGGATTGAATTCTTCGGTCATTTTTGTGTTTTCTGTTGATACTCTTCTACGCCTGGAGAACACACCCTTGACTGGCTTGAGACACCAGTGCGGCGTAGCGCTTGAGATAGGGGTCTGTCCCATCTGGTAACGGTCTTTTCTCCCATGCTTTCAGGCGTTCGGCGATTTCCTGATCGCTGACGTGAAGGTGAATGGTGCCTTCCAGGCAATTGAAACTGATCCGGTCGCCGTTGTGAACAACGGCTGTCTCTTATACACATCTCCGAGCCCACGAGACCTCTCTACA
>CAJXVR010000129.1 GCA_913061285.1 uncultured Verrucomicrobiota bacterium | reverse complement strand
CTAGATCGCTCGTCGGCAGCGTCAGATGTGTATAAGAGACAGAAAAGATGGGTTGGCTACGTGCTTACGGTAAACCGTAGCAACCGCGTCTTCTGAGGATGAATCTTCAGTCCGTATTTACTGAAGCGCTTGGAAAGGACCTGGAAGACTCGGTGAGCATCTCCTTCATCATGGAAGCCCATGACGAAGTCGTCCGCATATCTCACTAAGAAACATGCTGATTTCATCACCGGTTGGACCTGTTCCACGAACCACCTATCGAGCACTTCGTGCAGATAGATATTCGCTAGCAGGGGACTGATGATACCGCCTTGCGGCGTGCCCTCCGTTGTCTGAGTCATCTGTCCAGACTTCAGATATCCTGCCTTCAACCACTTGCTGATCAAGCGATTGAGGACTCCGTCATTTACTCGCTGCCTTAGGATCTCCTTCAGCTTCTGGTGACACAATGTATCAAAGAACTTTTTGATATCTGCATCAATGATCCAGTTGATACGTTTTTGATGAATCTCGCTACGTATCTGCGCCAATGCCTGGTGGGCGGACTTACCCCGACGGAAGCCGTATGAGAATTCGTAGAACTCATTCTCATAAACCGGCTCCAGAAGCAGATGCACACCCATTTGAAGCACCTTATCCTCTGTTGTCGGAATGCCAATAGGACGTGTTTCCTGACTCCCGGCTTTTGGGATCTCGATTCGGCGAACCGGAGGTGCCTTATAGCTCCCACTCTTGGCCCGTCTCAGCAAGTCCTTCAACCGTTCATCAAGTGCCTGGCCATAGTCGGCCAGATCTTGACCATCAATGCCCACCGCTTTGCCTTTCTTCAGGCGGCGGTATGACTCTGCCAGCCAAGCCTCGTCCATATGTCCGTTCAGGGTCGTCAGCGCGCTGCCGGTAAACTTCCGTGCCAGCTCAGCTATTCGTAACCGTTTCGTGGACACGTCTAAGGTTCTCTTGGTAACCATCGTGTTTCCCGTTTACGACTCTCTTTCTAACAGACCTTCTCCTTCCCTACAGTGGCTCCCGGTGAGTCCGGTTCGCCACCTACAAGCGGTACTATGAGAAGGCTACGACTTCCTCATGCTCTAACACAAACGCCTTCAGTATTCCTTAAGGCGCCCGCCCCTCGTTTCCGAGGCAGCATCAGGATCTCTCATGTTCCCAGGATACCCCACTTTGTGCCTATGCCGTGCTCTTAGACTCCGGGCTGACTCTAACTGCCGTGGCCTGCCGGGACCCGAAGGCCTGGGACTTACTCTGACAGCCGAGCTTGGCCCCCTCGATAAGCCAAGCAAGAGGGCTTCACCAACGTACTCATTTCGGAGCTCAATGACACAGCCTCAGCACTACCCTGTCTACGCTTCATGCCGTCGTTACCTCCGGCGATGCAAGACTCGGTTCTGATCGTTTGCCAAACGCTTTCAGTCGGGCTTTTCACCCGATGGGTATCATTGCAGAATTTCAATCAACCTTTCTTTCGAAACGCCATCTCCCATCTGCCTGGGCTTTCATGACGCAATGGCTCGTAGAGTTCACTTCCTCTGTTCTGGGATCCCAGAACACTTGACTTCCACCGTGAATGCTCTTCATATGGTTTCAATGACTATGCTCTCAGATCCACATGGCCATAGAATGCGGCAAGTCGCAAGGACTCTCGACAAGGAACAGCGAAATTACAGGATTTGCGCTTTTATTCTTGGAGCGATTTTTGGACCGTTTGGAGTTTTTTATGCTTCGGTAATTGTGGGATTCCTGGCGTTAGTAGTCAGTGGAATTGTTTTCTACCAATTCTCTTGGGATGGAATTCTGTGGGCTTGGGCCGCGTGCCCTTTCGCTTCATTGCTGACAGCCATCATAAACGACGATTACTAACATTAAAATGGCAACCCAAAGTCGTTAGGATAGGATGCATTCAATGCTGCAGGCCTGACTCTGTTGAACCCCTGCTTTTCATCTACATCGTATCCGTCAAAGAAGCGTCCCTCTATTCAGACGGTGAAAGTCTGTTAATGGGAGAGGATGAGGAAACGAAGAGTATCGGCTCATAGACGGAAGCGATTGCTGGCACGGTTTGACACTGGCGGTGCTAGTGGTTGGGGTGTATGGTTCTTGCCTGGAGGCATCAGAAGAGAGGAAGTGAAAATGGCGTATTTTCGCTGCCCATCAGCCCGTCCTCAGTGCCTTTGTAGTGAGTATTTCGATCTAAAACACCCAATAAGCAAACTTTCCCCTATGCCTGATTCTCCATTCACGCCAACTGTGTTCCTCTCTTACACCTGGAATGACTCCGCAGTCGCAGATCGCGTGGACGAGGCTCTCCAATTGGTTGGCCTCACGGTTCAGCGAGACCAACGTGAGTTGAGTTACACGAAGAGCATCGAGAAATTCATGAAGACGATTCGAAAGACGAACTTCGTGATGCCGATCATTAGCGATGGATTTCTCCGATCTGAAGCTTGCATGAACGAAATCGAGGAGTTGTGCCGCGACGACGACTACAGGTTGAGACTCCTCCCGGTCTTGCACGGGCGATTTGAGATCCTCTCGTCGAGAGAGACCATCAAGTATATTGCATATTGGGATAACGAGTACCTTACCTACGAAAAGCAAGTGGCGTCCCTGTCGGATGTTGCGAAGACTGAAGCAACCAAGCGCTTGCGGAAGATCGGAGACATACGATCCAAGGTTGGTGGTTTCCTTGAGACTATCGCTGACATGCTTGTATACCGCCTTGACCACGATGTTCCCGTTTTTTGTGATACCGTTCTACTGCGACTTTGGCAGGGGCGACCGGAAGATGATCCAATGGCCCTGGAATGGTTGGAGGCGATTCTGTACTCGTGCCGGATGAACCGGCTCTGTGAGACACTCAACAGATTCAGGGTTGAACTTCTAGCAAGGATCGCAAATAGTGAAGATATGGCGCACGTATGGAGGCGCCGATTCGCCCATGCGATTGGGACGCGGACAGGGGCGATGATTAACGCTCTCCCGGAGACGTTATTCGAAGGTAAAGACGCTCTCTTGAATGCTGTCATAGATGCAGATATCAGCGACGCCAATGTTGCCGGGCATGTGCTCTTGAGCACTGTTATATCTGGAAGAGAATCGCTCCAATTCGGTGAGCTAGAGGACATGCTAGGCAGAAATGTCGATCTCAACCGCTTTCCGATTCTTGCCGCGTTGATGCAATCGTCTAACACAGAAGATCCTGAGGAAGCAGCTCGTGCCCTCCAGCCCGTTCTTTTGGATCTCGCGGATCGAGTTTCAGATCGCGATGGTCGAGAAGCCTGGGCGACCTTGAGCGATGCGCAACGCTCTCTTAGTGAAGGCATTTTTCGGCGAACCTTTGCCGTAGCGCACCATAAGTTTCTCCGGCACAGAAGCACGAGGGCACAGCCATACGTGTATCCGTTGTTGTCGATACACTCTGGCTATGGACTCACGGGCGAAGACTATTCCGAGTTGCTCTGTGGAAAGCGCGAAGAACAGATTGCGGCATTGTGGACCCTCTCACTGACCGGCGTGAATTCACTTGTCTATGCTCAGCAAGTCTCACTGACCAGACTCAATGTCGAGGCGCGGTCCAATATTACGCAAATGACTAAGGAACTTAAAAGTCGCGACCTCTGGCGACTTGCGTCTGCTGTAGCTGTCACCTCACTCCCCGAACTAGGCCAGTGGTTAAGTGTTATGGCTTGTAGAGAGGACGAGCTGGACACGGATGTCACTATCAATGACCCGAAGTATGTTGAGTTAAACGAGCCACATATCGGGATCTACATTCGAGGACTGGCATGGATTGCTGTGACCCAACAAGCGAACGAATCATCAAGCGTGACGCCTGACTCCGCGAGGTCAGTGATTGACAGCGTTTGGGATGATCGCCGCTTCAGGAAGCGGGTAGCGCCCGCAATCGTCACGGCCTACGGGATCCTGGGTAACGGTGTGCCGATTGTTGAGCACCTTGATTCTAGAAATCTCTGGCTGCATGAGACTGCCCTCAATATCGCTGAATATTGGATTGTCGATGAGGGGCAGCGGTCAGCAATGTTGTCCGCGATCGAAAAACGACTGAACTCCGTGGACGCGGTAGACGGGCCGACAACCGTGACTCTTAATGAACTACGGCGATCTGTTTTGACGTGACGAGGAGTTCTATTCAAAATTGCTTGTACAGATTTATTATATCGGGAACAACGATCATTTCGATTTACAGTGAGCCTGCGGTGAGCTTCCAGTAGCGGATGGGAGTTCTGTGACGCTATTCGCGCGTAGTAGAAAGATGTCTAAATTGGAAAGCTCGCTACTGACTTGAAGTGAGGTCTTATCGCTCGCTGCGATGAACAATTTTCTTGAAAAACTGTTCATTGTTTTAGGCCTATGAGAAATATTAGAGGCTTCAGTATGAGAGTTTTGACAATCATGGCTGTCGTTCCAGAAGAGTCTAACCTAGTAGCTATAATCGGTGAGTAGCGGTAGTAGAGCCTGACAAATCTCTTTCCAAGAGAACACGTAAGTAGCTGCTCATCCCTAAAGGATCTGAGAATAATTACTTGAGGATGTTCGTAGGAACCATAGCACGCGGTTGCGATAAAACACCCCGTAGCGTTATTCTTAGCCTCGGGACTCGACGGGTGAGATGGAGAACGGAGTGGGCGTGTCGGGGAATCCCATTTGAAAGCATTGAAAAGTCTCCGAATATCTTTCTTTCGTTCGGCGGAGGCACTTGAATATTCGCGATGCAATGCTTCTCTATCTGGTGTTACAGAATCATCGCCCACTGCACCTGTCTTGAGATCGGTTAGGCACCCAGGGCAAATAGTTCCACCAAAAAGGATTTGATCGGTCAATGGTTCCCCTCCAGTTGATGGCTTACGGTTCCAAGCTCTTAGGCCGCATTTTTTACATTCGAATAGACCAGGCATATGCGTTTCATCGTGGAAATTCAAAGAGTTGTCAACCACCCTCTATGCATTGGAAATCTGAACTGATCGGTCCTGAGAAAAGTAGGCACGGGATTATCTTGTTTAGAAAACCCAAGAATAAAGCAGAGACGATAGAGCATAGAGTTCAAAAAAGAGGCGGCGAGATTGATGGTCATTGACGGTCTCAGTGCCTCGGAAGTGTCGAAGTAACTGGGGGTTCACGTTACGATGTTCTACAAATGGAAACGGGAGCATCGCGATGAATTGGATGGAACCTCGAGAGCTGCGGGACAAGGGAGTCCGACCGAAATGTCCGGTTGCCCTTAGCCCGACCTTCGCTATTCGGATACGAAACCCACTATTTTCATTGGGCTAAGATCGATTCCGATCAGTAAAGTCAGGGGGTTGGATCTGAAAACGCCTTGTGGTGAAGACCTACCCTATTGATCCCTAATCAGGAATCTGTGATTCTATAGGGATTATGTTCCTCCGGGTCAGCAAGCGGCGTAAGAATGGAAAAGATCATCGCTACTACAGCGTGGTCGAGAACCGTCGTGTTCGCGGCGGAAAACATGTCCAGAAAACCTTGTTGTATTTGGGAGAGATCAACGATACCCAGAAGGCGAGTTGGGCTAAGACGATTGATGCGGTTGACGAACGTTCTCACCGACAAGTAGCCTTGTTTCCTCAAGACCGAGATATTCCCGAGGGAATTGAAGTCGGCATTCAAGTCAAACTGAACCAACTCCAACTCCAACGTCCCCGACAATGGGGAGCGTGCTGGATGGCCTGCGATCTTTGGCAGCAATTGAACTTAGATGAATTCTGGAGACGTCGTTTACCTCCCAGTAGGAAAGGCACTCCTTGGTCTCTGGTGTTGCAAACGTTGGTTACCTATCGACTGATTGATCCGGGTAGTGAGTGGCGTTTGCATCGGTATTGGTTTGATCATAGTGCGATGGCCGATCTGTTAGGGGAGGATTTCCGCCTCGCCCAAAAGGACACTCTCTATCGTTGTCATGACTTGGTCTCGGAACACAAGGCAGATCTCTTCACCCATCCTAAGAGGCGATGGGAAACGCTCTTCAAAGCAAAATTCGAGATTCTTCTTTATGATCTGACTAGCACCTACTTCGAGCGTGATCCTCCCTTTGATGGCAAACGCCAGTTTGGATACAGCCGGGATAAACGACCGGATTGCGTTCAAGTAGTCATTGCTCTGATTGTCACGACAGAGGGCTTGCCCTTGGCCTACGAAGTGATGTCGGGTAATACTGCTGACAACACGACTTTGCGGGGCTTTCTGAAGAAAATCGAAGATCAATATGGGAATGCAGATCGAGTTTGGGTCATGGATCGAGGCATTCCCACTGAAGAGATACTCGCTGAAATGAGGGACTCGGCGACACCGATTTCCTATTTGGTTGGAACGCCCAAAGCCCGTTTGAGTCGCTACGAGCAGCAACTTGCCGAGCAAGAGTGGAAGACGGTCCGAGAGGATGTCGCGGTCAAACTCATTTCTGAGGGAGATGAGATCTATGTCTATGCACAAAGCGGGAATCGGGTTCAAAAGGAACGTGCCATGCGCAAACGTCGGCTTCGCAAACTACTGGCCGAACTCAAGAAACTGCGAGATCGAAAACGGCTGACACGCGATGGGCTTCTCATGAAATTGGGAGCACTAAAAAGAGATGCAGGGAAGGCCTTTGGGCTACTGGAGATTCGGCTACCTCAATCAAAGGAAGCGATTACTTCGGAGACATTTGTATGGAAGCTTAATTGGAAAAAATACCGGGAGGTTTACCGTCGAGAAGGTCGCTATTTGCTCCGCAGCAATCTGGAAGGAAGAGATCCTGCCAAACTCTGGGAATACTACATCCAGCTGACCCAAGTTGAAGAAGCATTCAAGAATCTCAAAGGTGATCTAGCCATTCGTCCGATCCATCACCGTCTAGAAGAACGAATTGAAGCTCACATATTCATTGCGTTCCTTGCCTACTGTCTCCATGTCACCTTGGGAAAACGTTGTCGGCAGACAGCCACCGGATTGACGCCAAGAAGCGTTCTTGAACAACTCAAAGCCATGCAAATGATCGATGTCGCGATCCCGACTGTCGATGGTCGCTGGCTCCAAATGGCTCGTTATACTCATCCTGATAAAGCGCAACAACTGCTGTTGGCTCAACTCGGAATGGAGCTGCCACCCCAGCCGCCACCCAAGATCACTCAGGAACAACTCAACCCCCGATGTGGTGAAGACCTAGGGGAGAAATAGTCCGAATTCCCAATGTTTTTGAGTTCTCAAGCCATGAATAGCGAAAGTCGGGTTAGCGCAAAAAAGAAGACTTCCCAATGTTGAAGTTCTCAGCTGGCTTGGGCTGCCAAGGAGTTGCCCTCGTCCTGAGAAGAAAGTTTTTCAGATTGTTCCGTTTATCGCCCGTGCGACAGACGTATATCGTAATGAAGGAGTGTATGGTGGAGGCGGCGGGAGTTGAACCCTACTGCACCGTGCATCTATTTGCATCTGCCTGCACTTATCATTCTCTATCAGCATCTAATGACATTTCCGAATTTCGAGGAAATGCAGATAGATGCAGCTAAATGCAGGGGGTTTGGCAAATAATTGGCAAATCGAGCCTTCTCAGCCATTCGCCAATTGAGTGGCGGTTTCGCCCTCGCCCCATTTGAATTGCGCGTTTGAAGGTGCCGTGATTGGCTTCCGGTCACATTGCAGTGTCAGTCGCATTCATCACCCAAGTTGAGAGAGAGCGACGAATCCGGAATGAGTTCTGATTCTTTGGAATGTCGGGGACATCGCCACGAGGTGGGCAAGGCGTTTGAATGTTGAGTAAGAGTAGAGAGAATTTCCTCGCTGGAGGATCTCCGATTAGGCTGCCTGGGCTCAGAACGAACCGATCGGTGTATAGGAGATTGGCAGCCAAAGTTGACAGATCAAGAGGGTTCGCAATCGAGAAGCTGGCATCTGCTCAATCCCAAACCTCTTGGCACTGGTGGTGCTAATGGTTGGCCTGTATATTTCTTACGTTGCTAATAGTTGGCTCGTAGGGTTCTAATTTGTTATAGTTCGAATTGGCTATTGGCGTGAAAATCTATTCTAATCAAGTTGAGAGGTTGTTTTAGTTGTGCCCAATTGTGATCACTTAAATGCCTGATTACAAGAATGTTGCGCTGTTTTTTGGCCCGGTGCGGAGAATGAAAGATGGTCAGGGCATGGTCCGTCTGAATCAAAGTTGTTGTTTTGATGGTCAGATACGTTGCCTTATTTATTTGACTGATTCAGTCTAAATTGGGTATTCCATCGGGAATGAAATCTCCAATTCCAAAGGCCGAGGACGACTGTAGTGGTGCAATCTCAATCAGTCATTTAGTCTGAAGGCCAAAAGACAATGGCGCTTTCGGTCAATTCTTCAGGTGATGCGTACCTGGGTCTCTGTCTAGCGGCTCTTCGAAACCTAAATCGTGAGAAATCGGAATTTGAGGTTGATAGGGACGTATTGGCTCTTCGGCAGCTGAAGGAACTAACCCGTCGTACGTATTCTGCTTGCACTGTTGGATTCGTGAAACACGCTTCGTACCGCGGGCAAAGATCAGAATTTATTCCTGAACAATTCGAGATTTCGTCGTTTGAAGCTTACCAAAGCCAAGATCGGGCGATTTCTGAGGAGCTTGAGTTTCTAGCTGGTAAGACCACCAGCCTTGTAGGGAAGGAGACTCACACCGCTGCTTTGGATGTTTGTAGGAATTCTAGGTTGATCGTATGTGATAGCTATTGCCTATTGTTGATTGATCTAGATCGGCCGAGTGTCTTAGCTTGTCTGAAAAAAGCGAGAATATCACTTTCTAATTTTCTATCTGAATTCGATCTCATTACCTCAAATAGACGAGACTCTCAGGTTTCTGGGAGAATTCATCTCTACCTACAGAATATTCAATCAAGAATAGGCATTATAGATAAACTACTAGCATACGTGGCTGCCAGCAGAACCGGGAAGGAGATGGTAGGACGGGAGCGGCAAGATGTACTTAAACTATTCGTTAACGAGTCGTTGAGCGATCTGGAGTCGAGTTTTGGTTTTCTTACATGTAGTGTTGAGCGATTCGTTAAGCGGACAAGACGTATGAAGAACAGTTGTGAACGTTTGAATGAACTACTCTTTACTAGCAGGCAAGGTTCGTAGCGATGACAAAGGAAACGGGAGATGCAGAAAGACTCGAGAAGCTTGAGAAAAAGATACAGGAACTCGAGGAATTGTTCATTCGTGTCACGAAGATTGTGGGGGGGCTGACATCCCAGCTAACGAGTGTCGAAGAGCAATTGGAAGCGGGTTTTCGTAATTTGGAAGAATCTGCCGAGTTAGTTGACCAAGCCGTGAAGAGCGTTGAAGAGGGGAGGAACGCAAAAACTGATCAGGGGTAGTATTTAGGCAAAGGCTTTACACTCGATTTCAGCTAGCAGAAGTTGAGCTCTGAGAAGCTTCTGTTCACGGCTATCAGAGTGGTTCAGGTTCAAATTATACCTCTGATCGCCATTATTCTTATTCTCAATATAGCGTTCACAGTCTGCCAACCTCGATATCCCAAGCTCCATCGCCGACGCATGGAAATCGTCCAAACCATCGTTAAGTACGCCTGCAATTCTGTTCTCAGATAACTTCTTTTTTTCGGTGTGGGCGGAGAACTCGTCGCTGTTGAGCGGTCCGATATCGATTATATTGTCACGAGATGGAGTTTTCGTTCTCGTTTGCAACATGTACATGGCGAATACAATTACGAGAACGGTTGTGCAGTAGATTCCAAAGTTAGCCGCTTCGAGTTGTGCGAATGAACTAACTGTCCATGATAATATGCCGATGGTAATCAGATAAGCAGAAATCTTGGACCCGGCGTTCCTTTTAACCCAAATGACGAGAGCTTTCCCAATAAAAGCGAGAAAACTAGAGGGCTTCTCTGAATTCTTGTCTTTGCTCGTTTGGCCCTTCATGGATATTCAAGGCTTAGTTTATTGGACCGATTCCGTCAACTTTTTTGCAAAAAATGGTTATCCAGTCATCCATGGGTGTGATAGGAAAGGGGCGCGGGAATGTTCTGGATCCAGAGAACGCTCCAGTCGTAATTCGCCCGTATAGCTCGGAGTTGCGCCATCTTGTGAGCATCGTCTGCTAGCCAGGCCGTTCCGGCTTGTTTGAGGCGGGCATGCAACACGTGTTTGTGCCCTGAATCGGTTTGCCCACTGCATGCCGAAATGAGTTGGATGCGCGACTTAATCGGCTATCTGACATGAGGTTGTTCAAGTTTGAGTAGTCGTCAACTCGCATTGAACCTGTGGTGGGCCTGTTCTGACTCCGAAGAAGGAGATGCCCCGAATGAGTGGAGCGGCGGGCGGGAGAGTTTTTCTTCAGAATGATCAGAAAAAAGAATTTTCGCCAGATTCTTTCGTTTAGCGCTCGGGTGAGAAACGTATATGGTAGTGGAGGATTGTATGGTGGAGACGGCGGGAGTTGAACCACACTGTGCCGTGCATCTATTTGCATCTCCTTGCACTTATCGTTCTCTATCAGCATCTAATGACATTTCCAAAATTCGAGGAAATGCATATAGATGCAGCTAAATGCAGGGAGTTTGGCAAATAATTGGCAAATCGAGCGTGGAAGGGCATTCGACTGGCGGGCTGCTGGATCGCCCTCGGCTCATTGGAATTGCTTCTTCGAGAGCCTCGTGATTGGCTTCCGGTCACATTGCAGTGTTGGTCGCATTCATTACCCAAGTTGAGAGAAAGTGACGAATCCGGATTGGATTCTGATTCTTTGGTTGTCGGGGACATCGCCATGAGGTGGGCAAGGCGTTTGAGTGTTTAGTTTGATGTAGAGAAATTTCCTCGTTTAGGCATCGACGGTGAGATCTGGTCTGAGCCCGAAAAAAGATGAGCGAGTTTAGGGGATAGACAAATCGAAGTCGGGCGATGCAGAGGGTTCATAATCGAGAAGCCGATCACTGCTCCATCTCTACCATTTGGCACCTTGGATGCTAATGGTTGGCTTGTAGGGTTCTGAAATGTTTCAAAAGAGCCACCTCCCAATTGGAATCGTAAAACTTGGATACTATCGGCACGATAAAAAGCGCGAAATTCTGTATTGGAACGTTCCCTGCGACGAATTTCGAAGATGTAAGAGTGAAGGATTACCGTCGACTGTCTTGGTTGTTGAAAGCCAAGTGAAAACCGGAGATTCGGGCCAACAGGTCATCAGGCGACTGAAACAAAGCAAGGAGTTTCAGAATTACGACCTCAAGATCTACTATGCCGTCGTTGTAGGCTGCGGAATAAGGATGACCGGTTCCGTTGAGGCTGAACACGAGCTTGATATGGTACAGTTGTTTAGATCACCATATAATAACGAGTTTTGTTTGAATGAGGAAATCCATTTGCCGGATTATCTTGCGTTCGTTTCGGAAAAAGTCGTTGTAATGCCAGGGAGTATCCCCTAGCTGAAACAATTGGCAAATTGAGAATTTGGTCGACTTGTAATTGCTACAGACAGTCTTCGAATGTTGATGTAACTCTCTCCATCTGCATCCAGAGATGTCGGCATGAAGGTCACGATCCTGCGGTGCTATCTTGTTGGTCAGGATCGCTGGTTGGTTGAGTAGGAATGGCTTCCGACGGTAGTCTCGGTAGCGCAGTTCTTCTGAGGTAACTGACGTATTTTTCCTGAATTCTTGTAATGTGAGGTGGAAGCAGTCGGCCGATTCGATTGCTGCTGACTTCTCTCCAGGTCTTCTGAGACAGCTCTTTGAATTGAAACGTTATCGCCTTGCCTTTAACGATCGGAAAGATCGTCCCTGACGTATCTCCGTCCTTTAGGTAGCCATAGTTTGAATCGTAGAGATTGGAAAGTTGGTTGTTCGAAAGCTTCTGCCCCCTAATTAAATAGAGGGTCACGTCGTCAAGGCTTGAGTTGCTGTTTCTTCTGTCTCGAATCAAGTCACAGGCTGCTCGAATATTTATGTAGTAATACTTGCCTATTTTGAAGATATCACCTGGTTCTATGTTGTCATCATGGAGCGAAGTTTTTTCCAAGAATCGCTCGCGCTCAAGAATCGCTGTAATCTCCTCTGGGTCAATTGGCGTGCCATCACAATTTATCGCGCCTTCTGAGAATGCCAGCGGTCCCATTCTGGACGTGAGATTCCTTGTTAGGAGTTCCGTTAGCCCTTGTGGCTGCGACGCGCTATCTTCTGCGATCGCTTCCCAGAATATCCGCGGCCAGTGTGGCGAATATGAATAGAAATCTGAAAACATCGAGTTCTTCGAACTCGTGTAACCACGATCCCAGACACTTAGTACGTGCATTGATGGATTACTCATCAACCATTCCTGGATTCTATCGAATAGTTTTCCCGTCGACAAGACGCTCTTGCTTTCTATGAAGAATCGATCTGGTTTTGACTCTTCAAACAAGCCAGCTTCCGATAGGACGGCTTTGACATCGTCAATGACGTGATTCGTAAAGATGAATACTGGGCAGAACACGCTTTCTCGGAGGGCCTTCAGGAAATCTGTATTCGCTTGCTCCATTGCTTCTCTTAGCTCACTCGGAACTGCGATTGGTGTTGCGTCTCCGTTATTGAGATCGGGGGCAAGCTGCCAGTCGAGAAGTAGAAACGAAAGGCTGCGAAAATGCTCAATCGATTGAAAGTTAGGAAGTTCAGAATACTTGGCAATCGGTATGTGTTGGTCTTCGATTTGAGAGATCAAATTGGAAATTGATGCAGTTGGATCATTGATCTCATCATCAATGACAACAACGGTACCAGTAAATGGGTTTGATTGAGGCATGGCGAACTAGTTTTCCTGAAAGAAGTTCACAACAAAGTTTGCGCCGGCGAGAATCCGCTCTGATTTGATGTCAGCAATGTCGATTGCGAAATCACTACGTTCAAGGAGTTGTTTTGCTATATAGAGTCCAAGTCCTCTTCCCTCTTCTCCCTTTCCAGAATAGAAAGGCTCGAAAATGTATGGTCGATCCTCGTTGCTAATCCCTGGGCCATTATCAGAGAACACGAGGGTGCCTAAACTTCCATCCAATGTAATTCTGATTTCTTTTTTTAGTTTGTTAACATGCCTTAGCCAATATATGGCATTGTCAAACAAGTTGATAAGTAACTGCAAAAGTACTGCATCAGTCGTCTTTACGTAGAGTGGCGAGCCATGTTTTTCCAAATAGTAATCTATTTTGGCGGTCTTAAGAGCTTGTCTGTAAATCCGCTCAACTTTCTCAACGGCCTCTTCAACCTTGACCTTCTTCCTACGCTGCTTCGACGATGCGAACAAGACTTGGATGTCTTTTAGCTGCGCTTGGATAAAGCTCAAGCCTCCTCTCACGGATTGGATGTCTTCTGATATTTTTTTTCTGTCGAGTGACGATCCGGTAAGTAGATCCTTTAGCAGCGAGTCAGCCGTCGAGAATACCTTTCCCATTATTGCCATGATGTCGTGTGAGGCGCTCTCGACCGAAAGCCCAACTCCAGCTAGCTGCTCAGTAGTTTCCGCTCTGCGCTTGAGGTAACTTCGTTCGGCCTTGTAAGACTTTTCGGCTTTGACCGCGATAGCTTGGATTTTCGGAGTGTGCTTTAAGGCATCCTTTAGCTGTTCAAACTCTGTTTGAACCTGGTCGGTCTTGTGCACGTTTTGCTCGTATCGGGCCTTATCAGCCAATCCCAACCTGTAGCGCGCATAGGGCTTTTGTCTTAGGTACGCTAAGATCGTTTTCAGGATGCCAATAAACTGAAGGGCGGCGTCGCCATGCTCAATTAGGCCTTCTCGGTTCGTCTTGTCAGTTAGATATGGGTTTTGGGCTTGAGAGATTTTCACATATCCGACGACTTGATCGTTGCTTAGGAAATGGCCTGCGCTGATAGTTCCTCTGTACGCATCAATTCTTAGCCAGTCATCATCTGGCTCTCCATAGGGATATACGCGGATTCCATCGCGGTAGAGGTATATCCGATGGGCTCTTAGCGTTCTCTTGTCTTCGTCGTCAAGTTGATGCTTAGGGGCTGCCTGTGGGCTCAGATCGAAAATATAGAATCCGAACGAAAATGGACCGCATTCGAGATGCTCGATTCTTGAGAGGTCGACATTTTGCTCCCTCGACGAAAAAAGGCCCGTTAGTTCGGGGCTATCTATTGAAAGTTCTAGGTTTTCGCCGTTAAGCCTGAATCTGATTTTTCGTTCGTCAACCGAGAAATATCCGTCCGTTACACTAAAAACGGCTCTTTGCTCTAATAGTATTTTGAGACGTTCCGTTTGATCCTCTTGAAAGGGCAGGCAGCTTTGATTGTTGTATACAAAGACTTCAAAATCCTGTTTTTGATCTTCTTCAAATAGAGACCTGAGTCGTGCGATATCGTGGTAGACCGCTTTGATCTTTCGCTCACTCCAAGTCCCTTTTAAATTTGAAATCTCAATTCTCGTGCCGTGAATTGGGCGCTTTCGATTTCTTGAGTTTAGATTAAGTGACTGTTCCTTAATGAATTCCGGGGGTTGATCCCATACTTTTGCATCCAAATCGGAGAGAAACAATTCCTTTTGGACCCCGTCCTTTGATAAGAACTGATCGTCGTAGGCCGAGAAATCGTACGAAACCACATGCTCGTACTGCTCTTTTTTCGGGCGAGTTATCACCCTAAATACTCTCCCGAGTTTCAAGATTGCAAATCGACCGATGCCTTTTTCGCCCTGAAGGATCCGTCCTCGGTTTGTTCGTGGCTTGGATTTTCGACGGATCTTTTTTTCCGGTGTTGCGGGATTCAACCAGTGCTTTTCAATCACTTCAGTGGTCATGCCACAACCATCGTCCTCGATGATTATTCGGGAGCTTTCGGTGACCGAGAAGCCGACGTCAAAATTCTCGAAGGTTACCTTTACCCACGTAGCGTCGGCGTCGTACGAGTTTTTTAGTAGTTCGATTAGGGCAATTCTCTCATTCTTGATTAGCTGTTCGCCTAGCATGGTGAGAAGGCGAGCGTAAGGCCTAATCTTAAGACTCCTCTTTTTCATCTTGCCGATTTTTTTGCAACTATAATGAATTCCTCAGCGTATACGTGTCGTCCCGATGAGTCGGTTGTAAACCTACCTTTGTCATCTCGATAGGGCGTTAGTGTCTTCTGACTTATTTTTCGCTTCGAAGCCAAAACCTGTCGAAAACCCGTTTTGAGCAGGGATTCTGCGAGATGCTCAGCATTTGTTACCCTAACGTTCTTGTACTCTGTATTGCCGATAATGAATACCGCCATGCCGTGTTTTGAGAGGCTGTCGTATACTCTCTTTGTTACACACTGCATGTCTAGGAAATACTTCGCCACTGACCGTGCCTTTCCTCGGTCGGTTGCAAAGAGAGAAGAGACAATTCTATTGCCAATAACGTTTAGATTCTTCCACCTTCGATTAAAGTTATAAGAGTGGTAAAGGCTTCCAATTGAACCCATTCTGAGTGACCTGTAGTCTTGGCAATATCCCAGCCAGAGGGTTGAGAGTTGGTGTAGGTCGGCGTACTCATATGAAGTTACATATGGTGGGCTGGTGACTACCAAATCGATGCCTATTGGGGTCGATGTCGTAGTGAGGAAATTGTCTGTCACAATTTGCGAGTTGGTTTTCTGTAGGCCTCTTGTTTTGCTGGTTGCCTTGAACATTAGGGCCACCTGTTGTTCAAACGCATTTGTCACCGAAGTTGGGATTTTTTGAGGGTCGAGTTGTGGCTTAATGGATTTTGTCAACCAGCGTGAAGTGGGTTTGAGAATATTTGAAAAGGCGCAAAGGAAAAAATCGCGATATTTACTTGAGGGAGGAGTTTGCTCGAGAATGGAGGTCTGTAGACGGGCCAATTCCGTATATTGGTGTTTAGGGAACCAGTATTGCAGTCTTTCGGGCGCTTTGTTGTAGTCGATTCGACTACGGTTCCTTTGATGGGCGAGCATGATATGTTTGAAGTAATTTTGCAGTCGCCGTTCCTGAAATGATTCGCTCTTGGTTCTTGCGATTAGTGTGGCTATTGGGTTGATATCGCATCCCCAGAACGATTTGTTGTTTCGGCGTGCTTCAAAGGCGGTAGTGCCGCAGCCACAGAAGATATCCGCCACGAGGTCCACTCGAATGCCTTGTGCCTTCGCAAACTGGAGCGATTGGGTTGTGAGGAAGGCTGGAAACTTTGCAGGGTAGCCGTGAATCCGATGAATAGGGGATTCGAGTTCACTTTGAGAATCCCAATAGGGATCTCTTTTCAGTTTTGAGAAATCCAGTTTAGTTCTGTTGCTGAAACGTTGCATTCGCTGAATGGTGATTTGATAGGAACTGGGCTTTGTTGACCAGCAACAAAGTGGTTTTTTGATTTGCAGACGGCTCTTGAAATATTCTTTAAACTCGAAGGCTCAGTCAAGGCGCACCGCAGGATCTCTGGATGAATTCAAAGGAGAGAGTATCAGATGGAGTCAAGGATTAGGATTCAGCGACTGTCTCATTCTGTAGAGGGGGTTAAATTTCAGTGTTCCCAAGACCTCAAAACCTCAGTCGACGCTACGGAGACCGCGCCTAGAATCGGTTAAATTATGGCATTCTTCTAGTGGCCCTGTTAACCGTTTCTAGCCCATTGATATTTTGGCAAGGGGTATCCCTCTGAGGGAAAAGCGGAATCCGTTGATTTCTTCGGTAACGCAATCGATACAAATTGATGACACCTGAGAATCGTATTCCGGGTCGATATACCGGTTACCTGCCGAGCTCGGGAACGTCCCTTGATACGGCAATGCGCTGACATTCTCGGTTCGTTTCGCGGGAATTTTGTTTCGCGTTCTGCCGTCTCGGCGTTCTTTTGTTTAGCGTGGAAATCAGAGCTTTTCGTTCGTCGCCCTGTTGTAGTTCGAGGTGCAGAAACTCCTGGGTGAATCTTGTCTTCAAACGGGACGCCTTGTTCGAGAGATTCATTTTCTTTCTGGCAAGTTCCTGGACTCGGGTTTTGTGTTGTTTCTTCAGCTTCCGATCAATTCTGAATAGTCGGTGCCAGAAACTCTGACGCTTTAGCCTGTCTTCGATAGCCTCGATCTCTGTTTGTCTCTGAGCTATAGCGTATTCTTCTCGCAGCGAAGTCAGATCTTGGGCGTATCGATCGAATAGTTTGGCTTTCTCTTTGTCGTGACGGTCCCGTTGCTTTTCGATGATCATGTCGATCTTCTCTGAAGTGCGGTCTGAACCTGATTCGTCTTTTTTCAGGGCGACGTTATTTTGAGAAGGTTCCGCGTCATTCACAGTCCGATCTGATGATAGCTTCCGCTGTCGAATAACTTCGTCTACGCTGGGTAAACGGTCATCGGCGAAACGTCCGAGCGTTTGGTTGAACTCTGCTGCCTTGACACCAGGGAGGTGTCGGGTGGGGTTGATTGCCTTTCCGTATGGATCGACGACTACAGTTCGTTTGCGTCCCTGGGCAAGGTCGTATCCGTGAGTCTTCAGAGTCGAAACGAAGTCCTCTCCGTTCCTTGCGTTTTTCCATGCTTCTTCTATGATAGGATCTGCATATTTGGTCTGCAGTTTGGCTTGGCGCTCCGTGTAATTCTCCTCCCGTTTGGGGCAGTAGTTCGTGCCTTCCCTTCTCTGGAAGTCACGTGCGAAATCCGAGAGCTTACGTTTCGTATACTTGAGATCCGCGACCATGCCGGTGACTGGATGGACTGTATTGACGACGAGATGGATGTGAGGCTGGGGCTGATCACAATGAGCAGCGATCATGACCTGATGCTCGCTGAGTCCCAGTTTTTCGAGGGACTCCTTCGCAGCTGATAGCATCGTTTCTCTGCCGGGAGTCTGTTCCGGGTGCCATGAGAGTGAGTAGGCAAAAACTGGCTTCTTGAGCTTGTTTCCTGTGGCCTTCTGGCCAGATGCCTTTTTCAATCTGCTCTGGCTTTTGGCCGTGTAAGTCATCACCTTCCACGCCTTGTCGACACAGTCCGTGAGCATGTTCAGTGTTTCGGTCCATGCGATTCTCGCTGTTGTTCGGGCTTTAACATCGTGGAAATAGTAGTCGAACGCTCCTCGAAACGAGGCTCCGTTCGACGCTATGACGGGAACCATTAGGTCTTCTCCTTCTCAAGTGCGTGGTCGATCAGATCGCTGATCGTTTTGCATGTCCTGGTAATCTCTGGGGATACTCGTCCGAAGGTATGGGCGTTCTTTACCAGCTGATTTAGGTTCACGCCGATCCGGTTGAGCTGGGCCAGCAGGGCTGGGTCACTCTGAGCCTGGACGGTTAGACGAAATTGATCGGTGCGTGCCAATACGAGCTGGCGAGCAAGGTCGCCGATCCGGAGATTGGCGGCGGCAGCTCGATGGGCGATGCGTGTGAAGTCTGCATTGCTGAGGCGGAAGCTGACGACGCGACTCTTGGACGTGGGTTTGAAAGATTTTGATTCGTTCATGTCTATGCCCTCCAATACGTTTGGGGCATAGAGAAAAAACGGCGTGAGCCGATTGTGGCCACAGAATGTGGCTCAACCAGGGGGGGATGCAACGGGGGGGCGTTAGCCCGCCCCTTGCCAAGATAGGCTTTGTATACAAAGCCACATCTTGCTACCCGGCAAATCGAGCGCGGCGAATTAGACGTATACGTATTATTGTAGTGTATACGGGGAAATGTTACGTGGACGTGATGGGTCATCTACGGGTCCTTTCGATCTAGGGTTAACGGATAATAGGGGATTTGAAACGTGGCCTGAGCAGGTGTCGGCTAAATATGGCAGTGCAGCATACTAAGCTCTGGCTTACGCGCGTGAAGCTTGCTATACGATCTGACGAATGGTGATCGCGACGCTAGGCTGCTTTCAGCGTCTTCCAGTAGGGTATGGGCATCGAGAGGATCGAAGCCTTTGTCTCGGGAGAGGTTCTAATAACGTCAAGCAAGGGGCACCATCCTTCGATTTCGTTGCATCTGGCGATAGCATCAAACGGAGAAGCCATTGAATAGACTAGCTTTTTTCCGTCGAGCTGTAGGTTCTGGAATACGTATTGCAGCAGCTCGCGTTTCTGAGCAAAGCTCGAACCTCTAAACTCTCTAACAGCGTTTGAAGCGAGCTCGACGAGATAGTTGAGCTTGTCCGTAAAATCATCATCGGTTGTGTCATACGCAGCGAGGAGATCGCTTATCTCGTGTTGCCGGGTTTTGAACCGCCCCTTTTGGCGGAGATATTCGTTCTTGGTGAGTTCATCTGCGAGCCGGAGTTCAGTGAGGCGATCAAGCTTGGTAT
>CAJXVR010000128.1 GCA_913061285.1 uncultured Verrucomicrobiota bacterium | reverse complement strand
AGATGTGTATAAGAGACAGATTCATCCGGGAGGCGGATGAAAGTCTTGATTTGATTTTGAGGCGAGGGGACTCCATTCCACGGACTGGCGAGTCGTACTTGAACTGTCTTTATGCTGAGGGGACGCGGGACCGTCTTGCTGTTTTGGCCAATAGCGATTCCAGAGAGGTATATCTTCTTGAGGTTCGGGGTGGCCTTGTGTCGACCTTGGCGGGACCGGGGGATCAGACGTCGACGGGTGAAATCATTACCAGCATCGGGATTGGGCAACCCATCATCGAGCTTGGTCGAATCTATTTTGGAGCGGAGATATTGATTCACGGCGGTGGGGGAATGACGACTGAAGGGCCTAAGATGGGGAGACTATGCTATTGGGAGAACGGCGAAGTACATCTCCTTTCTCAGGTTCTTGGAGACGTTCAGCTTCCTGTGCAGGTGACCCCTGAGCATGTGGTTTATATTTCAGACACGGCGCTTCAGGGGCGTCGGATCATTCGGACTCAAGATCGCTTGGGGGTTCCTTCCTTACGATCTCAGTGGGATGGCGACAGATTCGTGTTTGATATTCAGGACGAATTCGAGCTGGAGTTTAGTGCAGAGATTGATGAGCCGTCGTGGCGATTCATTGGGGGAGGGGCCTCGTTGGACTGGCCTTTGACGGGATCTCAAGGATTCTTTCGTCTGCGCCATTTCTAGAATGGGCCATTGTTGAATCCTGATATGAAGGGATTGTTCTTGCCGGGCGGAAGCAGAGACTGTGGCACCTCGCAGGTGTGAAATTTTCGATGGGGGGATATGAAATGGACAGGATTGAAGAATACGATCATCGATGCTTTTCCGCTCAAGTCCTATGACTGAAAGGAGACGATGCCGTTTAGGAGCTTGGGGCGCGGTTCTTAGCTCGATAGTAATATTCCTCACGGGCTGCGGAAGCGCCCGATATTCAGCGCTTGAGCGTTCAGCGTCGTTTGTGCCGTACCGATCGTTGAGAGTGGAGCAGTTGTCCCTCCAAGACTATCTGGGTAACGGCTGCGGCATCTTATTAGAGGGCCTTCATTTTTCTGATGCGGACTCTTCGGTGTCGGGGCCTGAATCGGAGGGTGACACGGTTGTCTCGGATGGGGCTTGGTCGATTGGCACGGCGGCAGCCGTTGATCAGCGGGGTTATTTTGTCACGGCGGCGCACTGCGTTGATGGTGGTGATCCTAGTATTGTTTTTCCTTCCTCTGAAGGACCGAAGGTTCGGAAGGCACGCGTGGTGTGGATGGGGGATCTGAAGGAAGGCGGAATGGATTTTGCCCTGTTGCATGTTCCCACTCATCTAGATCAAGTATTTCACTGGGCCTCTGAATCGGACGGTGAACAAATCGTGATCAGTGCGGGGGCAACGCTTGAGATGAATCGTGATGCCAATAACAATTTAGATGTCGAGATTCGGATCGAACCTGTTGCGGGTCAGTTGTTCAAGACGCTTAACATGAGTGAGCCGGGCGTGGGCTATCAAGTGATTCTTCACGACAGTCCCGTGGTTAAAGGATATAGCGGCGGGCCTTTGGTGGATCAAAGCGGTCGTTTACTCGGAATTAATTCCAACGGTAGTTCTCGAATTCCCTTGCGTTGGAACGACCGAAGTCGTTTCGCAAATGCCATTCGCCCGAATCTTGATTGGCTGACGGCACTGATCAACCACGACCAGCGCAGCAAGGTCGATCTTGATGAGTAAGTGATTAAGGTTGAAGTGTCGGGTAAGCTTGCCGGATTGGAGGCTCAGGGAGATGGATCTTTGCCCGCTGAATCACTATGAAAAGCGCTGTTGAGAAAAATTTCCTGCTCATCACTAAGATTAAGGCATTGGTTCTTTCAGGACTAGGGTGCGGAATGATGCGTCGAGGAATGGTGAGTTTGTTAAGGTTCTGATCGAATTATTACTTGAGAGTTTTTTGGGGGAGAGCAGGCAGCGATGTATCGTAAATCATATCCACCAGCGAAGTATGTATTCTATCCGCTCTATCGAATACTGAGAAGGAAATTGGGTTTACCAAGTGCCCTCGCCTATTTCCTCGTTTTTGTTTGCAGTGCCGTCCTTCATGCCCTCTTGATGTTGGGGTTCGGGCATCCCTTGGCGGCCTTGTTTTTCTTGCTGCTTTATCTCGGCCTCGGGCTAGCTGGTGCAAGGGGAATTGCAGTGAAGAATCGAATGTCTTGAGTTCTTAGCTCGAGGATCGATAGTTTCCATTGACTGTGGGCCCTGGTTGATTTGTTTTCTTGAGGAGAAATTAGCTGTGAAATGTTTTGTTTTCATCGCCGCCATTTCGTGCCTGGATTTTCTGGCTGGTTACGGTTATTCTCGTGCGGGCATGATTTCGTTCTTGAGAGATGCGGCAGGGACGACCGTAGAGGAGGCTGCTGAACAATCAGGCTTTTCCTGGGAGCGACGAAAACGAAGCGCGCATGATTATTCGAGAAGCGAGATCAGGTGAGGAGGCATTTCTAGCCGAGGCGTGTGTCCAGATCGTTAAGTTCATGCGTCAAGGGGAGCAGGACAAGTTCATTGAGGGCTTTCCCGCCGAGGTAACGGGGGATCTTTTGACCTGGGCTGGATCCCATCTTACCGAGATCGATCGGGTGGCGTTTGTGGCTGAATCCTCGGATGGTCACTGCGTGGCTTGTATCCTGGGGCATATCGAGCCGAGTAGCCTCCCGATGGCAGTGTCCGATCCCAGCGGAAGGGTTTCTGTATGCTGGGTCTCTGCGGCTCATCAACGAAAGGGAATCGCTCGTCTATTGTTGGAAGCCTTGCAAGCATGGTTTGCTAAACGCGGCATCACTCATCTCGAGGTGGCCTACATGACAAAAAACACCGTCGCTCGCGACGTATGGTCTCAATTGGGCTTCACGCCTTTCCGGACCTTTGCTTACAAGGAAATTGATGGTGCCAGTGACTAGTGGCTGATAAATAAGGGCGGAGAATATGTTCTCATTCTCACAAATGATTTCCCATTGAGGCGTCATGAGATGTTGCTCTTCTCGAATCGAAAATGAACCATGAACTAAATCACTTAGGGCAAGCGGTGGGCTTGGTCGTAGAGGCGTGGACGCCGCCTTCTTTGCCCAGACGGCAAGGGATTGAGGGAGAATACTGCCGCTTGGAGCCTTTGGATACAGGACGACATGCTGAGGATCTCTTTGCCGCTTACGCCCTCGATGCTGAAGGAAGAAATTGGACTTACTTGCCCTACGGCCCCTTCGAAAGTGCGGAAGCGTTTCGGGCGTGGATGGAGCCGAATTGTGCGGTTGCGGATCCTCTGTTCTTTGCCGTCGTTGACCGCGAGACGAACAAGGCGATTGGGATCGTTTCCTATCTGCGCATCAACCCGAATAGCGGTTCGATTGAAGTCGGCCATCTCAACTATTCGCCGCTATTGCAAAGAACACCGGCCGCTACGGAAGCCATGTATCTCATGATGGCAAGGGCTTTTGAATTAGGCTACCGACGCTACGAATGGAAGTGCCACGCAATGAACGCTCCATCTCGGGCCGCTGCTCAGCGGTTAGGCTTGTCCTTCGAAGGCATCTTTCGTCAGTCAACCGTTGTCAAAGGGCGCAATCGCGATACGGCTTGGTATGCGGCGATCGACGAAGAATGGCCGATGCTAAAGGCGGCTTTCAAACAGTGGCTCGAGCGATCAAACTTCGATGAAAAGGGACGACAACGAGTTCGCCTGTCTGAGCTAACCGCTCCGATCCTTGAGAATAGGGGCTAGTAGAGGTATCCGGGGCATAGACAATGGCTGCGAAACAATCTGAAATTCGGACAGAGCACTGAGGTAGTTGAAACTCTTGTTGTCTTTATAAGTGCGTGAATGAGAATCCCGGGCAGACTTTGCTGAAATTTAATGACTGAATATTATGGGTAAGACTGAAAAACGAACATTGGGCTGTTTTGCAATTGGTTGTATCACGCTAGTGATTCTGGGCATTGTCGGAATCGTCGCGGTTTCCTATTGGACGAAGACGGCCTTTGACAGCTTGGTCAACAGCTATACTGATGAAACGGCGCTCGTTCTTCCCGTCGTTGAGATTGCCGAAGAGGACCTAGAGTCTCTAAGGCAACGCGTCGATACCTTTCGAAAGACCATTGATGAAGACGAAGTTGAGGCTCGGATCGAACTCACGGCGGACGAACTCAATGCCTTGATCACTCATGATGAAAAAATGAACGCCCTCGAGGGGAAGGTCTATCTGGATATTGTGGATCGACAGATTGTTGGTGAAGTGAGTTTACCCTTAAGCGATCTCGATATTCCGTTTGGAAATGGCCGTTATTTCAATGGGCATGGCGTCTTTGACGTCTCACTCGGGAGACGAGGCCTCTCCGTTGAGGTTGAATCGCTAGAGATTAATGGGAAGGCATTGCCTGAAACCTTCATGAATGGATTTCAGGGGCAGAATCTCTTGGAGAAAGCCAATTTTGATGATGATACCGAGGCCTTCATGGAGCGATTGAAAACGGTTGAGATTCTTGATGAATCGGTGATCTTGGAAGTCGCTCCCTCGAGTTTTTCCGCGACTGCCGAAGTAAGCGAAGCCTCAGAGCTTGAGGTCGAGTAAGGCTGGAAGGGCCCATTCTCTTTCGTCACCCGTTAAAAGGGGGACCATTTTGGAGAAGTACAAAAAAATGGAGCGAGTGAAGAGATTCGAACTCTCGACATTCACCTTGGCAAGGTGACGCTCTACCAACTGAGCTACACTCGCATCCAAATGCGGCCCGAATATTTACTAGTGACGAACTTAATTGCAAGCGTTGTTTTAATCTTTCGGAGAAAGTTTTTTGGGTGTGATTATTTTTCCGTAAATCGGTATATCTTTTCGCCGTTGCACAAACCTAGAATTGTGTGTTTTTTTCGATCTGAGAGCTTTTTTCGCGTGAATGAGTAGTGGAACCGTACTAAATCCTGATGAGCCTGCCAAAAAGGCAGGCGAGGGAATCGACTTTGACAATCCTTTAGCCAGCCGTCGTCATCGCCTGAAGGCGCCTCGTCACCTTGGAGTGAGGCTGGGACGATCGCTCGGAAACGCGATTGAATCCTTTGTGGCGGCCCGTTCGGTGCATCCTGATGTCGCTGTCTATGATTCTGGAACCTTTCCATGGGCTGAACGGGTTGAGAAGAATTGGCGAGCGATTCGCGCTGAGTTGGATGTGATTATGGCGCGGCGCGAATCGATGCCTAGTTTTCACGAGATCTTGGCGGAAGCAGGGACAATCACCACAGATAACCAATGGAAGACGTTTTTCCTGCTGGGGCCAGGGATGGACTGTCGAAAGAATCAAGAGCAGTGCCCCATGACGATGCGGGCCCTAAAAGAGATTCCGGATATTAAAACGGCGTTTTTCTCAATTCTTTCGCCTAAAAAACACATCCCAGCCCATCGGGGGGCATTTAATGGTGTGCTCCGATATCATCTTGGTTTGATTGTGCCGGAGCCCAAGGAGGAGTGCCGGATACGCATCGGAACTCAGATTTGTCACTGGGAAGAAGGGAAGAGTTTGATTTTTGATGATACCTACAATCACGAAGTCTGGAATGACACGGAAGGATATCGAGTTGTGTTGTTCGTTGATTTTGTGCGCCCGATGCGTTCTCCCCATGATCAGTGGGTCAAGGGCCTCCTAAGCTTGGCTGCTCGCACACCGTGGCTCAAGGAGGCGGACGGCAAGCAGAAGAAATGGGAGAAGAAGTTCTACCAATCGGATGCCAAAAAGCGATGAACGACTCGGTAACTGCAAATGGTGAGCTGGTTTCGGTTGAGCTCCCTTGTTCGCTAGAAACCTTCCTGGTGAGGCAATCGCTTCTGCCTAAGAGTGTCGTCGTTGAGCTAAATGGTGAGGCGGTTGCTCCATCCGAATTCTCTGGGCTTCAACTTGCTAACGAGGATCGATTGGAGATCGTTCGTATTGCTGCAGGCGGCTAGGGGGAAACAAGAGGGTAGAGTAGCGGGATCAAGAGGCTGGCCAAGATCCAGACGAGAACGTTCAAGGGGATCCCGACTTTGATGAAGTCGCTAAAACGGTAGGCCCCTGCGCCATAAACGAGGGTGTTTGTTTGATATCCAATCGGCGTTGCAAAGCAGGCTGAACATCCAATGGCGACTCCTATCAGGAAGGGCTTTGCTTCCACCCCGAGAGACGCGGCTACTTGTATGACAACAGGCGTGACCATGACCGCGACGGCATTGTTAGAGAGAAATGTGGTGAGAACTGAGCAGGTTAGAATAATCACTGAAAGAATGCCAACTGCACCGAGGCTGTTCGAGAGCGTGAGCAGGGTATTGGCTATGATCTCCACGCCACCCGTTTTCTCGAGTGCTAAGCCCAGAGATAGCATCCCGAAGATCATGAACATCAATCGCCAATCAATGGCTCGATACGCTTCATCATTTTCCAGGCACCCAGAGATAACCACAAAAAGCGCTGCCAACAAGGCGAGGGCTGAGATCGGAACGGAAGTCAGGGTTGCAAGCATCACGACCCCTAGGACGGCGCCTGCAGCGAAGCGTTGCTTGTTGCGCCGTGGTATCACATGGGCTTCTTGGGTGAGAATGAGGAAATTGCGACCGCTTTGAAGCCGCTCGATGCTGGATTCGGTTCCCTCGAAGAGGAGTGTGTCGCCGACTTTTAGCCGGGTGTTCTCGAACTTCTTGCGAAGATTAACACCCCGCCGGTGCAGCGCCAGCACACGGATCCCGTAGCGTCGGCGTAGATCGGCGGCGCGAATCGTCTGTCCCTCGAATCTTGATTGAGGGTTAACGATTCCCTCAACCACGACAGTTTTTTCCGTGTCGATGACAGCCAAGCCAATATCTTCAGATTGTTGGAGAATATCGACCCCATCAATGTTCTTGATCTCAACGACGGAAGACATTACCACGCTGAGCCGGATCCGATCCCCTTCTTGAAGGACGATTTCATTGAGTCCGAGAGGGAGCGTTTCGTGATGACGGATGACTTCAAGCACCCTGCAGTGAGGGAGATCTTTGATGGGCGTTTCGATGAGCTTCTTGCCGATCAACGGAGAGCTTTCAAGGATGACTGCTTCGGTTCGAAATTTCTTGCTTGCTGTTGATTGGAGGATGGTAGCGAGCGTGTCTCTGGATGGCAGAAAGTGCCGCCCTAATGTCAATAGATAGATAATACCTGCGACCGCGATGATTAGCCCGACAGGGGCGAGGTCAAACATCGTCAATCCCGATTCACCCATGGCGACTGCGGTTGAACTGACGATGAGGTTGGTTGAGGTTCCGATCAACGTGCAGCAACCGCCGAGAATGGATGCAAAGGAGAGAGGAATCAGTAGTTTAGATGGCTTAATGCCCCTCTTTGAGGCCAGGCTTGTAACGATCGGAAGAAAGATCAAAACGACCGGGGTGTTGTTCACGAAGGCAGAAAGAAAGGCGACCAGCGGGAGGAGGATGATGAGAATTGACCAATCACTCTTGCCGACGAATGAATCGACCTTGTTTCCCAGGACGTCAAGAGCTCCCGTGCGTTCCAAGGCAGCGCTGAGAATAAACATGCACGCGACCGCAATGGCTGCATCGTTGCTAAAGACTTGGAATGCTTCTGAGGGAGTGAGAATTTGAAGCCCCAGTAGAGTGCCCATGGCTCCGAGAGAGACAATATCGGGCGAGACTTTTTCTGAGGCCATCCCAATAAAGCATATCAAGAGCAAGGCAAATACTATGGCGATCTCGATAGTCATCCTGAGCTCCTGATATCCAGAGGTGCGCGACGAACTTGTCCGATTCTTCTATGGGGCGCAACCGAAAAGCATGAGAGATTCAGGGCTCCTTTTCGCCCCTGGCAATCTGAGCGGGTGCTTACCTATTTCTTTGTAGAATAGGCAAACCGCTCAGCGCTGCCGTCGAGTGATTTATCAGTTGGAGGGCGTCAGAAGTTTCGCTAGCTATGGATTCCTCGCTCGCAAGCCGCGAGGGCAGCTTCCTTGAGGATTTCGCCCAAGGTAGGGTGAGCATGGCAACTGCGCGCTAAATCATCCGCTGTTCGATGGCTGTTCATTGCCAAAGCGACTTCGTTGATGAGCTCTCCCGCGTGTGCGCCAATCAGGTGGGCGCCGAGAATCTGTCCGTTCGATTCGTCGACCAATAGCTTGGCGAAGCCCTCCGTGTGGTCTGAGGCGCGGGCGCGACCATTGCCGCGGTAGGGAAAGCCGACTTTGCGGAATTGAGTGTTTGAATCCACGAGCTCACGCTCTGTCTTTCCAACGGATGCTATTTCAGGATCGGTGAACACGACGCCTGGAATTGTACCGTAGTTCACATGGCCCGTACCGGTAACGAGCTGTTCAGCAAAGGCGATTCCTTCTTCTTCAGCTTTGTGGGCGAGCATCGGGCCCTTGATGACATCACCGATTGCGTAGACGTGGTCGACGTTGGTTGCGAAGCGTTCGTCGACGTGAATGGTTCCTCGTTCGTCCCGCTCGATGCCAAGCTCTTCAAGGCCAAGATTTGATGAATTGGGTGTTCTTCCAACGGCGACGAGGACTTTATCTGCGGAGAGCATCTCCTCATTACTTAGATGGAGTTCGCAGCCCGTCGCGGATGTTGCCAAGCCTGAAACCAGTGAGCCCAATTTGAACTTGATTCCTTGCTTGCTCAGTAGTCGTTTCGCTTCGTTTGCTAGGTCTTCGTCCATGTGAGGGAGAATACGATCACGGCCCTCAATGATTGTGACGGTGGATCCGAGTCGGCTCCAGACACTTCCCAATTCCAATCCGATGTATCCGCCTCCAACAATAGCAAGACGATCCGGGACACTTTCGAGCGCTAAGGCTTCGGTGCTTGTAATGACTCGCTCTCCATCGGTAGGAAGCCCAGGGACTGCTGTCGGAAGGCTGCCGGTTGCAATAAGAACGTTCTTGCCCTGAATGACTTGAGTGCCCTCGGATGAAGCCAGTTCAACGGTATTGGAAGTCTTGACCGTTGCGGATCCCGATAGCCGTGTGATTTCGTTCTTGCGGAATAGAGATTCGACGCCCTTCGTGAGCATTGAGACCACTTGATTTTTCCGTTTCAACATCGTTGCAAGATCGAGTGAAACGCCTTCGACGTGAATTCCGTGCTTTTTTAACGATGAGTTTGTCTTGGCGTAGAGATGGCTGGATTCGAGCAGGGCTTTGCTCGGGATACAGCCGACTCTCAAGCACGTGCCTCCAAGGGCCGTTTCCTTTTCAATGCAGGCAACCTTCAGTCCGAGCTGGGAGGCACGGATGGCTGCGACGTATCCGCCGGGACCGGCGCCAATCACGATTAGGTCGAATTCTTCCATCAACGATTGCTTAGACTTAAGGGGGGGCTGACTATGCTTTGTACTCTTTGAGAAAGCCGACGAATTCTCGTCGGTGCTCTTCCTCGCTTCCGAGAATGGTGATAACGAGGTCTTGGGTCACGTAATCTCGCCCGTCACATGTCTGGATAATCTTCTGATATTGTTCAATCGCTGCTTCCTCTGCCGTGATGACCCCCTTGATCACGGCGACGACATCGGTGGTATCCTTGGGAGGTTGAAGGTATTTTTGTTTCGGCTTGAGGGCAAGGGAACCGGGAACCGTTCCGCCGATCGTCTTGATTCGTTGAGCGAGTTGCTGGGCATGGAGAACTTCTTCCGCGATGTCCGCAGCGAGCGCTTTCTTAATGACATCGGAACGCACGCCATCGAGGTGAACGCTATTAGCAATGTAGTTTTGAACCGTCTCGAGTTCCATGCCGTAGGCAACAGCGAGTTGATCGATGATGTCTTGATTTGAGTCCTTTTTTCGCTTCTTCATACGCTTCCTTCTGCGTAAGAGCATTGCTGGAATAGGGGACTGTGCCAATCTTATTTCTGCGACATTCGGGGAGGCGTCATCCAGGGCTCGTTACTCAGGGGACATCGCGAGCACGCCAGTGTATCGAAATCGTTGAGGAAAGGTGTCGAGAAGGCTATGGTTTGGTTGGTACTCATTTTGGGGCCTACGTCATGACGAGAAAAGACTTGATCCACTTCTTGGAAGGAAATCCCAAGACGGTTCGACAGCTGGCGATGGAAACGCGACAAACGCCAGCGGATGTCGAGAACGACTTGATCCATATTTTACAGAGCCTCAAGCATCAGTCGTTGCGTTTGGAGGTGCGGCCAGCAACGTGTCGCAAGTGTGGCTTTGTTTTCAGTGAAGACCGATTTCGAAAGCCGTCCAAGTGTCCTGAATGTCGGGGGACGTGGTTGACGGAGCCTCAAGTTTTGACCACGCCCCACTCATAGGTCGGCTTTTTAGTCGCTTAGTTCTGTGAAGAATCTGCTCCAATTGACCTACATCGCCTTAGGGGCAGTTTCAATGTGTCTTTGTGGCTGTTCGAACTCCACGGATACTTCAGAGGCACCTTCTGTTCCATCTCCCAAGGGAAGGGGGGGGAGTTTTAGTGGCGCTCAAATGAAGGCGCTCCAGGAATTGGAAGCTGATCTTAGCGAAGTGGATCGTTCGACGTGGGCCGATGAGTTACTTTCGCGTCGCTACGAGGGCGTTGTTAATAATGTTTGGGATCAAATCATTGAAGGAGAGGACCCGTGGCGCGTCTTGCAGGGAATGACGTTTCGCTCTGTTTCCTTCGGGGAACCAGGTCCCGCAGATGTGTTACAGCACGGAATTCATCGCTTCCGAATTCAAGAATCTGAGGAACCGAGATCGCTGACTGAGTGGCGGCTGAAACTCAAAGCCTGGGCCAACAGAGGCTGGGAGATTGAGTTTCAGTCTTGTCGCTTGTCTTCGGTTGATCTGGCGAATCGGGCTTTCCCCAGCTCTGTCTTCGATTTGGTGGTTCATCTGGTAAATCATTCCACGAATCGGAGGGGGATTCTTCGTGGTGAACTCATCGTTGACTGGGGCGGAGATGACGGCAATCAAGGCCCAGAAATGGCTGCTGTTGGTTTGCGGAACGCACGATGGTTGACGCGGGAAGGCCCCTTGGTGTTTCAGGAGATTGTTAGTCGGGAGATGATGCCGCATACGGAGACACGGTTTATTGACCCGCTAATTGTGGCTGATTTTGACGGGAACGGCCGGTCTGATCTGCTCTTCTCAGGAGCGAACGTTTTGTATTCGGGAATTCAGGGTGGCGGGCTTCAATCAGGGGCCTTTGTTAAGGGGAGTAGTCCGGTCGTGTATACCAGTGTTTACGCTGATATCGACGGCGATGGCTGGCGGGATTATGTGATCGTTGATCGCAAAGGCGTTCTGGTGATGCGGGGCGGTGACGGCCGTAGCCAACTCGAGTCAGCTTGGCGAGCCCCGACACGAATGAGCAATCCCTCCTCCTTAACGGCCGGGGATGTGGATGGGGACGGAGATGTGGATCTGTGGTTGACTCAATACAAGCTGCCCTACGTCGGCGGTCAGATGCCAACACCCTATTATGAAGCCAATGATGGATATCCTTCGTTCTTGTTGCTCAATGATGGGAGTGGTCGGTTTTCCGACGGCACGGATGACCATGGGCTTTCGGTTTATCGATTTCGTCGGACGTATAGTAGTTCCTTTGTTGATCTCGACAACGATGGTGACTTGGATCTTCTTAATGTGAGTGACTTTGCAGGTTTGGATCTTTATCGGAACGATGGATCGGGGAGATTCAAGCTTGCGACTTCTGAATGGGTGTCAAACCCACATGGATTCGGCATGGCCCACGCATTCGGTGATTTTGATCTGAACGGTCGCCTCGATTTTGTGATGATCGGTATGAATTCTCCGGTTGCAGACCGATTGGATTCTCTCTCGCTTTGGCCTCAGTCGTCCCGAAGTGAAGCGTCGTTTCGTTCCTTGATGGCTTTTGGTAATCGGATGTATCTATCGATGGATAGTGGGCGGTTCCAAGAAAACGCACTGGGGCGAAGTATGGCGAAAGCGGGATGGGCGTGGGGGGTAGGAAGCCTTGATTTTGACAACGATGGCGATCTCGATCTCTATGTTGCCAATGGGCACAAGACGCGAGCGTCGAGCCGAGATTACGAACAGGAATTCTGGACGCGTGATCTTGTCCTTGGTTCTTCACATGAGACCCCTCTCTTGGATCTCTACTTTCGGAAGAGAGGTACGGAGCTCTATGGGGCGGGCTACTCCTATGGAGGCTATCAGCGCAACGCCTTCTTTTTAAATGTCAGGGGAAAAGAATTCGTTGAGGTAGCCTTCTTGCTGGGTGTGGCTGATGATCAAGATGGTCGAAATGTGGTTTGTGAAGATCTCGACCAGGACGGTTTGCTCGATATCGTGGTGACATCGTCTGAGGTGTGGCCGGCGAGTCGGCAGATGTTTCGCCTCTACCAAAACGTGCTTGGGGAGACTGGGAATTGGATTGGTTTTAGTTTGCCAACCCGGTCCGAAGGAGGCAGCTGGCTAGGCGCCAAAGTGAGCGTTCATGCAAACGGGCAATCGTGGATGCGTGTTGTGAGTGCTGGGGATGCGTACCGCAGCCAGTCGGCGGGGAAACTTCATTTTGGTCTCGGGGCGGCCAAGATGATCGAACGTGTGATTCTCCAGTTTGGCAACGGTGAGCGTCGGGAGCTAAGAGGCTTAGAGCTAGGACAATATCATGCCCTAGCTCCGCGCTAAACGAGGTTCGCTGCTCCTAGGCTACTGATAGATCGCTTGAAAACGGCGTCTGAGCTCGGACTCATTGTCAGTGATTCGTTCCCTGAGTTTCTCCACGGGTGCTGCCCCGTGTTGAAATCGGCGTTTCGGGAAGATGGGCATCTCGAGGCCGATAATTTCTCGAACGCCCGCAGCGGCAACTTGCCCTTTGAGTTCGTAGAGTCGCTCGTGATCGTATTCGGTGAGCTCTATAAATGGAATGCCCTCGGAGACGGCAATGACATTGGGGCGGGTAAAGGGGCTGAATCCTTCGAATCCACAATGGCGGGCCGGTGCGTAGGTGCGCGTATAAGATCGGCTGAGTCCCCCGCTATAGGTGAGAGAGTGTTTTATTTTTCCGACGCCCCATCCTTCGTGGTAGAGCATCTGATTGTGAACAACGCTACGAATCGTCAGCTCTGGATTCTCTTCAATAGGATAGTCCTTGAGGTTTTCATCCCCACCGTCTCCGTCAATGAGGTATTTCCAGTCCGGATACCGTGCCCTGATTGCCTGGCAAAGGGCCAATCCCATGGCGCCGCATTCAACGTCGAGTGGTTTGTAGTCTTCGAGAATTCGCAGCGTTTGGTCGACGTCGAGTGCGGACTCATCCACTTCCAAGACCTCAAGAAACATAGAAAGCCCGAGGCTTTCCAGGAAGCTGAGCGCCTGATGATGATCGTCTCCATCGGCGATTGAGAGGGTAAAGGCTTTGAGACGACTCGGACTCATCCCGAGGCGCTTGATGGCGTGATAGGTGGCGAGAAAGACGGCTCCGCTATCAATGCCTCCAGAAAAGCATACGCCGATCGGTTCGTCCCTTGGGATTTGCTGAAGCCACTTGGCGACTTCATCCGTGAGAGCCCCAATGTAGTTGCGGCCAATCGTTGAGATATCCTTGGGTTGCTCGTTGTGTTGGGGATCGAAATAGCGGGTGTAGACCGGATCGGGATCCGGACAACCAATCAGTTCGATGGCCACGATATAGTGGGCAGGAACCATACGGCAGTAGCTTGGGTGGAACTGACTTTCGAAGCCTTCGGATTTCAGCCAGGCATAGATTTGATCCATGCGATCGGCCACGATCAAAGCGGGGCCTTCAGCACGCTTCGCGAGGAAGTAGCGTGTGGGGCGATCAAGAGAACGAGCCAAACGGACCGTTTTGCCTTCCTTGGCCAGGAGTGAAAATGAGCCCTCGATCGCGCTTACTTTTGTAGGGTCGCCGCTCCAAACTCGTTGGCAGGCTTCCTCCTCGCTCATGTTGTAAATGAGGTTGTTTTCTGGATCGATGAGATTGACGACCCGTTCGACGTATTGATGCATGAGGCTAGTTGGGGTTATGGGTGGAAACTAAAAGAGCTTAGTGCTTGTCAATGGTGATGCCGTCCCAGCTGTCCGCACGAAAGGGAGTGAGGGGAAGGCCTTCTCGGTTTTGCACGTTGCAAATGGGGTTGTCGGCCCACGCGTAGCGTACTGAGACAGGAGATGTGATGGAAGGGCTCCAGACTTCGATGGTATTCTTAGCGACGATACGAGCGGACGCATGGACAAAGCGCTTGTCATCACCGGCAATGGTGAATCCGACGGGTGTTCTCACATCAAAGGTGTCGAGTCCTCCTCCGATATCAGTAAACGTCAGCACGATCTTGTTGCCGTCAATCGTCATGGCGCTGTAGCGCGGGCTTCGGGCAACGATATCAAGACCATAATCTTGGGCGAGTGCAAGGCGCGCCAATCGTTTGCCCACCCCTTGTTTGTTCTTGGGGTGGATGTCGTGGGACTCTCCGAGGTCTGTGATGACGGCTTGGCCGGAATGCTTCAGTCGGTCTAAGGCCAAGGTTTGAGCTTCTCGTAGCTCAGCCCAGTCGCTCTCACCTGGTTCTGATTTTTCATCTCTGAAATCAGCGAGTTGAACCCAGTAGAAAGGAAAGTCACCTTGTTTCCAGACGTCTCGCCAATTCTGAATCATCAACGGGAAGAGTTCTCGGTACTGGTAGGCCCGGCTGGCATTGGACTCTCCCTGATACCAGATGGCGCCACGGATGCCGTATCCGATGATAGGGTTTAGGACCCCATTATAGAGGTTCCCGGGGCGGTGCTGGTTTGTCAGCGGATTCCTGGGGGGGCGCGGACGGTTTTTAGGCGTGGCCTGTCCTTCTCGCTTGGCGACGGCAGCTGCTTCTTGCCATGCCTTTAAAGCGCTTTGGTATTTCGTCAGCTCACTTTCGTGGTTGTAGGTGCTTTCGGTTTTTTCCCAGCGAGCCATGAGCGCCGAGTAGCGTTCATCCGCTTCTAGGAGATCTCGTCGAACCCACGCCTCGGCTGAAGAGCCGCCCCAGGCATTGTCGATGAGGCCGATCGGAATATCGAGGGTCTGGTGGAGTTGTCGGCCGAAAAAGTAGCCGACGCCGGAAAAATCTCCAATCGTCCCAGGTGTGACCTGTTTCCATTCGCCATTAAAATTGTTCTGTGCTTCCTGGGTGCCGACTTGTGGGACTGTGATGTGCCGGATGTTTGGGAACTTTGCGGTCAATCGTTCGATATCTGCATCATTCGAGCTGTTGACATTCCATTGCATGTTGGATTGCCCTGAGCAAAGCCAAACCTCTCCTACCAGGACATCCTCAAAGGAGAGTGCGTTCTTGCCTAGGATTTGTAGAGTGTGGGGGCCGCCTGCCGGGAGCGGATCGAGATGGATTTTCCATTTGCCGTCAGACTTCGTTCGAGCGGTGTGCCGTTGACTAGCAATGCTAACGGTAATCACTTCGCCTTCGTCAGCCCAGCCCCAGATGGGATTGCTTTGGGCCCGCTGAAGAACCATATGGGAGCCAATAACCGAGGGAACCGTCACGTCGGCAGCGATATCTTGACTCCAGAAGGCGAGGGCGGTGAGCCCGAGCGCAAGAGAACGCCGAATCGACGCTCGAGTTGTTCTTGAGCGGTCTTCTGGTCGTTGGGGCAGAATTGGCAGAAATGGAAGAGGTTTCATGAGTGCGGTAATTCGAGTGCTTAAGGATGCTTGATTGTGTCTGTTCGCGACACTCTCTGCCAAGCAAGTTTTGGCGAATTGGTGCGATCAAGCGGCTTGGGCTGCGGTTTGAGGGGCAACCGGGCGTGCGAAGGCACTGTTCGGGGGATCGTTTTGATTGGTCGTAGCCTAAGGGGCCAGAGAGGAGGGGCAGAATCAGTTCCCAATTTGTATTATTCCAGAACTGCAAAAACTTAGATTAAACACTTGCAGCCACCACTCAGAATCCATAAGTTCCCCTTTCTTTTCGAAAGAAAGATTTTTATATGGCTCGGATTTGTCAATTGACCGGAAAACGCCCTACAAAGGGTAACATTATTTGGCGCAGTGGTAAGGCCAAGAAAGAAGGCGGTATTGGTACCCACATCACGGGGGTAACAAAGCGTCGTTTTTTACCGAATTTACAACGAGTCAAAGCCGTGGTTGATGGGGAAGTGAAGTACATTCGTGTTTCTGCTAAGGCCATCAAGAAAGGCTTAGTGACTAAGGCACCTCGTCGACGATGGCGTAAGGCTGCCGCCTAGTTCAGGGCTGGTAATCGTAGATTTCTAGAGCGACGCTCCACGGGGCGTCGCTTTTTTTATGGCTGCGTCGCTCTCTGGGAGGCGCGAATGGAGGGGTGGGTTCGGAGTGTGAGAGCCTATTTGCCTTTGCGAAGGTGCATCGTGCTTCGACGCGCCTCACGATCGGCTTCCTTTGCGCGGAGATCCTGACGCTTGTCTCGCTGCTCTTTTCCTTTGGCAACGCCTAGCTGGATTTTTACCTTGCCGTTCTTCCAGTAGAGGGAGAGGGGGATGATGGTGTGTCCGTCGATCGATTCGAGCCCAAAAAGCTTGCGGATCTCTCGTTTGTTCAAGAGCAGCTTTCGCTTGGCTCGGGGATCGTGATTGTAGAGATTGCCGAAGTTATACTCATCGATGTGTGCTCCGTAGAGGAAGGCTTCATCGTTTTCGATTCGAGCATAGGCATCCCGAATCTGGCCTTTCCCCGCGCGGAGTGCTTTGACTTCGGTCCCTTTGAGGACGATTCCTGCCTCGAAGGTTTCGAGGATGTGAAAATCGTGTCGAGCCTTACGATTGGTCAAGATATCGCTCATAGACTCAGTCAACGCTCCTCAATGAGATTGAGGATCTTGGGGATTCGAATTTCTGGGGCGGGACTTTCGCTACGCCAACGGGGTTTCTGCCGCTTCTTCCTCGATCTTCTCCCAGGTGATCTTGTCTTGGATCAATTCTAGAAGGGCGATATCGGCAATACCCAATCCTGAGGTGTCCTCGATCAATGGGCGGCTCGAACCACCGCCGCCAGCACTGAGCTGTCGCACACGGCGCGAGATCGTATTGATCAGGACGTTAGGATTGGGGACTTTCTCCGATGCTTCTTTGACTAGTTCGCTATTCAAAATGAGTATTCTTGCGATTCGAAACGAATGGAGAGATTAGCGATATCATTGTATCTGGCAACAGCTTTTTTGTTAGGAATGTTGCCTTGCCGCGTCGGCATGGGTTCCGTAAAACGGCCTGATGGGTTCCCCTTCTGGACAATCGCACGTGAATCGAACGGCTGAATTCGATCTGTCGGCATATCTTAAGCAGTGTGGTCGGATCGTTGATGACGGTTTAAATCGGCTTCTTCCTCCGGCCAAAACCAAGCCGAAGACTCTCCATGAGTCGATGCGCTATTCCATTTTTGCGGGTGGTAAGAGGCTCCGACCTGTGCTTTGCCTCGCGGCTGCCGAGGCATGTCGCGGGGACGTGGAGGCGGCTTTGCCCTTGGCCTGTGCTGTCGAGTGTATTCACACTTACTCTCTCATCCACGATGATCTGCCGGCGATGGACGATGATGATCTCCGTCGAGGAAATCCGACGAATCACAAAGTGTACGGCGAAGGCATTGCTATCTTGGCGGGAGATGCGCTTCTGACACACGCTTTTGAGCTTGCCGCAGGGTGTGACGGATGGCCGCGGTATAATCATCAGGCGATCGTTCGAGAAATCGCCTCAGCTTCTGGATCATTACAACTCATCGCGGGGCAGGTTGCAGACTTGGAGGGGGAGGGCGCTGGCTTGTCTCAGGCGGGCTTGAGGTACATCCATGAACGAAAAACCTCGGCGCTCCTGTGTTGTTCCGTCCGCTTGGGGGGGATGAGCGCGAATTGTACCCCTCGGGAACTAAAAGCCCTCACCGATTTTGGCTATCATGTGGGACTCGCTTTCCAGGTGATTGATGACATTCTAGATGTGACTCAAAGCACCGAGAAACTTGGGAAAACCGCAGGAAAAGATCAAGCGGTCGATAAGGCAACGTATCCCAGTATCGTGGGGATGAAAAAATCTCGAGCCATCGCGCGACGGCTCACCGCTAAGGCATTCGAGGCCCTTAGCTCATTTCCAAAGAAGAGAGCCGCTCCTTTGAACGCGCTCGCAGAGTATCTTCTGAATCGAGATCACTAGTCGCGAGAGCCCGTTCACGGAGGCAGTTGGAAGGCAGAGCGTGGTGTTACAGATTGGCGTAGTACTGGTCCACTTTCTCGCCAACGTCTTTGAAATCAATATCGATTTCGTAGATTAACTTGAATTGCTCGATGGCCTCAGAGCCTTTGCCTGCTTGTTCGAGAACGCTTCCGAGGGTGTAGACGAGGTCCTTTTTCTCATCGTCGAACTGAACCTTGTCTTTGATTGCGGACTGCAGCGTTCGTTCGGCAAGGTCGAGCATTCCTCGCTGGCAAAAACAATCAGCGAGGAGCTTCTGGGCTCGTGGTTTCAGGTGGGTGCTTCCTTGTGCTCGTTGGAGTTCTTTGATGGCTTCGGTGACTTTGCCCTGTTCGAGATAGTGTTGGCCAAGGTCGAGTCTTAGTTTGAGCTCGGTCGGGAAGCGTTCGACTAGTGCCAGGCTGTTCTCGAATCGAAAGGCAGCCTTGCGAGCGAGGAGTTCTTGGTATTCCGCTTCGTAGGTATCGCTTGCCGGGTCGAGTTGGGTGACCTGGCGGTCAAACTGGTCGAGTTTGATTTGGGCGAGAATCGTGTGCAGTTCAAGGTCGGTGCCCTGGTCGGAATCGATGAGTTGCTCGAACAGCGGAAGCGCTTTTTCGGTATGACCTGAGCCGTGGTAGAGATCGGCTAGTTTTCTGAGAATCGTGAGATCCTCAGGGTTCTCGTTTCGTTGAGCTTCTAACTCTGTGGCGAGACGCTCGACGGAAGACGTTCCCTTCGTGCTGCGATTCTCATCTTCAATTCGAATGGCACCCTCCTCATCCTTCAAGATATCACGATAGCTTCCGGAGCCATCAGCAATCTTCTCGTAGCCGCCCTCATTGAGGGAACGCTTGGCAGTGGCGTCTTTGAGTGCTTGGAAGACCTCAGGATCGTTCTGCATCGTGTTATAGAGATCTTTTAAGATATCTTCAGCTCGTCGTGGGTTTCCGGCTGCGATCAACGCGTCAGCGAGTTTAATCGCCGTATCCTTATCGTTCTCAAGCAGGCGATGCGCCATTTCGAGCGAGAGGACCGCGGTTTTCGGAAACTCACAGGCCATGGCGGCTTGAGCGAGCGTCTTATGGGCGATGACGCTGTTTGGATCGTTCGAGAGAATCGCTGTCTCTTATACACATCTCCGAGCCCA
>CAJXVR010000127.1 GCA_913061285.1 uncultured Verrucomicrobiota bacterium | reverse complement strand
CGGTAGTGGCGGGTGAGGAGATTCGTTGCCGCCGATGACTCAGGGAAGACTTCCCGCTTGGGATCGAACTTCAACTTCGGTCCCATCGACAAGGGATACTTGTCAAGATCGACACCGTTTTTCTTTAGGTGCAACAGGGTTCGTTCGAGAGTGGCCAGGTTGTCGTCTTCACTCTTGATTCCGCTGAGGATTCGCTCTGCTTCTGCGATAGAAACGTGATTCTGTTCGCCGAGATAATAGGAAATATTCCCTAGATGACTCACGCCGGCCGATAGGTGGCCTTCCCAAGCGTCGGCGTTTAGCTTGCTGGAATCGCGAGTTGCACAGGCATCAACAAAGTTACCGAAATGATCGCCACCGCCCTTGAATTCCTTAACCACGTTGAACTGCTTGTCGTAGACGACACAATGATTGTAGGATTTCTGAACGAGGTAACCATCGGTTCCGTAGAAGATCACGCCGATCTTGTTACCCTTGGTCTGTTTGAAGAGCTTGTTGATTTCCTCATCGTGAGACTCGGTCACGTCGAGCCCGCGAGTTTCAAAGACCATGCACTTATTGCCATAGTCGTAGATTGAGACCTCAGTATTGGCCGTATCCCCAGCGTCAACGTAGTTGGGGTCATTACGTTCGGCTTGATAACCAAGGCGTCCACCGTAACTGATAATCGTGCTTGGGTGGGTGTCAACACCGAGACCCCAACGAGCAATATCGGTTTGATGCGGTCCTTGGTTCCCAAGATCACCGTTGCCGTAATGGCGTTGCCAGTGCCAATCGTAGTGGAAGCGTCCTCGGGTCAGCTTGGGATCGGTGTAGGATGCGGGACCGCTCCAAATATTGAAGTCCACATTCTCTGGGATGTCGTATCCCCCCAAGGCTCCGATGGATTTACGGCGTTTGTAGCAAAGTCCGCGAGCAAAGTTGACTTCCCCGATACCGCCATCGTGGATAAATCTCATTGCGTTGATGATAGCTGGATTCGAACGACATTGCGTTCCTACCTGGCACATCCGCTTGTATTTCTTGGCAGCGGCGACGAGCGCGCTTCCTTCGGCGATGTTGTGACTAATCGGCTTCTCGATATAGGCGTCTTTCCCGGCCTGCATCGCCCAAACTCCTGCTAACGCATGCCAATGATTCGGGGTTGCCGTGCTGATTGCATCCACGTCGTTCGAATCAAAGGCGTGACGCATATCCGTGACGAGAACGGGACGAGTGCCTTGTTTTTCCTCGATTTCATTGCAACGGTAATTGCCGATCTTCTCGTCGACATCGACGATGACTCGAACCTCGGTGCGGACATCGTTTACAAAGGCTTGCAGGTGGGAATTGCCTCGTCCGCCGACGCCGACAACAGCAACACCCATTTTTTCGTTCGCACCCTGAGTGCGGCCAATATACGGAGCGGCAATAAGCCCTGCACCGGTTCCAATGCTTCGCTGAATGAAGCGACGACGATTGATTTTTGCCATAACGGTTCTCTCTTTTAGCATAACGACACGAGTCATGCGCTCAAAGTTACTGAATCCTCAACAAGATGCCGTTTTTTCCAGACGGGGTCAACTCTAGGGCGGGATCGAATCGGCCTTTGAGGCATCGATGCTGGTGGAACGCTATTGCGTGGATAGAGGTCTTAGAGGCCTCCATGGTGTGTGTGTTGGAAAGCTTCCCATTGTCCATTCTGGGCTGATTCGCGGATGCCGAGTCATTCCTCCCTCCGTTTCGCGTCTCATCGCTGGAGATTTCAATTGCCACAAATTCGCTATCGCATAGGATTCGGGGCTGTTTTTACACGATCGACCGAGAATTAATTCATGAATAGTTACGATATTGCAGTTATTGGTGGTGACGGGACCGGGCCTGAAGTAACCAAGGAGGCCATTAAGGTTCTGGATGTTGCTGCTCAGAAGTTCGGCTTCAAGTTGAACTACACACCCTTTGATTTCGGTGGGGACCGTTATCTGAGGACGAATGAAGTGTTGCCTGATTCAGCAGCTGATGATTTGAGAAACTTCCCAGCCGTTCTTCTCGGTGCAATTGGCCACCCTGATGTGAAGCCAGGCGTCCTGGAGAAGGGAATCCTTTTGCGTCTTCGATTCGAGCTTGAGCAATATATCAATTTGCGGCCAGTGAAGTTGTATGACGAACGGTTCTGCCCATTGAAGGATAAGAAGCCTGAACACGTCGATTTTGTCGTTGTTCGTGAGAACAACGAAGGTCTGTACACCGGATCTGGCGGATTCGTCTTCAAAGGATCCCCGCATGAAGTAGCGATCCAAGAAAGTGTCAACACCCGACGTGGCGTCGAGCGTTGTCTCCGCTATGCGTTTGAGTACACTCAGAAGCGTAACAAAGACAAGAAGCTAACCTTGTGTGGGAAGACCAACGTGCTGACCTATGCGTTTGATTTGTGGGAGCGCGCCTTCCACGAGATCGGCGAGAAGGATTTTCCTGGAATTGAGCGAGATTATGCGCATGTCGATGCGACCACGATGTGGTTTGTGAAGAATCCTGAATGGTTTGATGTGATTGTTACCGACAACATGTTCGGTGATATCATCACCGACCTCGGAGCTATGGTCCAAGGTGGCATGGGGATTGCGGCCGGCGGTAATCTCAATCCGGAAGGGACGAGTATGTTCGAGCCGATTGGTGGGAGCGCTCCTAAGTACACCGGACAAAACGTAATCAATCCATTGGCTGCGATTTGCGCTGGTCAAATGATGCTCGATTTCCTCGGCGAAACTGAAGCAGCCTTGGCCATCGAGAAGGTGGTCATAGACGTGACCCGGAACAAGATCGAGACTCTCGCTGCAGGGCGCATGGGGTACTCGACAACCGAGGTTGGCGATTTGGTCGCTTCCGGGCTTTAAGAGACACTCTGCAATACCGGGACGTACTCAATGACGTTCCGGTATTTTTTTGTTCTGCGATTGGGGAACCATCAGATATTACACTACTATATCGAAATGAACGGTCTATTGAGAACAAATCCGATGCTTCGGAGCATCCTCATTTCCACGTTCTTTTTTGCGTGCCACGCTTTTGGGGCAAGCATTATTGTCGTGCAACCTATTTCCGTCTGCAATGACGCGGGTGGTGATTGCTCCAATTCCGCTGGTCAGTATTTCGAGGCGGAGACCGACAAGATTTGGAATCAGGCGGATATCGACATCTCGTTTCTCCCTCTGACGGAGTTTCACAATTCAAGTTTTCAGTCGATCAACAGTAACACGGACTTTGTGAGCCTCGTCAACACACCTGGACATGGGCAGCATGCAACGAGTACGGTCTTAAACATGTGGTTTCTAAAAGAGATTGATTCCGGGACGGTGTCCGGTCTGGGGTTTCTTGGTGCCAATGGGGTGGCGATAGCCGATAGTATCTTCACCTTTGCCGACGGAGCGGGACGCCGTGATACCATCGCTCATGAGATTGGTCACAATCTCAATTTAGACCATACCAATGAAAGCAATCTACGTCTGATGGCCCCAGGTTCCTTAAGGTTGAAGCCCACCAACACGCTCAATATTTTTCCTGACGGTGTTGGAGTCAGTCAACTCACCGCAGCGGAGATTGCTACGGCTCAGTCGAGTCCTCTGGTTGTGCCGGTGCCAGAACCCGCTTCGTATGCGGCCTTAGCTCTTATCGGATGCCTTCTCGTGGTTGTGCGACGGCGCTTCCAAGGGGTGGCAATCTCAATGTAGGGATCTCAAAGTGAAATGACGCGATTCATTCGCGTCGGCGTTTTACCGTGGGACGGTTGTTGTTTAGATACCAATGAGGCGGCGGGTCGTGTCGCCGAAACCTGGTAGAGTGACTCCCATTCGATCCATGAGGGAGAGATAGAGGCTGCAAGCCCTGCGGTTCTCATCACCCCGATCCTGAAAATCCAAGATCTGACCCGGCTCAAGACTGCCTCCCCCTCGACCAGCGAGGAGGATTGGCATGTGGTCTGCCTGATGGCGATCGCCATCAAAGAGATTTGAGCAGAAGACCATCATCGAATTATCAAGAAGCGAGCTTCCTCCTTCGTCAATCGACTTCATCCGATCAATGAGATAGGCGAATTGTTGTGTGTGGAATTGGTTGGTCTTCAGGTACATGGCTTCCATTACGGGATCGCGACCGTTGTGAGTGAGATCCAGATGAAGACTGCCTTTCACGCCTTCAAGAAAGCCAAAATTCATTTGCGAGAGATCGTTGTTAAGCATGCACGTGGTGATGCGAGTCTTGTTCATCTGAAATGCGAGCACGATCAGATCCAGCATCAGCTTCATGTGGGTTGGTACATCCTGCGGTAAGGCGTCGTCCGGGCGAGAAATATTGGGTTCACTGATGCTCGGTCGCCAGCCTTCAAGGCGCTGCTCCTGGGACGAAAGATTGATGCGCTTTTCAACGTCTCGAATGGAATCGAGGTATTCGTCCAGTTTTTGTTGGTCTGTTTTGCCGATCTGTTTTCGCAGGGTCTTGGCGTCGTTGCGGACGTTGTCGAGAATACTACGATCGAGCTGGCGCCCCTTGCCATCACCGACAAGGAGGTCGAAAATTCGCGCAGGGTAGATCTCTTTCATTGCTGGCTGAGTATCTGAGCGCCACGAGATATTAGAGCCGTAGAGCATGGATAGTCCGTCTTCAAGCCTCAGTTCCGTCGGCTCGATGCCGAGGATCATGCTAGGAATTACCGATTCACCTCCGATGCGTTCGGCAAGAACTTGATCCATTGTTTTACCAACCCGGATATCGCTTTGTTCTGTACTCACCCAGGCCCCCGACAAAAGGTTTGGCATCCGCCCGAGGTGAGGACTGGCATGTTTGACTGCAGATTCATTGAAGAGCCCTCTGAGGAAGGTGAAGTCCTTGATATGCCTCTCCATCGGTTTGAGTCCAGGACCCAATTCCATTGTTCCCTGTCTTGACTTGGCCCACCAGTGTTGGGGTTCAACGCCGTTCGAAAAGTAGAGCACGCCTAGGCGTACTGGAGGAACGCCTAGTGCAGGTTGGCTTGCCTTCTTTCCGGATTCGGCGCGGATCGGGATGCTCTCGAGCCACGGAAGCGCGAGACATACACCCGTGCCTCTCAAGAAACTGCGGCGGTTCAAGCGGCCACCTTCTACATACCAGGGCAGGGGACTCATAGATTTAAGTTAGCGATGTTGTCAGAAGTTTCCAACGCCCGTTTTTCTTCAGCGGAATCATGGCCCCGCTTCTTTTGGAATTGTGGACTCATGACGATTTCTAGCAGAAGCTCTGAGATTGAAGTTTCCTCGTCGATGGATTCACTCAGGGACGCGATCAGCGGCTGATCTGATGCCAAAACCTTTCGCCCTAGGGCATAGCCCAAAAGTTTCGTGCAAAGGTGTCGGTGAAAGACCCGTTCGTTGGCGCGGAGATAAGCGACGAGATCATCGAACCCATCAATGGTAGAACCGTCTGATAGGATGCCTTCATCGTCGATCGCTTGTCCGTCTCGGTATGTCTCCCGCCAACGACCGATCGGGTCAAAGTGTTCTAAGGCAAAACCCAAGGGATCAATTCGGGAGTGGCAATTGGCGCACGTCGGGTCCCTGCGATGGGCTTCTAGTCGTGCGCGAACCGTCAGGCCATCAGCGAGGATGTCGTCTGCTGGAATCGATCCGGCATCCGCGGGCGGTGGCGGTACTGGAGTTCCAAGCACGCGGCGAAGAATCCAATCTCCGCGTTTGACCGCACTCGTTCTCAAGGGAGCGGACGTTGTTGCGAGAATAGCCCCTAATTGGAGTAAGCCACCTCGATGCCTGTCGCTTACGTTCGGGATATGCTCGAGTCGAGCTGTTTTAGCAAGGCCAGGTGCCTGAATTTGATAGTGTTCAGCTAAGGTGGCATTCATGAACGCGTAGTCAGCGAAGAGAAGGTCATTGACGGGGCGGTCTGTCCTAACGATGTGTTCAAAGAACGATATCGCCTCATCGTACATGGATTCCTTGAGTGCCTCCGTGAATTCAGGAAAGCGTTCGTTATCGATTCCTTGGAACTGATTGAACTGGTAGAATCCAAACCATTGCCCAAAGAATTCTGTGGCGAAGCGACGTGCCCGTGGATCGTGTAGCATCCGATCTACCTGCATGTGCAATTGCCCTGGCTTAGCTAATTCTCCCTGGACGGCGGCACGGATCAGTAGAGAGTCAGGCAGCGAGGACCAGATGAGAAAACTCAATCGACTCGCGAGTTCTACTGTGGAAAGCGATGCCACTTCCGTGCCGTGAACCAAGGATTCGGATCGATAGAGAAATGAGGGTGACACGAGGATCCGGGCCAGAAGGGATCGAAGAGCATCGGGGTGATCGAGCGCATCGTTCTCTCGGCGGTCCCAATAGAAACGGCGGAGTCGCGCGTCTTCCGTGGGCTCAATAGGACGTCTCCAAGCCTTACTCGCGAAGAGAATGGCATCATCAAGATGTCCCGACTCCGCCTGCTTTAAGGCCTTGGCAGAATAGCGGGAGTGATCATAAAGGCGCTCTATCACGCTCCGTGGTTCAAGCGGGATCTGTCGGAGAGAATTCGCAGACAACGAATCCATCGTCTGATCCTGGATTGAAAGCGCATATTTTTTCGCTGTAAACTGAAAATAGGTCTCATGGTAGTCAAAGGCGCTCAGGAGATCGATCCAAGCATGGTCGAGTTCTTTGCGGGTTGATTGACCGACCAAATACTTACTGAGAAAGGCGTCGTCTCGGTGATACTTGATGACGTAGTGAAAGCTATTTCGTTCTGGATTGTTATAGGAATTATCGTAGGGAGCGGGGATTGGATCACGATCGGAGGGAGCCGGCTCTCGGTGAGAGACCTGCGGGAGTTCGGCAGCGAATTGAGCGATGCCCTCTTGCCATGTGCTCAGGCGTTCTGAGTTTGGGTTGGCTAGAAGTGCTGCTGAGGCTCCCGTCGAGGCAACGGTTTCGCCTTCGACCAGCCCATCACTTACGGAACAACGCACCAGGCAATCTGCTCCGTGTTCGACATCGAGTCGAACGGTTACGGTGAGAAATCCGCTGCGGCTGGTGGTCGGCACGGGAACAGTCACGGGGATCGTCTTACCGCCAGTGGTGATAAAGGTCTCCGGCTCGATTTTTGTTCCTGCCGGCCCTTGGCCAAAGCGCAGGCGCTCCGCCTGCTCGGAAGGGAGGAGACTGCTGAGAGATTCGGAGGATCCTCGACGGTTGGATTGACGTCCTTGGCGTCGGATAGCGAAACGGGCATTTTCCCAACGAACGATGGGTTGCGCCGTGCTCGATTCGCAGGCTGGAACGACGGCGAGATCAAAACTGGCTTCGCTGGCACCCTGGGGCCAACTGATACTGACGCGAAATTGATGGTCGAGGGCCGGGAGAAAGCCTTCGCCAGCGAGGACAGCCGCTTCTTCGTCGTCCTTGGTGTTCGCTGCTAATCCAGTTTGCCACTTTGCTAGTTGGGTGTAAAGGGTCTCACAGCGGGCGCGAATTAGGGCTTCAGCTCCGTCGGAACGTTCTGACGCTGAGTCAGGCGCCGGCAACGATTGCCAGAGCCGTGCGATTTCAGATGTTGGGAAGGTCGCATCGACGGCATTGACGACGTTCCAAATATGCGCAGCGAACGGAGGGTTGAGTCCCTCCTTCAAGGCTAGGTCGGTCAGTGACTGTGCCGAGAGCTTGAGTGATTGTCTATTCCGATACTGCCAAGCGACGTAAAATGCCCGGGGATATTGATCGAGGCCGAAGGCTTCAGCACCTTCGCCAGCGCCTGTTCGGAAGCCGTGGTGTCGATAGATTTCTTGAATCCGCGTGATGGCTGAGAGTTCTTGCCCCGTTTTTCCAGGGTTCGAAACAAACCTCAGAGGGCCGGATCCAATCAGGGCGTGGGATGCGACGAGCTTGGCTGCTTCAAGATAGCGTTCGATGGTTGCGTCCTGAACGAATTGAACTTCGCCAACGTTGGTAAATCCTTCTCCCCCGACCGCGTCACTGGCGATGAGTCGATCGAGATTAAGATTCAATCCGCTCAAGTCTTGTATCGCATAGTTGTACTCCGCGCTTGTCAGGCGACGAAAGACTACCTCGCCCGGATCTCCCTCGTTCACTCTTGTCGCGTGCTCGATTCCCGCGTTCAAGGTCCGAACAAGTAGGCGGCGCTGCGCCTCGCTTGGTTGGAGCTCATCCTCCGGCGGCATCTCGTTGTGCTCGAGCATATCAACGATAAGCTCCCAAGCTTTAAAATCATTGCCCAACGCGTTCGCCTCAATGAGCGCTTCCAGATTGATTTTCCCTTTTGTCTTTTTCGCGTTGTGACAGCCGGTGCAGTACTCGTTGAGTAGATGAATGGTTGGCTGCGCCAAATGCGATGCTTCCTCAGCCTGGGCTGGAATCTGACCCTCGAGACTGAAGGCTTCAAAGAGGGCCAAGCCGAAATATCCAATGCGGAACAGCGGGGCGCCGATCAGCGTTCCTATGATCGACGGCAGAGGAAAGAGACGGGTTGGACTCATTTCTCTGGAGTGCATAAGAATTTTTATAGGCCAATCAATCAAACTTGCCACCACAAAGTTGCAGCAGTCCGGGCGCGAATGATGAGCGATTGAGCAATATGTGCTCAATCGCATTGTGATCGATGGGATTTATCATGGGAAAGCCGGGTGATTCTCGGAGTGTTCGTAACCGCCGTTTTGGTGCTTCCGTCTTATCAGATTAGAGAGGAGAGAAAGAGATGAAACTTGTAGCTATTATTACGGTATTGATCGGGCTTGCCCGCCTTTGCTTTCTACCAACGATCGTGTCTGGAGACAGCATGGAACCGACTCTGGGATCGGGTGAAATCCATCTCGCTGACCAACGCCTTTATCGGAACAATTCACCGATACGTGGCGATGTGGTTCTCGCTCAGAAGGAGCAAGGAGGCGATCTGGTCGTTAAAAGAATCGTTGGACTCCCAGGAGAAGAAATCAAGATGGTTTGGGGGCGAATCTATATTGACGGGGTCCTGCTGGAGGAACCTTACCTTCATCCTGAGAGCGGATGGTGTATGCTCCCGAAAACGCTCGGTGAGGGAGAGTATTGGATCATCGGAGACAATCGGGACGTGTCCCTTCATCTCACTGTGGGACGTGAAGAGATTGTTGGCAAACTCATCACTCCGAGTATTCATGAAGACCCTTCGTCGCAGATCTAGGATGTCGCGTTGGCCTAGCGGTTAACATGAGTGCAAGGCATGCTAGAAAGAGCGTCTTCCAAATCCCCGTGCGACCAACCAGTCACCGGCTCGGGCGGGCCACGATCCGATATTGGAACCGGGAACGTTACGCATTCCATAGCCGTGTCCTCCAGTCTCGTAGATGTGCAGTTCTGCAGGAACCCTCATCTTCTTTAGGGCCGTATAGATCGCCACGGTACCGAGCGAGCTCGAAGGATCGTCATCTGTGTGGACGAGAAAGGATGGAGGCAAATTCTTAGTCATTTTGATTTCTGGTAGTAATCGTTCGGTTTTCTTCTCCAATAAGTTCCACGGATAAATTAAGAGCGAGAAATTCGGATAGTGATTCTTGTTATCGACCCAATCCAGCGTGTCGTAGCTTATAGGATAGGTATCCGCGAGATGTATCGCGGCAACTTGCCCCCCGGCAGAGAAACCAAGGAGGCCCACGCTGTCTTCATTGATTTGCCACTCATCGGCTTTCGACCGGATAATTCGCATGGCGCGATGTGAGTCCTGCAAAGGTCGGAACCAGGCGCGTGGTTCTTCGGGCGTCGTCGTTCGATAACTGAGTACGAACGCGGCGATTCCAAGCTCGTTGAGCCAACGTGCGGCCTCGGAACCTTCTTTGTTGGTGACCACTTTACCGTAACCGCCGCCTGGTAGGATGAGAATCGCAGTCTTGGTCCTACCTGCTTTGGGAAGGAAGACTTGCAGTCGTGGTTGAGTGATCTTCTGTACGCGAACGACCGGAGGGGCTTCCTCTGGTCGATAGGGCTGTAATTCTCCAGGACTTGAAGTGGTTTCACCGGGAGCATGATGGGGCCAGATCGGAAGGCTGTTTTCGGGTAGGTAGGGGGATGCTGCCTGGGTAACCAGTGAGATTCCGAGTGCGGTCAAGATAATGAGTCGTTGGCTTAATGACATATTCTCTGATGTGGGGTTTGAAAACGGCTTTGCGGTATTCTGTCGGAGAATTCGGTTTGGATCAATTCGCGATGAAACGGAAACACCGCTCTCGTTGGCGGTCTTGGATTTCTTGATATGTGGTCACGGCTTGCTAAACTTTGTATCTTGATTCAGGTTCGGGCAGGACCGCGATAGTTTCCAGCGTTCTTAGGCTACAGAAGGGAATCCTCTGTTTTTGCGCCGGTGCCGTCCGGAATGAAGGCAAGACAGGCGATGACTGATCTGATTCGGGCATGAACGAACGCTAGATAGGCGTTGGTTGCTAACTTATCAAAACAATTAATTTCTCTGAGATGAATAGATATCAGGCAGCAGACTTGGTTGCTTACGGGAGGCATCTCCTCGTCGCAGCGGGGCTAGGGCAAGAGCGGGCACAGGTTGTGGCTGAGGTCTTGCTTGAAGGAGATCTTCTCGGGCATACGACTCACGGGCTTCAGTTATTGTCACCCTATCTCGCAAGTCTTGAAGCCGACGCCATGGCAAAGGATGGTGAGCCGGAAATTGTGGCGGATCGCGGTGCGGCAATCACTTGGGATGCAAAGTATCTCCCTGGTCCCTGGGTTGTGAGTGAGGCTCGCGATTTGGCGCTCAGCCGGGTTGAACGACACGGGGTTATGACGGTTGTTGTACGACGCTGTCATCACATCGCCTGTTTGCAGGCTTACCTGAAGAAGGCAACGGACTTAGGGTATGTCATGCTGCTGTATTCCTCCGATCCGTCGGTGGCAAGCGTTGCGCCACACGGTGGAACACGGGCGCTCTATACGCCTAATCCGCTGGCCGCTGGTTTCCCCACGGATGCCGATCCAATCCTGTTGGACATCAGCATGTCGACGACGACGAATGGAATGACCATGAGGGCGAAGCAGGAAGGGGCGACTCTCCCGGGACCTTGGGTGAAAGACGCTGCTGGCAATCCAACGAATGATCCTAGCGTGTTGTTTGAGGACCCGCCGGGAACGATCTATCCGCTAGGAGGCGCGGATCTTGGCCACAAAGGATTTGGTTTGGGCATCCTTGTTGAGGCGCTAACCTCAGCGCTTGGTGGATACGGGCGCGCAGATACTCCCAAGAACTGGGGATCTTCTGTGATGCTTCAGATTATAGATCCGGACGCCTTTGGTGGCCGCGCTGCGTTCACTCGAGAAACGGGGTTTTTCGCTCAAGCCGTTCGAGATAATCCGGTGCCGACTGATGCCTCACCCGCTCGAATGCCCGGCGAACGGGCCCTCCGCCGTCGCGAACGACAATTGGCCGAGGGAGTGGAGCTCTACGAGGGGATTCTTGTTGGTCTGAAGCCTTGGGCTGAGAAGTTGCGCGTTGAGGCCCCGCCAATACGGACGGTTTAGAACCGAATGACTTGGCTCTGCCTGTTGGCGAGTTGAGAGAGTTCGGTGAGACCGATTCGCGTGTAACGGATTCGTTTCGCCCCTTCAAGAAAGGGGTCTCCAGTTTCCGCCCAGATGTCTTGGGCTTGCTTTTCGAGCAAGGCGAGGTTCTTTTCGATGATCTCTCCGTCGACAAATTCTTCGCTGGGCTTACTGAGAACGAGCGCCGCGGCGCCGCAGAAACAGACGTCGATGGGAAGGGTGCCTAGGGCTGCTAAGCCAGCGGCAACGCGGATTGCCTCCGCTGGGCGGTGACTCGTTCTTGGATCTGATGCGATGACTATCAGCATGGGTTACTAGTGACAAAACCCCACGAAACGATCGGTCTTCGTGATGATGTCATTGAGAAGACCGAGGCCTCCAAAGGTCACCGAGTCGTTAAGGTCGATCTCCCGTTTGCGAGCCGCGTAGGCGCAGGCCGAGACCTTGACCCCTCGTTCGATCAGCTGGTTGATTTCCGGGAGACTCGCTGCCCGGACGGCATCGTCTAAGAGATAGAGATAAACTTGCGTGTCGCCCTCTTGAGCGCTTGATGCCAGACCGGTGGCGTAATCGAAGGAGCCTTCTTCTGGGGCGACCGCTAGCAGAATTCCCAGCGTTCTCTGAACGGATGAGTTTCCAGCCACAGACATATCTCGCTGAACGCTAAGCGTGGCGACGGTCTACCGAGGTTGGTAGTAAGGATCGAAATACATCCGCTCGAACTCACCTTCTTGAGCTTCGAGCACTTTGTCGTTTTTCCAGGCATCGATATGGCCGTCGATAAAGCCCATGTTGATACGGCCGTTATGGGTGATAAAATTGCCTCTGGCAGCCGTTCCGCCTGGAGTAAAGCTTGCGTTTCTCATGGTCGCAGAATCTTCATTGACGAGCAGAATCTTACTGCTTGGCGTCGCCACGGAGGCGGCTTTGACCCCCTTGGGCCCAGTATTGCGTCCGCCGGAAAGGCCAACATTGCGGTCAATGGCCGAGCTCATTGAAAAGTTTACCCGCTGAGCCTTTCCAAGGCGTCCCGTGCTAGGGCAACGGTAGACCTTATACTCGTTAGTGTGGTTTAGGTCTAAGGGGCTTACCCGTTCAGATCCTGTCACGTAATTAAAGACCGAACCCGATTCAGGATGGAATCCGTATTGCCGGTTCGCCCATGAACGAGGGTTGTTGGCAAAAGTATCGGACTGTCCCCCCCAGACCCAGTCAGGCTGTAGGTTACGGTCGACCCCGCCGCTCCATGGGTAGAAATCATCATTGTCATCTACGTAGAGCATCATCCCGAGAGTAATCTGCCGCATGTTACTCTTACAAACGACCGAGCGAGCGCTTTCCTTGGCCTTGCCAAGCGCGGGAAGGAGCATTCCGGCGAGAATCGCGATAATAGCAATGACCACGAGCAGCTCAATGAGCGTGAATGCGGCGTTTCTCTTGCGATGAATTTCGGAACTGGGCATAGGGAGACGTTTTCAGGTTTTTAAGCGTGCGACAAGGTATTTCGGTGGGCGTCCAGAGGGATCAATCACCAGCCCGCTTCTCCTGCTCATTGATCCAAGACTCGATTTTTTTCTCGAGAACGGTCAATGGGAGGCATCCTGATTCGAGGACTTGGTCGTGAAAGGTTCTTATATCGAAGGCTTCGCCTAGCCTTCTTTCGGCTTTGCCTCGTAGGTCAATAATCATTCGTTGCCCAATCTTGTAGGAGAGGGCTTGACCAGGCCAGGCCATGTATCGTTCGATCTCAGAGATGATACTCGCCTCGGGTTCCGCTTCGTGATCGAGAGAATACTGGATGGCCTGCTCTCGAGACCAACCGCGATCATGGAGTCCAACGTCCACGACGAGTCTGATAGCTCGGTGCATTTCAGCACTTAACATACCGAAATATTGGTAGGGATCCTGGTAAAGGCCGAGTTCCTTTCCCAGCGACTCACAGTAGAGAGCCCATCCTTCGCCGTAGGAACTGTACCATAGTGGGCGGCGAAAATGAGGGAGCTTGGCGTTTTCCTGTTGAAGGGAGATCTGATAGTGATGTCCCGGAATTGCTTCATGGAGGAAGAGGTCTTCGTCAGAAAAAATATTGTAAGCGGCGACCTCGGGAATGGGCACGTAGAAGATCCCTGGTCGCGTGCCATCGAGTGAGCCGGGCTGATACTCGGCACTGCTAGAGGCCTCTCTGAAGGCTTCTGTCCGACGAACTTCGAAGGCTGTCTTGGGCGTGAGACGGAAGAGCTGATCGACGTGGGGTTTCATCGTCTGATAGATCCGGTTGAAGTTGTCGATCACTTGCTGCGGATCCGTAAAGGGTGTGAGCTTTGGCTCGTTCCGGACGTGATCAAAAAAATCATTGAGGGAGCCCTTAAATCCGATCTGTGATTTCACTTTCTCCATTTCCGAAGAAAGTCGGGCCACTTCCTCCTCGCCAATCGCGAAGATCTCGTCAGGAGTGAGCGTCGTGGTGGTGTAGATCTGGATTTGATGCCGATAGTATGCTCGGCCGTTCGGAATCGCGCTGATTCCTGAAGTTGTTCGACCAGCAGGAAGGTATTCGTCCCTTAAGTAGTCTCTCAAAGTTTCAAAGGTAGGGATGAGCGTTTCATTGAGCAACGCTGCATAGCGTTTGGTTAGATCGTCCTGCTCATGGGCCGGAATAGAATCCGGAAATTGTCTTAGTGGTTGATAGAAGAGGTGCTTCGTTGCGGGGCCCGAGGCAAGATCAGCGAATTGTGGGATAACCTTATGAATAAGGGTTTTGGGAAGCGTGTAGCCTAGCCTGATGCCGGACTTCATTTCTTCAAGGGCGCTCTGGCACCAAGCGTGAAATTTCTCGAGGCGTTTGAGCCAGTTTTCGTAGTCCTCGAGTGTGTTGAACGGTTGCGCGCTGCTGCCACTGGCGAGTTGCCCGATCGTGAGATGAAAGGATTCAAACTGATTGAGCGGAAGGCGCTGCGTTGGAAAGCTGAGCTGCTTCAAATGAACCGTGCATTCCCAATCTAACAAATCGAGACTAAGACGCTCCTCGTCGTTGAGCGTGCTGCGTCCGAAACGCTTCGCCGCACCTTGGTAGTGTTGATAGAAACGCTTGAGCTGATTTCGGTATTCGATCGAAAGGGGATTTGGCATCCTGTCGTTATAGCGGTAATCCCCTGCAAAGGTGGCTTGGATCGGGTGGAGCTCCAAATAGGCCTCCCAATACTCATTCAGAAGTTTTTCGAAAGTGGCATTATTCTGTTCGGTTGAAGTTTCTCCGAAGACGGGAAGTGAACCGAGTAAGCTGGCGCTGAGAAGTAAGCCAAGGGTGATTCGATAATTCATAGCCTCGTGTGATTGTGATGCCGTCCTGGGTTCAAAGTGCAGCGAGCCGTTCGACTCCGTCCACAAACACGGCCGTCGGTTGGAATGCCTGGTCGAGAATGACAAGGTCAGCGGTGTAGCCTGGTTCGATTTTTCCGAGTCCGTCTAAACCAAGGGACAGGGCTTGGTTCAGGGACGATGTGCGGATGAGTTGCGAGAGTGGTCGTTGAATGATTTCGGCAATGGTCCGCAAGGCGAGATTCATTTTAAGTGTGCTGCCGGCGAGTGCCCCAGAATCGAGGCGAGCAACGCCGTCTTCCACCGTTACATCGAGGTCTCCTAGTGTGACGCGTTGATTGTCCGCGAGCCCCGAGGCTGCTATGGAGTCGGTGATTAACATGATCCGGCTCTCACCGATGACTTTGAAGGCGAGTTGTATCATTTCCGGACAGAGGTGGATTCTGTCACAGATCATCTCGACAAGCATATCCTCATCAAGGAGTCCTGCGCCTACCAAGCCGATTTCTCGATGGTGGAGTGGGGTCATTTGATTGCAGAAATGGGTAAGGTGAGTGGCTCCAGCATTCTTGGCCGCGGTGAATTGTTCGAAACTAGCGGCGGTGTGTGCGAGGGACGCGGTGGTGTTTGTGTGGGTGAGCCGCTCGACAAACTCGATCCCGCCTGGCATTTCGACTGCCAATGAGACGATTTTGATCGGAAGAAGCTCTCGGAGACGATTGATCTCATTCAGGTCTGGCGCTCTGACGTGGATCGGATTCTGTGCCCCAGCGCACTTGGGGTTAATGAACGGGCCTTCGACGTGAACTCCTGCCACTTTGGCAAAACATTGATTCTCAAAATAATGTTGCCCGGCTCGAAAGGTGTTTTCTAGAAGCTCTTTACTGAGAGTGAGTGTGGTCGGGAGAAAGGTGGTGACGCCTTCCTTGAGCTTGGCTCGGGCGATCGCTGGAAGGGATTCGGGCGTGGCATCGCAGAAATCGTGACCAGAGGCACCGTGGGTATGAATGTCAATAAAGCCCGGAACGAGTAGGGATCCGTCAGCGTCGAAAACGGTGCCGTCAAATGGCCCCTCAGGAATGGTTTTATGGATCGCCTTAATAACGCCATCAATGATCTCAACACTTGCATTGACGAGATCGATTCCGGGACTGACGAGATGAGCATTCTTTATGAGACAACGCGCTTGCATTCACATCATTTTTGCTCCATTTAGATCGTGGTTGCGAATGTTTTGTTTCGCGAAAAGAGCCCCAGTGAAGTTGAGCTAGTTAATTGTGTCTGCATTTGAACTAAATCCAAAGGTGGTCGATCCCATTGATCCGACTGTAGAGCCGAGTGTCTTGTGGAATCGTGCGTATCAAAATGGCGTGGCTTCGGATCCGAGTGCGCGACCTTTGTCCATTGGCATCGCCGTCGGCGACAAGGTCCTGGCTCGAGTCAACACTCGGATTTTCGGCGAAACGAGTTCAGGGGCTAAGGAGAACACTCGATACATCGAGCGTCTGGCGAAGAGTCTTCTGTGGGTGCATGGTGGAAATCGGATCATTATCGGGGGCTCTGATGCCATCGGTACTGAACTTGCAGCTCAATATTCGGCTCGAGGAACACGTGCCTTTGACGCTGATATTTTGGGGAACCAGATCTATTTGGAGCCGTTTCGGGTGGATTCAGTGTCCCTCGACGCGATGCCTCAGAAGACGATTGCTCCTGAGGCTTCTATAGGAAGACATCTTTCTGGCTGCCGTATTGGGTTTGATCTGGGAGGTAGTGACCGAAAGGCAGCCGCAGTGATCGACGGGGAGGTCGTCTTTTCAGAAGAGATTGCTTGGAATCCTTATTTCGAAAGTGATCCGCAGTATCATGTGGATGGCATTATCGATTCGTTGAAACGAGCCGCAAAACACTTGCCGCGGATCGATGCGATCGGAGGAAGCGCAGCGGGCGTTTACGTGGATAACGAAGTGCGAGCTGCGTCACTCTTTCGAGGCGTTGCTAAGGCGGATTTCGGGGCTCGAGTGCGGCGAATCTTTTTTGATGTCATGACAACTCTGGGGTGGCAAGACAAGCCATGGCGGGTTGTGAACGACGGTGAAGTGACAGCACTTGCAGGATCAATGTCTATTGGAGGCAATAGTTTGTTGGGGCTTTCATTGGGAACCAGTTTCGCTGCGGGGTATGTGACTCCCTCAGGTAATTTGTCATCAGGGCTCAATGAGCTAGCATTTGTGCCCGTGGACCACCGCCTGGATGGCCCGATTGATGAGTGGTCTGGTGATCGGGGATGCGGGGTGCAATGCTTCTCCCAACAAGGCGTCGCGCGGCTCGCCAAACTGGCAGGAATCCCCTTTGAGGACAGCGTGCCGTTTCCAGAGAGATTAATTGAAGTTCAAAACCTAATGGAGAGCGGAGATCAACGAGCAGAATCCATTTACCGATCGATTGGCATTAATTTTGGCTACGCCATGGCGCAATTTTCAGAGCTCTACACCTTAGAACACTTGCTGATCCTTGGGCGTGTGACCTCTGGAGCGGGAGGTGCGATGATTCTTGAAGTGGCACGAGAGGTCTTGGATCTTGAGTTTCCTGAGATTTCGGCGGCTGTCCAATTCCATATCCCTGATGAAAAGGAAAAGCGACACGGCCAAGCGGTCGCTGCCGCCAGCCTCGCTGCTCTCGAGTAGATTCTTCTTTGTCGGTTGTGGCTAGTCTCGCTTTCGCCGTTCGTAGCGAATGCGTTCGATCGAAGACTCCTTAGTATGGTATGGCGTCTTGTATTTCCGTTTCGACTTTGCAGGCGCTTACTTCAGCCGATGGAGATCAGCAAGATAGATCGCCGTGATCGTGTTTCCCTTGATATCTTTCTCATGGGAAGAATACCAGGAAATGAGTGCCTTGTTTGGGGTGAGTGCAACGAAACCAGGATAGGAGTTGTCGCCACTACTTGGGAGCTCGGTAAATTCGTGGAGCGTGTCTTCTTGGAGCCAGTAAAGGGACGTTCTTGGGCCTCGGCTTGCGGTCCCTTTCCGTCCCCCTACGACCAGGTTTGTTCCCCATCGAGTGAGCAAGGGGCCACCGATATAGCGATCCAGTTCGGTTCGTTCCCAATGGGTGTAGGGGGGCTTAGATCGACAAAGCTGAGCTCGGTCGCTTCCCCGTCGGCCGATGGCGATAATTGAGCCATCGGGTTCAAAAAGAAACGCCGTCTCGTCTCCCGCCTCTTCTTGGAAAAATGCGCGATGCTTCCAGATGAGACCGTCATCGCTTTCCAGCATTGCGGATTCGACAGCTTTCCCTTCACCCTTCGGGCCCACGGCAAAGCCCGTTTTTCGCCGGCCGCAAAGATAGGCCTTATCACCAAAGGCGGCAGCTTTCCAGATATAGTGACCAAAGGTTCCCTCAAGCGCTGTAGGGGCGGACCAGTCCGTTCCGTTCTCACTCCAAACCGCGTAGCCCAAATGTTGATTGAGATCAAATTGATCTCCTGGATCGTCATACCAGGTGCCGGTGTAGATGAAGAGGCGATTCTTGAAAGCGAGGAAATGCGGATCACGAGTATCCCGTTGCAGCACGGCAAACTGATGAACTTTGGTCCAGATGTTACCATCTGGGCTTTGCAGCACGATCGTGGAGGCTGAGGCATTGACGCCGTGTCCATCGGGACAGCTTCGGAAGCTGAGGTAGAACATTCCTTTGAAACGAATTAGATCCGTAAATGCATTGTGTTCCCCGTTGTGAAACACCTGTCTAATATTCGAGACCCTAATCTCTGACTCGTTCGCGGTTTGTGCCGCTGTGCTGCTGGATAGGCTTAGCGCCAATCCCAGGAAGAGCCGAACAATGTGGGGGTTTTTCATGATTGGTAGCGGAGCTTGTCAAAGAGCGATTCAAAGGTAAAGCCCGACGGACAATGGAATCATTGCATTGATATACAATGATTCCATTCCTCGAAAACGCATCTAAACGCATCTCTAATGGGACCCGCTACTCACAATAAATGAACTGGCACAGAAAACGAGGGGATGGGATATTCATGAAATGCGATATCTGAACAAGCGAATCGTTTGGGGAGTTTGGCTCTTGCTCGGAGGTGGAGCTTTGAACGGCGAGGCTGTCGAAGAGATTCCGATTCGGATTGAGAGCTTAGAGGCTATTGAAGGGTTGCACGATTGGGATTGGACACATGCGCGGACGGCCTTTGTGGAACGGGGCACGAAGCCCTATTGGATCACCACCATGTCTCAGACTGCCAGGGAAGGAAGTCATGGCTACCACGATGTTTACGAGTCGTTTAGCTGGGATCGTGGGCGGTCGTGGACGCTTCCTCGATTGATATCCTCATTGCGCCGACGTCAACATGCCGATGGCTACTCGGTGGCTCCGGGCGACTTATGGCCGACGTGGCACGCGGCTTCAAGTTCATTACTGGTGACGGGCAAGACCTTTAATTTCCTCGACGGGCGGGATGAGGATTTTCTCAGAGAGGCTGCTGTCTCTTATACACATCTGAAGCTGCCGAC
>CAJXVR010000126.1 GCA_913061285.1 uncultured Verrucomicrobiota bacterium | reverse complement strand
TCGTCGGCAAGCGTCAGATGTGTATAAGAGACAGACGATTCGAATTGGTTGATCGGTTTCGTTCAGCTTGCGAGCGAGTGCTGAAGCCAGTTGTTGCGACGAATCAAGAATGGAAGCCCGCCAGTCGTACGGAAAGGGAATCACTTCGTGGGTTTGGCTGAGATATTCAGCAAGATCATCGTAGGCTCTACCAATCCATCCATCCGTTTTGACCTCATTGTTCCCGTCGTATATCAAGCGTGAGAATCTTCCTCGGATCAGCTTGCCTGGTTCCGCCCAAATCCGATCGTTGACTTTGAGGTGCGATCCGCTGATTCCAGGTAGGAGAAAGACGACAGGTAATTCTCCCGCTTGGTGGGTCATCGGTGTGGAGCGAGCAATCTTTACTCGTCTCTGCGTTCGCGCGTGAAAACCGACCGCCATTTTATCTCGGGTGATGAGGGCTTCAATCAGTCCGCCGCGGGATTCCTTCCGTTCGAAGTAGCTGAAATGATGCACCCCGGGCCCTTGAACCTTCATGACTCCGACCTTTTGCAGTCTTCGGCCGCCCCCGTCCATCGAAGGGGTGTTGACGACAAGGTCGTGATCACTTTCGTAGAATCGGTCCACCAGTAGCAGGCTCAGTTTTTTCAGCCAGGCTCTCGGTTCGAGGTCGCCGGCGATCACGGCGAGCGATCCTTCCAACAAGTGCTCGTGATTATTGAGCATCGTCACCAATGGGGATCCGGGCATCTGTGCCTCAAGACCAGGGAGAGCAGCGGGTTCGGTGCGTTCTTTGGCGAACACAAGGACGAGCGATTTGATCACGTCATAGGTCATGCTCGCCTTCAGTGCCGGAACCAAGCCAATGATGCTGAGGATACTAGAAAGGTAGAGATCCAGTTTCCCGCTCGCCAAGGTCGTGCCTCGGGCGGGGCAGGCTACTCGCACAAAGCGCTCGATCTTGAATTGTTTTTCTTTGAGAACCTCTCCAAGCCTCATCAAATCCGATAGGTGGTTCTCGTAGTCCGATCGATCAAATCCATCAGCCTTGAGTAGATTCTTGATGTATTGATTCACCGAACCTTGGGAATCCTCTTCTCTGAATAGATCCAAGTCTTCCTGCGTGAATGGATCACGGCCGGAAGAAAACTGTCCGCGACACAAGAGCTCACCGACCAATCCTCCTCGGGAGTGGCTCACCAAGTGAAGTGTTGCTCCTTTGGAGAGAGCTTCGGCCAGCTGAAGCGCGTTGCGAATGGGACTTTGCGTCAATGTTTTGTGCTCGAAAGCGAAGATGTTGTCGGAGTAATTCTTCCTCAGAGTCTCCCAGTCCTGCGCCCCTTTTGGAGACCACAAATCGCTGAAGCTTCCTGCAGTGCTTGAAGCTGTCCCGTGGACGAAAACTAGCAATGGGCCTCTGTGATCGATATCGCCAGCTTCTACCGGAGCTATCTTCGGAAGGCTTTCGGCCTTGTTTTGCGCCGCCTTGTGGTGCGCCTGAATGTCTTCAATCGTGTAGAGTCCGCCATCGGATACAATCGAGTCTTCGATCATGTTCGCGACTGTTTTGGCGGCAAACTTTCCGGCGTGCTCAGTGAGTTTTTCGATCGCCTTTCCTTTTAAGTCGAGAACCTCAAATGCCTTGACGACAAGGTCAGAGGCATCCCGGTTGCGCTGCCCGGGGATCTTAAGGCTGCGCGGAATGACGAATTCTCCCTCCTTCGCGCCTCGGGATTGTTCTGCTGGAACCAGTTCCTCCGTCAGGCGTCCGACCGAGGTATAAATCTGGAGGCCGTCCTCGAGCGTCAATGCGACTACGTCATCACTCGTGCACTGGAGTGGTGTTTCTTTCCCGTCCCCTGAACGATCTGCGGCTAGATCAATATGGTATCCAGCCCGAGCCTCGCATTCCATCAGGTCACCAAGCGAGAACTTTGCATTGCACGATCCAGAGGAAAGCCCCCCGCGGACAACTAGATTGATTTGCTTCTCTGAGGTGCTCATATGTATTGGTTCACCAATATCACGAACAGCCAAAAAGGAAATAGTAATTGTGTAGGAATCCAAACTTGGGTCCGAAAAAGATGCTCTATAGTCGCAATTTGATCAGTGGCTATCAGTAGCAGTGCAATAAGGTGTAAGGACGAAGAACTCTAGGGAACAGAACATCGGAGTTCTTGAGCTTCTGGCAGGGGATTCTGTTGCCTTCAGCAATACTGAGCTCTCTGTCAGCTATTGAGCTAGGAGGGTTGCCCTCACAAGGTGCAACGGAACCTAGGAGTGAGGGGCTTCACCGCAGTGCGATACTTGGCGGAGTCGGGAAGAGCGTTAGCGGGACAACGTGCGAGGAGACGACATTGGAAATATTGAACTCGTAATGTGGTGGTTTGAGGCTAATTAGGTTTTCCTGGAGGAGTCGTTTCTGACGTAAACGGGGGGCTTGTGCTACCATTTTTATATTGGATTCCTGGCGTGTTGTAGGCAGATTATTGAACCGCAATAGTTACAGTAGATTTAAGGAGGTTTTATGGCTCTATATGCATTTGACGGAACTTGGAGTTCTGATGAGGAGGATCCTTCATTCGATACGAACGTGGTGAAGTTTGTCGAAGCTTACCAGCGAGGAGCGAAGAAGAAGGGGGGTGGTGAGTATGTTTCGGGGGTCGGTACTCGTTTTGGTTTTTTCGGTAAAATCGTGGGAGGATTGACGGGGGCGGGCGGGCGCCAGCGCATCGAGGAGATGTATGAGGAACTAGAGGAGAACTATGCCGATGGTGATCCGCATATTGATATTATCGGATTTAGTCGAGGGGCTGCGCTTGCACTGCACTTCGCGAACGTGGTGGCGAAGAAGGGGGTTCGTGATAAGAATGGAAAGCGAATCATTCCTGAGATTCGGTTTCTTGGTTTGTGGGATACGGTTGCCTCGTTCGGGATCCCGATCGATTTCATCCTTCCCTTTCAGGAAATTAATCTCGGATTCAAACTGACCGTGCCGAGCAATGTCAGAAAGTGCTTTCATGCCTTGGCGTTGAATGAACGGCGGCAATCCTTTGATGTGACTCGATTGGATGAGGCCCGGGAGGATGATCGTATCCGGGAATTGTGGTTTCGAGGTGTTCATTCTGATGTGGGCGGGGGGAATGGCAATACTGGGTTGTCCAGCATTAGTCTCAGCTGGATGTTTGAGAATGCAATTGAATCTGGGTTGCCGATTGAAAAGAGCGAGCTGAAAAAGTCGAAGTTAGAAGAGCAGCCTACTGCGCCGATCTCTGACAACAAGGATTTGATCATCAATCCGCCGCGTAAGCGATACGCTCAGGATCAGGATCATCCGTCGGTCAAGAGAACGGTTCTACAGCCCGGGCAAAAGCGTTCGTTCACCATTGTGGCCCGTGATCGTTATTGCTGGTCGAAGATTCATCTCGTGGAGGGAGGGCGTTATCGGTTTGTGATTCCGCCCAAACAGAAATGGACGGACAGCAAGATCAAGTGTGGTCCCGAAGGCTGGAAGACAAAAGATCTGTACTGGTTGAAAAGAACGGCAGTTAGAATTGCTGAGAAGCGGCGGCGTCACCGGAAAGCCAATTGGTTTGAAATCATTGGTGCGTTGGGCAAGAGCGACGATCGGCTTATTCGAATCGTTGCGGAGAGTAAGAAGAGCAAACCATGGACTTGCCCGGTCGAGGCGGATCTGTATGGGTTCGCGAATGATGTGAGGCTCATGTACTACAATAACAAGGGATCAATGAAGATTACCATCGAACGTGTGAGCTAGGGACGTGCCTGTAACTAGCGGTTAATGGCAACCAATCGCAGGTATTGTACCGGCGTGGCGAGAGAACGATTGGACTCGGAATCAAGCTTCTTGGACTCGGCCCGGTTGTCGTTCCTGAATATTCTTACCTGTTGCAGTTGTTGCGTTTATGACGAGAGAAACTAGTCTCAATCGGGATGTGGAAATGGGTAACAATCATCGTGGAGGTTCTCCGGTTTGCGTTGCGAGAACGTTCAAAGCTGTGGACCGAGAATCTTGCGTTGCGACATCAAGTCACGGTTCTGAAGAGGAGTTTTTCGAGGCGGAAGATTGGGGGGGCGGATCGACTATTCTGCTTGTTGTAATCTAAGTGTGTTGTCGGGTGGTATGCTTAGTTGAATTCGTTCAGGTGAGGACAGTTACCCAATGGCAGAATCCATATATCGAACGCCTAATCGGTTCGATACGTCCTGACATATCTCAACCATGTGATTGTCCTAGGTGAAGAGCATTTGCGGAGCCTGCCGCGGTCCTATTTTGATTACTACCATCTGAGTAGAACTCACTAAGGGTTTTCCGGAGATTGTCCGGAATCGAGACAAGTCTATCCACCCAAGAACGAAAGAACTGTGGAGATCCCGAAAGTTGGGGGACTGCATCATCAGTATGTCCGGAAAGCCGCGTAATCGCGTGACATGGATTTTCAGGAACGACAGTGGTTATACGACTTGCTTAGTCGCCTCGCTCGACGATCGCTTTAAAGCGGCAGTTCCGGTTTACGGTTGTGGTTTTCTATATGAAGGAGAATCCGTTCAGAAGCCTCAGATTGACAGGTTAGGAAATCGGGCTTTCTTATGGGGAGCCGCCTATTATCCGGGAAGTCATTTGGGGAAATGTACGGTTCCAATCCTGTGGGTTAACGGAACCCATGATCGTCACTACGTACTGGACAGCTATTCCAAATCATATGGGAGGGTGAAAGGTCCCCGAACCATTCGCATCCAACATCAAAAGCGTTATGGACACATCCCGGGTTGGGAACCCATGGAGATTCAGGTCTTTATTGATTCCATCCTACGCGGGGGGGGGCTTGATCAGATGTGCGACCTTTGCCTCGATTGCGAAGTAGTGCCCCGAGCAGTAGGGTTCTTCGTCAATGGGGCGAGGCTAAGATCATCCGGAAACACTTTCGAATGCTTGTGAAAGAGAAGTGCGCGTCCAGTGCCAAGCGTTGAATGCTGCCTTGAACCTGGCTGACCTATTTTCGGCACACTAGGGAATTTTTTACCAGGCCACCTTGCCAGAGGCCAACTCGCGACTCGCGGGCTGACAGAATAAACAGGATTGGATTCCTCAGCTGGAGCAACTTGTCAGAAATTTTGCCAGAGGCGGTGCGATATTTAGCGGGACCGATCGTCGAGCTATGAAAAAACCGCCTCTGGCTTTCTAGGGCCAGCTAACTTGGCCCTCATTTATGATTGGTTTCGTTGATTACTTTTCGAATTTTCCCTAATTCGAAGCGGCAACACCGGGTGTTTGAGAATGCGCGCTCTGCGGGAAGTCAAAGGTCAACACGAGGGGGGCAGTTCCTGTGTTCTCAATTTCGACGCCGCCGTTGGCAAGTGCAGCCTGAGTAATGAACCCTATCTCAGGATAGATTTCGCCGAGCTTCATATCCTGGTGATATTGCACTTCGAGTTTTCCTACACGGCCGCTACCACCATTCGTGTGAAAGAGTGCGGGACTCTCCGGGCAGAAATTCGTTTTGCTACCTGGGGCGACGATGAGGCGGAGAATTGAGCACTTTTGGTCGCCGAGGAAATCTCCGTAAACAATCCACTTTGCGTCGACTCCGTCGCCTGCGAATTCTTCGGCAGTGATTGCCGGTCGCGAATTCTTCAGGACGAAGTCCGGGTCCTGATTCGCTTCGAAGTCGAAGGTATCTACCAGGTACTCCCAGTCTTGATGCCTGTCCTTCGGGTAGTCCTCTTCCCGACAGGCGAAAAATGCATCGGCCGCTCCGATCCGTCCATCAAGCGTCAGGTCCTCGGCGAGGAAGTGCTCATCCATCGTGACGTGCAGTTCGTGGGTGCAAAGATCGGTCGGCGAATGCAGTACTCCGTTCGGCATCACGAAGCCGTTATCAAGTTGCATCATCGTGTGCGGTGACAAATGCCGAACGCCGTTATACTCGCCCTTTCCGAAACGCTTCATGCAGGCTAGGAACTGGTCTTTCGTTACATACGGGTACAGTCCCATTGCCGTGGTGTGGTAATGCGACGGGCTGACTCCGGGGTTATCGTACGAATTGATGTCGTACACTTCCCACTTTGCCCAGTGTAAGTGATGGTGAATTGGATTCAGATTGTCGAACTTCTTTGACACGATGGGCCAAGTCGGGTCGCCGAACATCGATTTCGAAAAGGCCGTCATCTTTTCACCGATGACAGCGTTTGAATTGGCGACGATCAAATCCTGCAGTGAGATGACCTGACCATCCGGCGTGAGGACGTGCGATTCCCCTTCGCGAAACGGCGCCTTGTTCGTGCGTGTGTCGATGACTCCGGTCACGATGGGAACGGTGCAGCACATCCAGAGCTCATCGAGTCCGGTCCCGTTCATGTAGTCCGGATAGTACGATTTCGCATCAAGGCGAATTCGTTTCCCTGGCGTGCAAAATGTCCGACCGGCATAACGGTGTAGAAGTTGCAACACGCCGTCGTGTTTGTTAAGGCAATCATCGAGAACCGAATCCGGTCCTAGGCCGGATCCGTCAATCACATCTTGCTGGGGGTACTCGTGCAGTTTATCCGGGAGAATTGACGTCGATGCGGCCATGGAAAATGATTCTTAGATTAGTTGGAGAAATTACGATATTTTTGTCTGCTATAACACAACGTGGCGGGTCTAGGACCCGCAGTTTCAAGCTGAGATCAAATTCTGAAGACTAAGAATGAGAGTGGCAAGAGTGAATAGCCTCAATTTGAAAGTCATTCCTTGGCCAGACGCTCAGTGAGCTAGGAGTTGTGAATCGATCGTCCAGCGATGATCGGATTCTGATTGATCTTATTCTTTGTTCCAATCAGGTGCTTGCTAGGTTTAGGGGCTGAATCATTGCGTGGCCCCTGATGCACCCTATGGCGGCCTTCCAACGCGTTGGTTTTGGATTTTGGAGCTGCGGTTAGTTTGCCTTCTGTGATCGCACTTTCCCAGGAGGCTTCAGTCAGCTCGATTCGCTCTTGAAGGGATACAACCCGTCCTTCCTACTGCTCTGGACGGATGCAATGCTCGCCACTTCAAATTCAATAGTCCAAGCGTCTAGTCACCTTGTGACGCTGTCCGGGTTAGCCCGAGGATGACTCAGGGCATTCCTTCACTCTCCCCCTTTGAGATCGAACCTCGGTCATGGCGGTGACTTGCTTTGCTATGCGCAGCGAGAATCCATTTTGTGAAATGAGTGATCCAGCTTAATTGTGCCATCGTGCATTCCTAGCATGTTTGTTTCGTGTTCTTCTAGTTGTGGAAACGTCGGGGAGGGGAGAGAAGACAGCGTGGCTACGGAGAGGGCTTTGGGCGTAGGTTTGTTTTGAGGAGTAGAAGCAATACCTAGAGGAAAAAGAAGTATGACGATACTGTATAGCTTCGTTCGGATCGGTCACAGCGGGTCTTTTCGAAAATGCCCATGAATTCCAGCTCGAAATTCCGATGGAGCCGCGATTCAACCCTGGTAAAAATGACATTGCCAGAGCGCTCCTTGAGCTTCACCTTGATAGGTCCACACAGTCCAACGAAGGGTAGCCTTTTACCGAAAAAAACGCAATCATGGTGCTATCATGCGTGGCTTGATGGTTCACTGTTTTGAGTTAGCGCTTGAGAGGGCAAACGCTATCGGGAATTCAATCTACTACATGCTGTTGAATTGAAGACCCGCTTTGTCCCAGCGGCACCTCACCCAAGACGTTCCCTTGTCAATTCACCGTCCGTGAGAAGAATGATGTTTACTGGAATTGGGCGTGTGGCTATGACTGTGTGATATGCCGATAGATTCGCCTGCATCCACGCAAAGACGCTTGTTGGGTGTTGGAATTCTTTGCCTTTTGGTGCTGCTTGTAGGCGCTCAGTTCTTCTGGTCTCGAGCGGTTGTCGTGACTGTCTCGAAGCTAGTGGAGCTTAGCCTTACTAACGCGGTTCAGAAGAATGGCCGTTTCTTCGCGAGTGATGGAGTGGTGCCGTTTTCTGGCATTCTGGTCGACTACTATCCTTCTGGCGCACTGAGATCGCGAACGTCGATTCAGGAAGGGAGAATTGATGGGCTCTCACGGGGTTTCTACGAGAACGGTCAGCTTCAGATTGAAGAACGTTTTCGGGCGGGTGTGTCTCATGGTCTCCGGACGAAATGGCGAGCGGATGGCAGCAAGCTGTCGGCTGGGAAAATCGTGAATGGTGTCTTTGATGGGAAGTTTGTGAAATGGCATCCCAATGGAACAATTTCTCAGGAAATCTCGATGAAAGAAGGACAGGCGCACGGAGTTTCCAAGTCTTGGGATGAGGAGGGAGGGCTTCTTTCTGAGGTTTCGATGACGCAAGGGGTGCCTGATACGCTGCCACCTGGACCGTAGGGAGGCTGTGGCTTCCTGTCATAGCGGAACGGTCCGTTCCGCAACCCTCCGGATTCGGAACCCCCTAGCCATAGCAGAGTAACGGCTGCTAAGTTTCCAGTCGCAATAATAGTGTCTTGATGTCCCGAGTCTTTCTAGGTCGTTTTTAACTAAATTCGCTTTGAGCTAACGGAAAACATGTCGCTCGTGGCTTCGTCGTCAGTATTCGATCCTTGCCGAATTAAGGTAGCCTAGATTCAGAATTTTCACCGATTTCTGTTTTTACAATTTCTAGATGGCGTGTTAATGGTTGTTTTTGACGGGTTTAGTAAGATTTTTGTCTTGTTTATGAGCGTCCTATCAAGCTTATGAAGGCGTCGCCATTCTTGCCAGTATCCTAGGCGTTACGAGAATCAGGCTGTCAGAAAAGGTGAAGACGCTTTGATCCTTAGTGGATTTGTGTTGTTCACCATTTAGTTTTTGGATTGCAAATGTGGCAATTCGATAAGGTCATGACCAGGTCAAGATGTCAGGTGCCAGACGCCGGCACGGTGCCTGCTGACGACGTTTTTATGCTTTTGAATCACTTGAGATGAGAAGAAACTCAACGCGGTCAGTTTTGCTCGGTCTTGCAATGCTGCTGGTATCCTATTCTGTTAGTGCCCAGTGGCTTACCCAGTCTTTCACCCTAAAGCAGGGGTGGAACGCCGTCTATCTTCATGTCGATGCTTCTCATGAAACACTCGAGAATTTGGTAGGGGCAGGGGCCGTCTCGGTCACACCGATCCAGGAGGTATGGATGTGGACGCCAAGTCCCGGGACGGCGCAGTTTGTTCAGACTCCCCAAGAACTTTTTAGTAATCGGAGTCAGTGGACGAGCTGGAATCGTAATAGTTCTGGGAATTCCGGTCTTCAGCGTCTGGTCGGCAATGTGGCTTGTTTGGTCTATTCGAGCAGCGTAACGGATTATGTCTGGACGCTGAAGGGGCGACCCAAAGTGCCGAGCTATGAGTGGGCTAGTTCTGGATTGAATTTTCTGGGCTTTCCGACGAGTCGCGCGAATCCGCCATCGTTCGAGAGCTTTCTGGCCCCCGCACCAATCTTGCAGCAGAACGCCGAGATTTTTGAATATCCGGGGGGCGAACTCGGTGCTAGTAATCCCGTTCGCGTCTTTGGGCTCCGCACGACCGCTGTCCAACGGGGGAGAGCCTACTGGGTTCGGGCTGGGAATGTCTACAATCGCTACTTCGGTCCGTTCGAGATTCAAGCAACCAGTTCCAGTGGGATCGATTTCGGAACCCTCTTAAGCGTTTCTCGAATTCGTCTTCGTAATCTCAGCTCAAACGATCTGACGGTTTCAGCCGAACATATTGCGTCTGAGGTGCCCCCGGCGGGGCAAACCACGATTGTCGGGGCGCCGCCCCTGTTGATACGGGGGGCTCTCAATACGACCGATCTTACCTATGGCTATTCGAGTTTCGTTCTTGGTGGTACTCAGTCATGGACCCTTGCTCCGGGCGGCCAGCCGGGCTCGGAGCTTGAGCTGGTGATTGGCCTCAATCGGGCTGCCTTGACCACTGCCCCGGGCGAGCAATTAGCAAGTGTGATTCGATTCACGGATTCTCTTGGTTTCAACGAGGTCGATTTGCCGGTCGCAGCGGTTGCCGACTCGAATGCGGGATTGTGGATAGGTTCGGCCTCAATTTCTAAGGTTCGTTCTTCTTTGAAAACCTTCCACCGGGATTCCTCTGGGGCGCCAATCATGTCGACACAAGCCAATGACTTCGGTTCTTATGTGACGACGAGTGTGAATAATTCGCTAGGAGATGTGCCGAGATCCTTTCCGTTGCGCCTCATTCTGCACAACGACAATAGTAGCATTCGCTTACTTCAGAGGGTTTATCACGGCCTTGATACGACCTCTTCCTTTGTGAACGCGACCCGTCAGGAGCTGCTAGATCCGACCAAACTTGGGAGTGCCAGGCGTGTGAGTGCCGTGCATCTGCCCTTCACGGCGAATAACGTCCCGTGGACTTTTTCTGGGGCCTTGGCTCCCGGGGCGACGCTGACGACGACGGTTGTGCTGCCGCATGATGATCATGCCTCGAATCCATTTCTTCACACCTTTCACCCGGATCACGACAACTTGGGGGCCAACTTTGCGGCACCTCAATTGGCGCCTGGGTTCGAATCCTACAATGTTTTCCGCGCCATCACCTTGTCGATCAACCCTCCTGCCGATAATTTTTCTGCGCTCACTAGATCTGGGCAGCAATATACTGGCGTTTACAGCGAGACGATAACACTCGAAGGGAAACAGACGGCACAGGGCCCTGAATCACGCAGCTACGAATCTCAGGGAACCTTCACGCTGAATCGCATCAATAGTATTTCAGCACTGGTCACACAGTGATCCAGCTCATTGACTTTGTCCTTATGAATTTTGGTCCGCAGCAACTTTTTACAAATACCATGAAGCAGTTTTTGATTCGAATTCAAGCTGGGCTGATTTGGCGTAGTCTACTAAGCCTCGTCATTCTCGGACTGAACGGGGTCGTTAGTATTCCTCAGGCGAATGGCGCCAGTGCTCCCCCTGATTTTCTCACCTACCAAGGGTTTCTCGCTGACGGAAATGGAACAGGTCTCGCGCCTGCGACTCCGATTAATTACTCGGTCGTCTTTCGAATTTTTGATTCCCAGACCGGTGGGAATCTTGTCTGGGCAGAAGTGCAGACCGTGACGGTAGATAAGGGCCAATTTAGCGTCATATTGGGGGAAGGCTCCCAGAATGCCAGCGAACCGCGGCCGGCCTTAAGTACCGTCTTTGCTTCGCCAACGGCGTCGGATCGATTTATGGATATGACGGTCACTATTGCCGGGAATGCCTTGAACATCGCCCCACGGCTTAGATTTTTACCCTCGCCGTATGCCTTTCTAGCAACCCAAGCAAATTCAATTGTCAGTCCAGCTGGGACGACCCTGCTGAGTTCAACAGCCAATGGAAATCTGAATGTTAGTGGGACAATAGCGACGCCCGGGGCTGTGGCCAATCAGGCGACAACGGCAACATCACAGAATCTGAACAATACCATCGTCATGCGAGATGGAGCTGGTGCTTTTCAGGCGTCGCACCTCTCTCTCTCCGGAACGCTGAATGGGCTGAATGCCAATGTTCAGTCTGTGCGGGCGTCGGGCTACCTTGGTGGGCATCAGCAGGGGGCACACTTAGAATGGAATCATTCCAATGGAGGTGGGGATACGTATTTGCTGAACCAACGTGGTCAAGGCAGAGGGGGGATCGTGTTTGGGGAAGTAGACGGCGCGCGCGGGATCACTGAGCGCATGCGTATCGCCCATAATGGATGGGTAGGTATTGGGACGGCAACGCCAGCCGCTCCGTTGGAGGTGAGTGCTGCCGCAGGGGCGGTGCAAATGCATATTAACGCGAGTTCAGGAAATCTAGCTCAATTGTATCTTAAAGAGGGCGGAGCGTTGAAATCAGCGCTGAGTTATGTTCCGTCAAACCAATCGCTTTATATCTATAACAATGGAATCAATGGAATCATTGTGAACAATGTTGGGGGCGTTGGCATCAACGGTGGAACATCTGGCGCGTTTCAAGTCAATGGCAATGCCGCAAATCGAGTCACGGGAGGGACAGCTGTTTTTGTCGCATCGGACATTCAAGGGGGCGGCATTCCAAGTCATATCCAGTATGGGCCGAGGGGAGATTGGTACGTTCGGTCCGCGGCGAGTCATGGGTTCGTCTTCATGCAGGATACTGGGGGAGGAGTGGCCATTGGGACGACCTCAGATTTTCCAGCAACCCTTCACGTGCAGTCCAACGCTGCTAATCCGCAGGCGGGTACTGCAATCTTTACGGCAGCAGGAATTAATCCTGACTTTAAAAGCCATATCCATTACGGAACCAGAGGCGATATTTATTGGCGCTCGGCTGCAGCTGATGGCGTCGTTATTCTTCAGGATACCGGGGGCAATGTTGGAATCGGAACGGGTTCGCCGACACAAGCCCGTCTGGTTGTGGCCGGAGTTGGAGGGACTGATAGATTAGGGGCTCACGCCTTTTTGAGTCTTGATGGGGCAAGTGGAAGGGTCAATGGAGATTTTACTATTTCAGATCTTTCTATCAAAGCAACTCGAGGTATCCATGCTGAATTCTATCGGGCAATCTCCGATCAACGAATTAAGGAAATTGACGGCGTTTCCGATTCAGGGCGTGACTTAGCAATCTTGGAGCAGGTTGAAATTACGGACTACACCTATCGAGATTACCTCGAAAAGGGGAATCGCCCGATCAAGAAAGTCATCGGACAGCAGCTCGAGACGGTGTATCCGCAAGCGGTCTCGCAAACTGTCGATGTGATTCCTGATATCTATCGCCATGCACCGATCCTCGATGGCTGGGTTAGTCTCGAAACGACTCTTAAGAAAGGTGATCGCGTCAGATTGATCGCGGGGAAGAACGATGAGATCTACGAAATCCTCGAAGTCCGACCGGATGCCTTCCTAACGACCCTCCAAACTGAGGAGGAGAAGGTCTTTGTTTACGGACGTGAAGTGAGCGACTTTCGTGTTGTCGACTACGAGGCTATCGCCATGTTGAACGTTTCAGCAACCCAGGAACTTGCAAAGCAAGTTAAGGCATTGAACGAGAGCCAGGCACGCATTGCCGAGCTAGAGAAAGCGGTCGCGAAAGTCGCTTTACTTGAGAGTAAGGCTAGCCGAGTTGATTCGCTGGAGCTTCAAGTTGCCGAACTTAAGGCAATGGTGACGCAGCTTGCAAAGGGGAAGCAGAGCGCTGAGGAGCTTGCGGCCATTAACGACTCGTTAGCCCGAAACTAGTTGGAGTAGGTTGGGAATCTAAGGTCCTGGTAACCGAAAGATGATTGTGAAGCTAATGATGCGAGCTCAAGGTTTAGCTCTCCTGCTTTGGGGATGTTGCTATTGCGCTTCAGTCGCCGTCGCACAGAATTTCGTTGAGATCCGGCAGGACTCTACGTTTATAAACTATAGCAGCACGGCAGGTGTCCCTCTCTCAGGCACCGCTGGTACGCCGCGAGGATCGGATGGGCGTATTCCTCCTGTGCCTCCGCCGAATGAAACCACCTTGCCCCCGACTCCGAATCAATTTCAAAGTGTGATGACATTTGGTGGCTTGGTTGCTCCAACGGATCCCATCCGGCTTAACGAGTCGCTGAGCCTTGCGGCGAATGCGCCGCTCATTGGATTGCCTTCAGCTCAATCGAACAATGTTCCTGTCATCGTGCTGAGTTCGGCAAGGCTCGGAGCACCGATCTTGAGTCGGAAAGTGTCATTTCAATTCGGATCGATCATTCCTCCGCCCAGCTTAGACGAGCACGGAAACCCTTTAGCCGTCGGCACGCCTGCAAGCGCCTACTGGCAGGCAGAACCACACACGACGAACGGCCATGTCGGTGCTGCCTACTACTATAGTCACCACAAACAAGGGGTCTTTGCGGTGCAGGCTGGGCCGGTCGATATTATATGGCGGCGAGCAGTGCCTGATATCTACCCACAGGGTAACCTGACAGAACCTGCTGGCTTTGTTGATAATGTGACCCATTTCAAGGATGGTCCGGCATTTTTTCCGCTCTTATCCCAACTGTATATTGTCTCTGGAAGCTCGGTGAAGACGCCTCGGAAAATGTATTGGACCGAGGGAGTGTTCCGCGACTCCGGCAAGGCCATCAACGTGCCAGCAGCACGCGTGGCCAGTGTAAGAATCGTCTATAACAATAACTTCCCAAAACAAGTGGCTCAGCAATTCGTCGCTGAAGGGCAAAGTTTTGTGACGGACCAAAACAACCTTCTTCAAGAACGGCGTACGCTTTGGTTTGATGACTCGCAGCGGCAGATTCGTGCCTTCAATGTCGAAGGAAGAGCCTTTGTAGAGCTTTTGGGGGATGCGAGAGCCGACGGCGTCTCGAGGCAACATTTGGGCTTTGAGATTGTTGATGTCGTGAAACAGCCCAATCCCGCGACGGTTGTTGCCGAGCTTGGCGACCCATTGAAGGCCTATGCTGATGGACAGGATGATAGTCTTCTTTTTCCAGAGCTGGTACTTGGATCCGCTTCCGGACAATTCAATTATCAGGTCACAAGCGTTATTAATAATCGCTTGACCTTCTACGCCACGAAAGAGACGAAAAACTTAAATGACGTGCTCATTCACTGGCTGGAGGAAGGCTTGGAGGGATTGCGTTGGCCGCTGCGTTATGTGCGCTATCAACAGATTTGGCCCACTGACGTTGCTCGCTACAGCCACTATGTCAGGTCGGCTGTCGCCACCGAAGCCGAGGCTCGTGCGACCGCGGTTCAACTACCGACCGACAACGCTCCGACGCTTGAGTACCAAGATCCTCTTGATCGACCGCGGGCAGCGCTCACGGATCAGTTTGGCTTTTACTCGTTTCTGAATACGACTTATCCGGCTCACCGAGCATTGATCCGCTACAATGTCGGCGAGAACGTCGCCTTCGAGCGGGTGTTTTCCTGGTTGGAGCAAAGCCTAAAGAATCCCTCACAATTTAATGGGACAGTTGCGACAACGCTCACCGCATGGGATGCCAACAACAATAGATTCAATTGGAATAACGTCGGTGGCATAGCCCCGAGAGTCGTTTCTCACGCAGTGAATGTGGGGGATCGGATATCCGCTCCGATAGGTGAATTGGGTGCGGGACTGAATGATGCCTATTTGGCGGGGCATATTCACGTCGCTGCTGGAAATAGTTTTCATGAAAGTGCCTACATTGATCCACTGACCAATGGCCTAGAAGCCGCCAACCTAGGAGCAATCATCCCGGTCAACGCCATCCCTGGTAAAAACAAACTTGAGGTTTGGTGGCTGCGACCTAACACGGTGAATCTTGCTGCAGGCTTTAAGAACACTCATTGGCCAGCCGTCGTTGGCGACTATACGATTCAATGGCCGGCGGCGCCGAGTGAGATCGTTCTTGCTAGTAACGATGGCAGTGGAGGCTTGGGCAGTCTCGAAGCCAAAGGAACCATCTATACACAAAATGACGCCACACTTGCTGGTTACAATCCGAATGAAGAACATGCTCTATTGATTGGAGGGCAGGCCTTTGCCTTGCGTGACGATCTGAACATCACCCAGGGGCCCAACTTCACCTCGGAACCTTACGTGCTCTTGGATTTTGTAGCCGCCGACGGTCGCCCATCAATGCGGGCCTTCAAGGTGTTGCGCGAGAAACCTCAGGCTGGAATTACTTTCGATTACATTGTGGAGGCAGGCACGATTCTTCAGGCCCCGATGCCACTTCCACTACTAGCCCCGCCGGTCGAAGGGGCAGGTCCGAGCTCTGTCAACTTTAATACCGAGCCGCCGGGAGCCTCCGGAGATTTACCAACGAACTGGGACCCAAGTGTCGAACTGGGAGGACCAAATGAACACTATCAACGCTTCACCTACCGAGATCGGAAAGACAATTTCTGGCTCTACCGTGGATTGCATGCCGGAATCCCTGCGTTAGAGATCGGCTTGTTCAACGCGGGCACCGGACAATTCTCACCAGCACAGGATGCGACGGTATTAGTAGGCCAACCATTTGTGCATCATATCCACGCGTCTCGGCGCCTTGTTTCTCTCGTGATGACGGCATCAACTCCTTTGCCCGACGGCGTACGCATTGATGGATTAAAACTATCCGGGCTTCCAACCTCTGTAGGAACCTATCCAGTGAGCATTCAAGTGACAGATACGGGCGATGGGTCATCGGTCAACGCAACGTTCACGCTGGACGTCGTTGCTAGCGGGCTGGCCACGAATCAAGGTCCGCTGACGATATCGAGCACTAATGGGATTACCGGGACGGTGGTTGATTTTGTCAATCGACCTCCGTATTTGGGGCTGTCTCCGACGCCTGCCAATAGTTTCTCGATGCGCTTTTACTATAAAACCCAAGATGGCTTTAGCTGGCCCGAGATGGCCAACCCACCGGCTGTTGGATCGATTGTGCCTTACTTGCGACCAATCGATGGAAACGGGGATCCCGTGGGTGATCCCGCGGCAAAAACCACCGCCTCTCTTGATATCGTCTACCGACCGACCTGGCCCGCGACGGCGCCTACTTTAGCTCCGGGACAAACGCTCTTACTGCCAACGGCAGGTCTCCCCGCAGTCCGCTCTCAGACGAGTATGGAGGTGCTCTATCAGCAATCCGTCGGAGCTGATTTTGCGACAAAGCCCCCCAGTGTTCTGCTGCATGATCCAACGAGGGAGAAGTCATATGATATTAGTAGGAACGGATTGAATCGGATCCCTGCTGCAGTGCTGACGGATAGCTTTCAAGGACTCACTTTCTTTTCTGGGTTGCCACCGCATCTCGCTCAACGCTTGTTCTTTGATCCTGCTCGCGGCACGCACGGACACCTCGTCTTAAGAGGCGAATTCAAGGACGAGTTGTTTGGCGAGAAATATGTGTTGCTCAATGTTCTTGGCGTCTTTGACTTGGCTCGATTCAAAGCGGTTTGTCCGGTCGGTGATCCGGATAAGGCGAAATGGGATCAGGCTGTCGATGGTTTGGTCACTGCTGTGGAGACCTTCAGGGAAGATCCTTCAGTCCCAGGCTCCTATATTCCTGATCCGTTACTGACTCAAACGGTCGGAGTCAATCAACTCGCGGTTATTGATGACGATGATATTGCCGTGGATTCCTATGCTCTAAGTGCTGTGGGACCAGGCAGCGGATTTATTACCTTGATTACGGGCAATGGTCGCGCTTTCACGCCCGAAGGAGAGCCCGTTTCCCTTCATGTTATTCGGGCTGGTGGACCTCTCTTTCTTGGGGAGGTCAAAGTGCTGCCATCGGCGAACCCATTAAACGAGTTGCTCACACTACAGCACACTGGGGATCTAGCGGCTCGATCAGATCAGTACGAGTACGATTGGCGAATTGCGCCTCCCGTTGACGGATTGCCTGTACCCATTTCTCAGAGCATGAGCGGTTGGCAACCACTAGCGAGCGGCTCCGATATTCCCAGGGTGACGCTTGGTGGCAATGCCGGGATTCAAGTGCTGGTAGACAACTATATTACCATGCGATATCGCCCAACGAACCCCAGCCATCCACTCTTCAATCAGTGGTCAGCGTTCACACGACCTCAGCTGGCAGAGGGGTGGATCAAACGAGTCTTGGCCGGAATTAATCCCTTCAACCAACGGGTGACTGATTTGTTCTCGAATTCGGTGAATACAGACGCAAGTATTTTGACACAGGCTGGGAAGCGTTGGGAAGGGGCGATCGCTCTGAATCTGGAGACGATCAATCAGTTTGGCCTGATCGAAATCTACGAAACTGTCCTGCGTCGGGGACGTGCCTTGAGCATTGATGCCGGGATTAATTTCGGACCCGCAAATGATGCACTCCTACTCGCGGCAGGCTATCTCAACGATCTCTATATGATGCATGGCAACGAGGCATTTGTTGACGCTGCCAATCCAACGATTGGTATTGGGACAGCGGACAATACCTATGGAGATATTGCGACCGCACTGTTTTCCTTCAAGGGGCAGACGGCCTCCCTACTCGAAGAGGAATTGGCTCTGTTACGAGGTCGTGATGAGTTCTTGCAACCCGGCACAGAGATTGGCCCAATATACAATCGGTTGGTTTGGAACTACACGCGTGGCATTAATTCGGGAGAAGTGATTTATGCGTTGAACTATGATATTTACGACCAGGACCATGACGGCGTGGTTGGGCCAGCGGATGCCGCCCACTTGTATCCGCAGGGACACGGAGACGCATACGGTCATTTCTTAACCGCAATGAAGGGCTATTACTCTCTATTGATTGATCCGGATTTCGATTGGGTTCCCCGGATCGAGGCGGTTACTGTTCTAGGCCAGCCGGTTTCAGTCGACTATCTGGACGAACGAAAGTTTGCTGCGGCTGCCGCGTCAGTAGCCAGGACAGGGAGACAGACCTTCGATCTGACATGGCATCAAGAGTTTCAGTCAGGAGCGGGGCGGGGCTGGGAGCATCTGTCCCCAATTCGATCGAGTACCAAGCGCACGCGCCATTGGGGAGCCGATCATTGGGCTTCCCGGACCGGGCAGGGGGCTTACATCAATTGGGTTGTTGGTAATGCTATTCTCCCAGATGTGGATCCCGATCCGACTCACGAAGGCATTCAGAAGGTGGATCGAACCACCGTTCCAGAGCTCATGGAATTACCCGCAATTGTTGCTTCGTTACAAACAGATCTTGATAATGCGGAAGCTGGCTTAAATCCCTTAGGTCTCTCAGAAAACAGTATCGCCTTTGATCTGAATCCGAACACGATTGCTAGTGCTGAACCGACGACACACTTTGAACAGATATTTGATCGAGCAAAGACGGCCCTAGGAAACGCTCTGGTTGCCTTTGACGAAGCCAAGGATGTCACCCGTCTCTTGCGGTCTGAACAGGATTCCCTGAATGACCTGAAGGCACAGGTGCTCTCTGAGGAACTCGCCTTTACCAACTCACTGATCTCACTCTACGGCACGCCATACCCGGAAGATATGGGACCTGGAAAACTTTACCCGGCCAATTATTCGGGCCCTGATTTTTTCCACCATGCCTATATCGATGATGTGCGATTAACCCAGCTCAGTTTAGAAGACAATGGAACGGGGTTTGATTTCCCGATTTATCTCAATCCAACCGATCCGCGATTGAATGCGGTGAAAACACGATTCAGTAATTCAGGCACGAATACCTTAGGAACAAACATCGTGGTGCATCTGAATTCGGCAGGATTTTATTCAAAACCAGCGAGCTATGTAGGACGGCGGCGATCGCCCGGAAAACTTCAGGAAGCCATTGGTGCCTTCTTGAATGCTCACAATGAAACCAGGACAGCTCTCGAAGACAGCCGTCGCCAAGAGTATCTTTTCCTCAGGAGCCTTGAAATTTTCGAGGGCAAGACGATTAGTGATGCGGCCAAGCTAAGGAGCGCTCAACAGGCTGCTGCCGCATTGTCTGTCATTGAGGTCGGCAAGTTCGCCTTCAAGATGCTGAAGGCGAACTTGCCGACCTCAATGAC
>CAJXVR010000125.1 GCA_913061285.1 uncultured Verrucomicrobiota bacterium | reverse complement strand
GGCCAGTAGTGCTCGGTTTCCGAGTGGCGCTTTGTCGCGGGAGTGTTTGATTACCTTTGGCGAGCAGCAACCGTTTGGAAATTTTGGAACCTATCGAATTTGGTTGGCGGACGAAACAGTGCGTGAGTGGACGCGACGGCTGAAGCTGCACAATGGGGATTTGGACGCTACCTTTGTTTATGGGAATCAACGGGTCGTCTACAATGCTGGGGCCCTCTACAGCGGGAGCCCTTTTGTGAGTCCCGGATACACCGGGCCTACGGGCGCTTTATGCGGTTATGTATTGCATCTGCCTGAAGATGATCAAGTGCTGGGGGCCAATGATTTCGTTCTCGATTGGCCGATTCGAGATCCTTCACTTCAGCTGGAGCAGGTGGCTTTCTGGATGGCAGAGCAGATGGATGTGCCTTACCTGCGACGCCGAAACATCAACCTCTACGTTAATGGCTCAAAACGAGGTCGCCTGTATGAAGACATTCAACAGCCAAGTCGTGATGTGGCTGAACAATTCTATCCTGAATCTTCCGGTGGGGATCTCTACAAGATCGAAGACTGGTTTGAGTTCTCTGCGGGGGCCACTCGGATCTCCAATGTTGACGCCAATCTCGTAAACTATGTTGATGCTGAGGGTCAGAAATTTGTTCCTCGTTATCGCTACAATTGGCGCAAGCGAGCGGTGGAAGGGTCGACTCATGATTACTCGTCGCTCTTTGAGTTGGTTGACGCGATGAATTTGCCTCGCTCGGATGCCTATACCGATGCGGTCGATTCGTTGGTCGATGTTGAGGGCTGGATGGGTGTCTTTGCGGTGGAACACATTGTCGGCAACTGGGATTCTTATGGCTATCGGAGGGGCAAGAACATGTATGCCTACAAGCCGGAGGATGGCAAGTGGGCCTTGCATATCTGGGATATGGATTTCGCTTTGGGAGCCTCGACTGATGGCCCCCGTACCTCAATGTTTAGTACGATCGAGCCGGTCATTCAGCAAATGTATTTTCACCCGCCCTTTGCGCGTATTTACTATCAGGCGATGCAGAAGGCTGTCGATGGTCCTCTCCAAGCATCAAAGTCAACCCCTGTGCTTCAGGCAAATTTCGATGCGCTCATTGACAATGGCATCCGTCCTGCCGGCATTCGCGGGGGGCAAAATTACATTGCATCTCGATTGGACTACTTGAAAGACCAGATTGCTAACGTCAATCCTGGGTTTGAAATTCTATCGAATGGAGGGATGCAATTCTCGAGTCAGGAAAACCTGGTGGTCTTGAGAGGTGCGGCCCCAATCCAAATGCATTCGTTGACGGTGAACGATATGCCGCATCCCATCCGTTGGATTACGGAGAGCAACTGGGAAACTGATGTCATTCTAGCGCCCGGTGAAAACACCCTGCGTCTCAGAGGGTTTTCGGAAACCGGAGATTTTCTGCGAGGTGCTCTCGATACGATACGGGTGGAGTTTACGGGCGAAACTGAGAACGCCGCTGAGCATCTGGTCATCAATGAAATCATGTTTCGCCCATCGGCGGAGGGCGGCGAGTACGTTGAACTGCTAAATACGGCGCGGCGAACGGCGTTCTCGCTAGAAGGGTATCGACTCAGCGGTGTCGGGTTCGAGTTTCCCTCGGATGCCATTATTCTCCCCGGGGAACATTTGTTGATCGTATCAGATGCGAGTGCACATGTTACTGCCTATGGGGGATCAGGTCAGGTTATTGGCGAGTATGGCGGACGGCTTGATATTGACGGTGAGACACTTCGATTGGTGCAGACACTCAATGAGGAAGGAAACGAACTTGTGGTTGATGAAGTGACCTATGGAGCCAGTGCTCCGTGGCCTGGCCTGTCGTTCAGTGGGGGATCTTCGCTGCAGCTTATTGATCCGAGCCGTGACAACGACCGCATCGCCAATTGGGGGGCGGTGGGTGAGCCCGTCGGTGGGCAAGACTGGAAATTTGCCAGTACGACTGGCGTCGCAACGAGTTCTGATCTCTTGGTCTTTCTCTCTGACAATCCTGCGACCGTCGAGTTCAATGGGATTGAAGGTTCTTGGACAGGCTTCGTTCAGGTAGAAACGGATCGTGATGATATTGGGTTCCGTTTCGAACGACAAGCGGACGGGGGGCTTGTGCCCTTCCTGCTCGATGGGGGAGAAGAGATTCCGTTTGATGCTGTGACCGTGACGGGCCGAGAGGTGCTTATTACCTGGATGCCGGATGAGGTGGAGATTCGCTTGGAAGCAACACTCGCGGATGATGGTCTTTCGATGGAAGGAACGCTCGTTCAGATTGTTCCGGACTTCGGTCGCTTCGAAGGTCTCTTTGAACTACGACGAGATTTTCCTGGGGGGAGTGTCTATCTTGACGATGTTTCGTTGGTAGCCGGCAGTGAAGCAGAGGTGGGGGTGAATCTCGTCGTGAACGGAAGTTTTGAATCGGACCTAGCAGAAAACTGGACGCTTTCAAACAACCATACGGAGAGCGTGGTGGTTGATGAGTTTCAACACTCAGGGACGAAAAGTCTTTTGGTGACAGCTGATGTTGGTGGATTCAACGAGGGGTCGGCGATCGTTCAATCGGTCGAGGGGTTGACGATAGGTGAGGTTTACACGCTGAGCTTCCGGTATCGACGAGGTGGCGACGGAAGAGGCCTTTCGGTCGGGCTAGGCGATTTTAGTTTGCTTGAGACCGTTGATATTACGCCTGCAAGAATCATCACAACCCGCTACACCCCGGGCTTCGAAAATTCGAATACCGCCTCCTTGCCCGCCTTTCCCACGCTTCGTATCAATGAAATCCAGACAGTGAATCTCGTTGGTCCGGCGGATTCGTTTGGAGACTTGGATCCCTGGGTAGAAATTCACAATAGTGGAGGTGAAGCGATTGATCTTAGTGGCTTCTATCTCGGGACATCCCTTGGGGATCTTACCGCTTGGAAGTTCCCTGATGGAGCCATTATTGATGGTGGGGCGCATCGAGTTGTTTGGATGGATCAGGAGAGTTTGCAAGGAAGCGCTGAGGAATGGCACAGCGATCTGCTTCTGGGTGGAGATCAAGGACATTTGAGTCTAGCCCAGGGATCCGGTGAACAGGCGCTCTTGGTGGACTACGTTCGTTATGATGGGATCGTGGACGGGGAATCTTTAGGGCTTTTCCCAAGTGGGGCGGCCAATACGCTTCAGCCATTTATGACGCCAAGTCAAGGCGCGCTCAATGTTCATCAAGCCCCGGAGCTAGACGTCTTGATTAGTGAGTGGATGGCCTCGAATAGTGAGACCATTGCCGATCCTGCCGATCCGACGGGCGATGAGTTTGATGATTGGTTTGAAGTGTACAATGCGGGTGATTCCGTTGCAGAATTGGGAGGGCTCTACTTCTCTGACGATCCAATGAATCCGACAAAGTATGCCATTCCTCGAGGTACTAATGTTGCTCCTGGGACATTCTTGTTGATTTGGGCGGACGAACAAGCCGAGCAGAATGAAGGTTCCTCGGATCTCCACGTGAACTTCAAGTTGAGTCGAAATGGCGAGAGCATCGGACTCTATACCGGGGGGGGAGAGGTCATTGATCTGGTCTTGTTTGGAGAACAGGCAGCGGATGTTTCGGAGGGACGATTCGTTGGCGGAAACCGAGAGACGATCTTCACCTTCACTGATCCGACTCCCGGAAGCCCGAACCAAGCGACTGGTCCGGAAATAATTGACGTTTCAATCTCTCGTGACAATGAGTTGCGATTCACGTTCACTAGTCAACCGGGAAGCCGTTACCAGGCTCGATATCGAGAGGATATGACGCAATCGGAATGGCTGCCGCTGGGCGATGTGATTCTCGCGGATGATGTCACCAGTATCGTTGTTGATCGTTCAGAGGCTTTGGAGCGGTACTATTCGGTCGTCTTGATCGACTAAGCGTTCGTTCGAATACCGGCCCGGGCAGCACCTCATGCTGTCTCGGGCCGATTTTTTTTGGTAGCGCTACTTTCTGGGACGGGCGGGCCCTTGTGCGTGAGGAGAATCTCGTGCCAAGTATCGAGGAGACCAAAAGAAAGGCGTAGAGTTGAATTAACCGCTCGGTGCGGTAGACTTCGGGCAAATGGAGTACTGATTATGTTTGTTGCTAGCGTTGGAACAGGGACACCGGAACAGCACTATTCACAGAGTGAGTGTTGGGAGGCGATTGCTTCAAGCCCTCAGTTCGCGCACTTGTCCCGGCGGTCTCAAGCGATTCTTAAAAAGGTGCTGCTTGGAAAGAATGGCGTTTCAGGGCGCTACTTGGCGCTCGATCCACTCTCTGAAGTGTTTGAACTCACGCCCGATGCCCTCCACCGACGTTTCAGGAAGCATGCGCCAGACTTGGCTGTAAAAGCCGCTAGAGATGGATTGAAACGGGCAGGGATGGGAGCCGAGGAGATCGATGCGATCGTTATTAGTACCTGTACCGGATATCTCTGTCCGGGGCTAACAAGCTACGTTAGTGAGTCCTTGGGCTTAAGAAATGACAGCCTTCTCTTAGATTTAGTGGGTCAGGGTTGTGGGGCAGCCTTGCCCAATTTGAAAACAGCCAACAGTTTGATTCAGTCCGGGCAGTGTGAGCATGTGCTTAGTATTTGTGTCGAGGTGTGTAGCGCGGCGCTGTTTCTAGATGATGATCCGGGGGTCTTGGTTAGTGCGTGCCTCTTTGGTGATGGCGCAGGCGCGGCCGTGCTGAGCAACGAGCCCATCCCTGGTCAACGCTCGGTGGAGTGGGTCGACTTTGAAACCCGCTTGTGTGCAGCCGATCGAGAGTTTTTGCGGTTTGATCATCAACAGGGAATGCTTCGAAATATCCTGGCGCCAGAAGTGCCTGAGAAAGCCGCAGAGCATGCTGCTCTCGTCCTAGAAAAGGTGCTGCTGCGAAGGGGCCTCGCTCAGGAAGAAATTGCTCAATGGATCACTCATGCCGGTGGTCGCGAGGTGCTTCTAGCGTTAACGAAACGGTTTTCACTGGACGGTGAGCGATTACAGTTGAGTTGGGACGTCCTAGATAGGCATGGCAATATTAGTAGTCCCTTCGTCCTTTTCGTTCTCGAACGGGCTTTGGCAACGAACGCGCCCGGAGGATGGTGGTGGATGAACTCGTTTGGTGCCGGGTTTACCAGTCATGGGGCTTTGTTGAAAGTGGGTAAGGATGAGAGGTAGAAGAATTGAAGCAGAGATATTGGATTCGCTTCCCGCCGATGATCCGCAAGCGGTACGGTCACGACGAGATCTTCGACGATTGAATTCCCTGATGCGGCATGCCGCTATTTTTGATGATCAGGTGGGCTTGAGCCGAGGTGGCTTCGTGCCGAAACGGGTGTTGGAATTGGGGGCTGGAGACGGCTGGTTGTTGTATAAACTCCTCTCCCGCCTGCCGCGATCAGAGGCCCCTCGGGAAGTCGTGATGGTCGATCGACATCCGAGTGTTTCAACGGGAGTGATTGGGGCATTGGAATCTGAAGGTTGGAAAGTAACGATCGAGGCTTCCGATCTCTTTGAGTGGTTCGAGGGAGCTGACCGTTATGAAAGGTTTGACTGCTGTTTTGTAAACTTGCTGCTCCATCACTTTCGAGATAGTCAGATCCAGGCTCTTTTTCGTTCAGTGCAGCGCATTGCGCGCTCCTTGGCGGCCTGCGAGCCTCGGCGAAGTCGGCGGGCTTTGCTCGCCTCTCACTGTGTTGGCTTGGTGGGGTGTGGTGATGTCACTCGAAATGATGCGGTGATTTCCGTGAGGGCGGGATTCGTTGAAAACGAATTGACCAGGCTCTGGCCGCGTGATCGAGATTGGACCGTGCAGGAAAGGCCTATGGGGCTGTTCTCGCACTATTTCTGGGCCAAACAGATCGATTTGTAGAGACATCGTTTTCACGTGAAAACTGTTAGCATCGTTGGCGGGGGCTTGGCTGGTCTATCATTGGGATTGGCGCTCCGACAACACAATATCCCGACAGCGGTGTTCGAGTCTGGAGACTACCCTCGACACAAGGTTTGTGGTGAGTTCATCAGTGGTGCAGGGATTTCTCTCCTCAAGGCCTTGGGGATCGAGGAACGGCTAAGAGACTTGGGGCTCAAAAGGGCGCAGGAGGTACAGTTTTTTCTCGAAGGAGAGGGGGCGGCACCCGTTTCGTTGCCTTCAACGGCTTGGTGTTTGTCTCGTTGGAATTTAGATTTGGTGCTAGCCGAGGCGTTCGAGAAGGTCGGAGGGCGGTTGTGTAAAGGGGTTAGGAGTTCCGGATTTGATCCGAAGCCCGGGTGGGTCCAAGCATTTGGACGACGGAGAGCGAAGCTAGAGCGGTCAAGATGGGTCGGCGTAAAGTTTCATTTATCAGATTTTTCCCTAAAGGCTGATCTTGAGATGCATCTCCAGAGCGGGGCTTATGTGGGGATCTGTGGAGTGGAACGAGGACAGAGTAATGTCTGTGCCCTGCTCCCGAAATCGAGTGTGCCTCGGCATCTGAGTGCTGATCCGCTTGGCGGGTTGGGCGGTGTTTTCTCGGCATCTTTGGCGTCGCGTTTTTCGGGAGCCAAACTCGTTCCTGGCTCGGTGGCCACAGTTGCTGGCTTGGACTATTCGTCTGGGGGAGCGGTGAGTGATTTCAGTGTGCAGCTTGGCGATGCCCAGGGATTGATTCCTCCCATCACTGGGAACGGAATGTCTTTAGCCTTCGAATCAGCCGCCCTGGCTCTAGGCCCATTGATCGAGTGGTCGGGCGACTCACTCAGCTGGGAAGCCACCTGTCGTGAGATTCGACTTCGCCAACAGGCTGCATTTTCCTCTCGGCTTGTGCGAGCTCGATGGTTGCAGCGATTTCTCTTGGGCGATGCGCTGAGGAAAGGACGACGGTGGGTGTTACCCGTGTTGCCCAGTCTGATTCCTTGGGCGTTTCGACTGACGCGCTGAATCCCGATGCGAACGATCCTGTCCCGAACGAGCTGGTCTAGTTTGAGGTTTGGGAGGTGATCAGTTTCTCGAACTGGGCGATATCTGCAGTGGGAAGCTGACAGACAAAGTCCTCGCAGACAAAGGCCGTAGCTCGACGCTGAATGGGTTCGACGGTCTTGATAAACGCGAGCTGTTTGCCGAGAATTGCTTGACCTTTGCCTCCGTCAGCGAGCAAGACAATCTTGTTTGGAAGGAAGTTTCTATGAAGCGTGCGGAGCATTTTTTGGAAGTCGATGTCGGCTGCTTTGGCCGCAAAAACGACCTGTTTCGCTTTGACGAGTGAGAAGTTCAGGGCAGCCAACATTTGAGGCGCTGATGATGGCTGCTCGGTGATTGACTCGGAAAAATGAGCGAGTGTTTTTTGAGCTTTTTCGAGGAGTTGATCATTGGCGGTGATCTGTGATAGCCGGAGAAGATTCATGATTGAAACTGAATTGGGGGAAGGCTCGGCTCCGTCGTAGTCTTCTTTGAGTCGAAGGAGAATGCTCGGATCTTGGCCGGTGGCGCTGAAATATCCGGCGGCACTCTGATCATAGAAGAGTCGATCTTGGGTAGATTGGAGGTCTTGAGCCCATTCGATCCAAGTGATATCAAAGGACGCTTCATAGAGATCGAGTAGCCCCTGGGTTAAGAAAGCGTAGTCATCCACAAAGCCGTCAATAGTACTGGCTCCTTCACGGTAGTTTCGAATCAGAGTCTTGCTCTGGTTTTTGTAGAGGGTTTCTTTTAGGAAAGTTGCCGAATCCACGGCGGCCTTCAGGTATCTAGGTTCGTTAAGTACTTGATGCGCTTTGGCGAAGGCCGAAATCATCAGGCCGTTCCAAGCAGTAATGATCTTATCATCCAAATGCGGCCGGGGTCGTTTTTCCCTCACTTGGAATAGTTTCTTTCGGCTGTCAGCTAGTTCCGCAGCAAGTGCCTTGGGAGGTTGGCTGAACTCCTTGGCCGCTTCATCGAGTGTGAGGCGCTGAATCAAGATGTTCTTGCCGGTGAACTCTTCGTGAGGGTCACTGCCTTGAGGGGCGTTGCCTGAGGATTCGACGCCATAGAAACGATTGAACCGTTTGGCCTTCTCATTCCCAAGGAGGGCGATGATTTCCTCTTGATCCCAGACGTAAAAGGCCCCTTCGCCATGCTCGGGTTTTCCGTGTTCGAAGAAACTATCCGCATCTTCGGCGGAGTAGAAGCCCCCGGAGGCGTCGGTCATGTCGCGGAGAACGTAGCCGAGGATATCGCGAGCAATGAGTTCATATTTCTTATCGCCCGTCACTTGATAGGCCTCGAGGTAGGCGATGGTGAGTTGGGCCTGATCGTAGAGCATCTTTTCGAAGTGAGGGACATGCCAAAATTGATCGACCGAATACCGGTGGAAGCCCCCGCCAAGATGATCATACATGCCGCCGGCCGCCATTCGATCAAGGGTGAATAGTGCCATGTTTCGAGCCTGGTCGCGGTGCTCTTTCTTAGCCGTTTTTTGAACCGCGTAGCGCTGCAAGAAATTGAGCGTCACAGGGCGTGGGAATTTTGGGGCTGATCCAAACCCTCCAAGTGCCTCATCGTAGCTCGAAGCGATCGCCACATAGGCGGAATCGAGTGTTTGAGGTCCTAGGGCTTTTTCGTTCGTTTCCGTAGGGGTGAAGTGTTGCTGTAGTGCCTTCAAGATTTCGTCGCCTCGCTCGACGAGAGACGCGCGATCCATGGTCCAGGCTGTGGCAATTTGATTGAGTACGGTTGGAAATCCTGGTCTGCCAAATTTATCGACGGGCGGAAAGTAGGTTGCCCCAACCACCGGTTTCAGATCGGGAGTCAGCCAACAATTCATTGGCCAACCGCCGCCGCCGGTGGTGGCTTGCACGAAACTCATATAGACGCGATCCACGTCTGGACGTTCTTCGCGGTCGACTTTGACGCAAACAAAGTGTTGATTCATGATTTTTGCGATGTCCTCATTTTCAAAGGACTCTCGCTCCATGACGTGACACCAGTGGCAGGTGGAATAGCCCACGGACAGGAAGATCAGCTTGTCTTCGGCTTTGGCTTTGTCGAATGCTTCTTGTCCCCAGGGAAACCAGTCGACGGGATTGTGGGCGTGTTGGAGCAGGTAAGGGGATTTCTCCAAGGCAAGACGATTGGTGTGCTGGATGGCATGAGGAGCTATGCTGGATTGCGGCTCGTCGGCGTTGCTTAGAAAATAAATTCCTGACAGTACGATTCCGCACCCAAGAAGCCAAGTGGCGACGGAACGATTTTTTTGCATATCGAGCATAAGAGGCTGTGGCAAGGCACTTATTCCAGTTTTCGGAGGGACTCTAGCAGCGAGAACTTGCGGAAGAGAGAATATTTTTTTGCGTCCCTCACGGCTTTCGGCTTTAGTGGCAGCATGTCGTCGGTGAAGTCTGTGGTTGAATTGTCAGAAGTGATCAAAACATTCCATCGTGGGGATGAAGCGGTTTCCGTGCTCAAGGGAGTCTCCCTCTCTATTTCCCACGGAGAATCGGTCGCGGTGGTTGGGCCTTCTGGTTCGGGTAAGAGTACCTTACTGAATATCATTGGTACGCTTGATCACCCTAGTTCGGGGAGCGTGACGATTGACGGGGAGCAGGTTCATGAAATGAATGAGTTGGCATTGGCAGACTTTCGGAATCAGCGTTTGGGCTTTATTTTTCAAAGTCACCATCTTTTACCACAGTGCACGGTTTTGGAGAATGTTCTCGTGCCAACGCTGGCTTCCCGAGACCCCCGAGTCCTGGAGTCTGCGGCCGAACGGGCTCCGGCGTTGTTGAAACGTGTTGGGCTCGATCATCGGATGGGACATCGCCCCTCCCAATTGTCTGGGGGGGAATGCCAACGGGTGGCTGTTGTGCGCGCTTTGATCAATCAACCAAAGTTACTGCTGGCTGACGAACCGACTGGCGCGTTAGACAGCCAGTCCGCCGATGGCTTGTCTGAGTTACTCTTAGAATTGAACCGGGAAGATGGGGTGACCTTGATTGTGGTGACTCACTCGATCGCCTTGGCGAAACAAATGGGGCGTACTTTAGAGTTGAGCGATGGTGCCTTGCCGGCGCCATTGCGGGCCTAGATTCTCAACAACGAACGAAGGACAAGGTCTAACATGCATATCTGGATATTGATCCGACAGAGTCTTCGCTACTACGCGAAATCTCATTTGGGAACGGTCCTTGGGGCGATTGTGGCGAGTGCGGTCCTGGTTGGGGCATTGGTGGTTGGTGATTCGGTTCGTGGAAGTCTGCGCGCTATGGCGATGGCTCGACTGGGAACAGTTGAGTTTGCCTTGGTAGCCAATGATCGAATCTTTCGTGATTCCCTTGCCGAGGTCTTACAAGAGAGTATTGAGCGAGAGGTGGCAAGTGCCATGGTCGTGCTCGGAACGGCGAGTGCTGACGGCGGGGCCGCTCGTGCGAATCGAGTGAATGTGCTCGGTGTGGAGAATGATTTTTGGAGCCTCGCACTGAGTCCAGAATCGATTGGAGAGATTGAAGCGGAACAGGTTGTCATAAATGAACCCCTCGCGCGGCAACTCCAGATCGAGGTTGGAGATGAGGTGCTTTTTCGAGTGCCCAAACCATCCAATCTGTCGAGGGATGCGCCTCTGTCTCCTGAGGAAGATACGTCGGTAGCGATGCGGCTCACCGTTCGGCAAATTATTAGTGATGAAGCTTTCGGGCGCTTTAGTCTGCATGCGAGTCAGATCCCGCCGTTCAATGCCTTTGTCAATCGATCGCATCTCCAAGAACGGATCGAGCAAGCGGAGGGGGCGAATCTTCTACTCGTGGGCACTGGAGGCGAGTCGTTGAATGCAGCCGGTTTGATGGCATCTCTCCGCCCTCATTGGCGATTGTCAGACGCCCAGCTGGAACTGCGAGCCTTGTCTCAGGGAGACGGATTGGAACTGCGGTCGCGTCGCGTGTTCTTAGATGCGTCGATTGTTGATTCGGTCAAGGCAGAGGAGACGAATGCAACGGGGGTGTTAACCTATTTCGTAAATAGTCTCGAAAACCGTGATCAACGCAATCCTTACTCGATGGTTTCTGCGAGCTCGAGTCCCCTGGTGCCTGACGATATGCGCGATGACGAGATCATTCTAAACCAATGGTTAGCTGATGACCTCGGTGCTAGGGTGGGGGATACGATTGACTTGAAGTACTATGGGGTTGGTTTGGGCCGAGAGCTGCTCAATGAGGAGGCTCAGTTCACAGTGAAATCCATCGTACCGTTGGCTGGCCTATATGATGATCCTGAACTCATGCCGGATTTCCCCGGATTGAAGGACGCCGATAACTGTCGTGATTGGGATACGGGATTTCCGATTGATCTCGATGCAATTCGTGACAAGGACAATACCTATTGGGAAGAACATCGAGGGACACCCAAAGCATTCGTGACTGAGCAGGCGGGGCTTACAATGTGGGAGAACCGATTTGGAAGTTTGACGGCCATCCGGTTTCCAGGGGGCGAAGGGGAACGAGCTGCGCTCGAGCAACGCCTCGCGGCCGTTGTGACGCCTGAGTCCTTGGGCTTGAGTTTTTATCCGGTTCGAGATGAGGCGTTGGCTGCGGTTAATCAGGCACAGGATTTTGGCGGCCTATTCATCGGCTTCAGTTTCTTTCTGATTCTTGCCGCCTTGATTCTCATGAGCCTTTTATTTCAGTTCAGCATGGAACAACGGACGAACGAAGCGGGGGTGCTGCTGGCGCTCGGCTTGCGACCGACGATCGTCAAGCGTCTCTTTTATTATGAAGGGGGAGCTTTGGCATGTATCGGGTCGATATTAGGGGCTGTGGGGGGGGTGGCATATGCCCGAGCCATGCTCTATGGATTGACGACGATTTGGAGTGGTGCCATAGGGACCTCCGCTATCGGGTTTCATTTCAGCCTGGGAACCTTGGTTGGGGGCGCCATGGGGGGGATGTTAGTGGCCTGGTTTACGATTTGGCTTGGGGCGAGGAAACATGCAAACCGTCCGGCTCGAGAACTTTTGCAAGGCGCAACGGAACCGATCGTACAAGGGGGGCACAGCGTGGACGCGGGGCGCCGACTGCTTGCTGCCATTGGGCTATTCGTTGTCGCCGTGGGATTGGTAGGGTTTGCCGTTGTTTCGAACGGAAGCAGTGCAGCGGGATTGTTTTTTGGAGCAGGGGGACTGCTTCTCGTATCGGGAATGATGGCAGCGTCCTGGTTGATTCGTCGCTGGGCAAGTGCGGGATCGTCGTCTGGATTGAGTCTTGTGGCGATGGGGATTCGTGGAAGCTCTCGGCGCATCAAGCGAAGTGTGGCCACGATTGGATTGTTGGCTTGTGGCAGCTTTCTTGTCGTGTCTGTCGGGGCCAATAAGCTCGATGCGGTTAAAGGGGCCTTTCAACGATCCGCCGGCACAGGAGGGTTTCTATTCTGGGGGCAAACCACCGAAGCCGTAACGCATGACTTGAATAGTGAACAAGGACGGGAGTTTTTCTTGTTGGATGATGAGGTGCTCGAAGCAGTGAGCTTTGTCCCTTTCCGGGTGTTGCCTGGTGAAGACGCCAGTTGTTTGAATCTTAACCGAGCCCAGCGGCCGCGCTTGATGGGAGTCAATCCGAGTGCCTTGGCAAGTCGGGAGGCCTTCACCTTTGCCTCAGTAGCAAGAACCTCGGATGAGAATGCGTGGCTCTTGCTAAATGAAAAGCGAGAAGACGGTGCGATCCCGGCGATTGCCGATCAAAATTCGATGCTATGGGCGATGGGAAAGAGCCTTGGCGATACGATTCAGTATACCGACGGTCGAGGAGAGTCCTTTGAGGTGGTTCTGGTTGCCGGGCTCGCCAACTCGATATTGCAGGGTAATCTTGTCATCGCAGAGGAACGCTTCATCGAACGTTTTCCTCATGAAAGCGGATATCAAACCTACTTGATCGATGGCCCGGTCGCCTTGCAATCTGAAATCACCGCGATCCTCAATCGAGCCCTTCAGGACGTTGGGCTTGAACTCGTTTCCGCGATACAACGAATGTCTGACTTCAATGCGGTTCAGAATACCTACCTGTCCACCTTCCAAATGTTAGGGGGGCTTGGTTTACTCTTGGGTAGCATCGGCTTGGGAGTGGTTGTGCTTCGGAATGTCTGGGAACGTCGTTCTGAAATGGCCTTGCTGAAAGCGGTGGGCTTCCGAGCGTCCTCATTGAGATGGCTTGTGCTGAGTGAGCACGCCGCATTACTCGTGATGGGGCTTGTGATTGGTGTTGGCGCGGCTCTGATTGCGGTGGTTCCAGCCCTCCTGTCGCCGGGGGCGGATATTCCCTACGCTTCATTGAGTTGGACTCTACTTGCAGTTCTTGCCAGTGGCGTGCTGTGGACTTGGGTCGCTTCGCGGGCGGCATTGCGGGGCCGGCTGTTAGATGCGCTCCGAAATGAGTAGAGCCGATCGGAGAGGCCGGGAAATGATTGGAGTTTCGATTCCTTGTTTCATTGGCTTTCTTAGAATGGGTTTATCAATGTTAGGAACTATGAAAGGGATGATGAGACTTGCGCTCCTTTTGGGGTGTTTTTCGCTGGCGGAGTCCAAGGCGGGTACCGCTTATGAGAATGATTTTCAGGACCTTGCGATTGGTGGCGAACCGAATGACTTCTTAGTACTCGATGGAGCGTTTCAGGTTCAAGCCGACGGCGAAGCGCGTTTCCTTGAACTGCCAGGGGCTCCCTTGGATAATTTTGGAGCCTTGTTCGGTCCAAGTAGTAAGACCGGGCGCCGGATCAGTGTCACCATTCAAGGACAATCAAAAGGTCGTTTATCTCCTGCCTTTGGTGTAGGGATGAGTGGCGTGGGTGGGTTTCGGCTCATGGTGAGCGCGAGTAAGCGGAAACTCGAATTGCTTCGCGGGGATGAGGTGATCAAGTCGCTTGAGTATCGCTGGAAGAGCGAGGGGTGGACTCGCCTTGTCTTGGAAGCCTCGCCGCAAGCCGATTCGACTTGGCTGGTGCGAGGTAAGGTTTGGAATGTGAGCGATGATGAGCCGGAGGATTGGACGATTTCGCTTTCGAACCAATCAGCTCCGCCACGAGGAAAAGGCTCCATTTGGGGGCATCCTTACTCGGGATATCCCATTCGTTTTGACGACATCAAGGTCGAGGCTATTAGCGCTGCTTTGAAGTAGCGAAGGAGAATTGTTGAGGGTGATGAAAAAGCTCGAGCCAGGCAAATCCTAGCTCGAGCAGCGCGTTAATGAGGTTTTAGTGAAGGTGTGACTTTATCGTCCTCTGCGACCATTTGGTCGTCGACCTTGGGGACCTTGAGGGGCGCCATCAGCATCAGCTGCGACTTGATCACCGGCAGGAGTGACTTCGTCATCTCCGCCACGGGGACCTCGTCGTGGGCCTCGGTTTCCTCTTCGATCTTGAGCGGCTTCGGCGACTTCCTCTGCAGTGATCTGCCCATCTTCGTTGGCGTCGAGTTTGGCTAACATCTCTTCGACTTTCTCCATGATGGCGGCATCACTGACATTGCTGATCTCATCGGCGGTGATATTTCCATCCCCATTGGCGTCGAAGCGTTCGTTGAAGCGAGCCTGCATTTCGACCACCATGGTCGCCCCAGCAACGAGCACTTCAGCTTCGGTGACTTCGCCATCATCATTGAGATCGAGATTGGGACGGTTGCCGCCTCGAGGGCGACGTCCTTCTGGAGCCTCTCCATCGCCCTCTTCTGGCTCAACGCCGTTGAGACGGTCAAGGATGCGAGCGATTCGCTCGTCCACGGCATCTTGATGGACACTTAAGGATTCGGCAGCGGTGATAGTGCCATCTTGGTTGAGGTCGTATTTCTCGAGGACGGAAGCTTGTTTTTCAGCGGCATTGTCGGCGGCCGCGAGCAAGAGTTCGTCAGCAGTGATGACACCGTTCTGGTCGAGGTCATGGCGTTCCATGAAATTGGCGACTCGAGTGGCAGCGTTTTCGGCGCGAACGGCTTGGATTTCCTCAGGAGTGACTTCGCCGTCCCCATTGACGTCGTATCGTTCGAGGAAACGAGCCTGGCGGTCTTCGTTGTTTGGAGCAGGATCAGGCGCTTGAGCGTAGCTGGTCAACGATGTGCTTAGGAGGCTAGTGGTGATAAGAGCGGCGCTGAGAGATTTAAGGCTTAGGTTTTTCATGGTGATATTCTTTCTCTAAGTGTTGTTTCTTAATTGATGGGCTAGTCCCAGAATCACGTTGTGTTTGAACTCTGTTGAAGGACTTCCCTCATTCACGAAATAGATAGAAGCAATCAGTTGGCCGCGTGCCAGGTGCGAAAGTCGTAGTTGTACGATGGGAGGATACTCAAATGGGGGCTATTTTGGAGGGCAATAGGTTTCGTAGGATTCATCTGCTTGTTTCAGAACTGTCCAGGCCTACACAAAAGGAATGTATGATTGATCATATGACTGCCGATTTATGTAACCTTTTCGTCCCCTTCTTTCGTTATACCCAAATGAAAGCATAGCCTGAGAGTGACGATTTGATGAATGCGGATCGCATTCGAAGCCTTTGAACCTAGTTTCACGCCTCGCTGAAGGTCTTAAGAGCGCCCTGTTTTGGGTGGCTAGAAATCAGAAATGCTCATTCCTTCGCGCTGTCTTTCAACGATTTGATAGCAATGAAAACGACGTTAGAATTAGACCGTAGACTTTGTTTCTGTCGGGTGCGATCGCTCGGTTTAGTGGTTTTGAGTCTGCTTCTGTGGATGAGTGCGGTTTTGCCGACTGGTGCTGCGAATGTCGCGCCTGTGCTAAGCGGCGCAGGCGGTACGTTGTCCTACACGGAGGGAGATGGTGCCTCGATCATCGATTCCACTCTTTCGATCTTAGACAGTGATGATAGTCATATCGAATCGGCTTCTGTCACAATTTCTAGTGGCTTGGTTGTTTTAGAAGACGAACTGTCATTGCCGGAAAGCCAGTTGAGTCCCACTTTGTTGAGATCGTTAACTACGCCTGGGGTTGCCTATGGTGTGACCCTTTCATCCGACGGCAATACCGCCTATGTGGTTGATCATGCGATGCCGACGGTTGAACAAGTAGCACAATGGCCTGCGACCTTCGTTAAGTGGTACGGCGCCCACGCATTCGCTGCCTACTATGGAGTCTCACTCCCCACGGAAGCTCAGTGGGAATATGCGGCACAGGGTGGGCAGGATTTCAGTTATCCGACGGACGATGGAACGATTGACGCGACGAAAGCCAACTACAATGAACAGAACAATCATCCTGATCGCGGGCACGTCGTCGCAGTAAAGAGCTATCCGCCGAATCCCTATGGTCTGTACGACATGGCTGGCAATGTATGGGAATGGTGCGCGGATTGGTATGATCCAGATTTCTATTCTAACGCTCCAGATCCGGATCAAGACCCGTTCAATAATGTGCTAGTAATTGGGGCAGAAGAACCGATCGAGAGTCCCAGTTTCACAGGTGGTCCCGGGCAAGCCTACAACGGAGACACAAAAGTAAAACGTGGAGGTAGCTGGAACTTCCATGCCGCGACGTTGGAAAGTAGTGCTCGAGAACGAGATTATACGTTTCGCGGTAACGATCATTTCGGCTTTCGTCTTGTAAATAATCAAGTGACAAGCGCCCCAAGCGACTACAGCGTCGCGGCCTTGCCCAGTGTCACGTTTGTGGGCATACCCTCGGGCAGTTTTGTGATGGGAAATGACTCAGCGGTGGGGCCGATTTCAGATGATTTCAAACCTGAGCGAACGGTTAATATGAGTGCGTTTGGTATGAGCGAAGCAGAAATCACGAACGAAGAATACGCCGCATTTCTCAACTTGGCGTTGGCTGCGGGACTGATCGAAGTCACTGATTCGATCGTTGGGTCATCTGGTACGTTTGTGATTGGAAGTGCTTCATCGTCATACGAAGGGCACAAGCTGATTGAACTCTCTGGATCACGCGTGCTTAAAGATCACGATGGTGACTCGACGATCGATCCTGAGAATCCCTTGAATCAATGCTGGATCCAATATGATGCGGATACGACAACCTTTTCAGTTAAAGATCCTCGATCAATCGATTGGGATGCTTTTGTCTTTGAGACTGGTGAGAGCCGGGCGGATTGGGAGGAACTAGCGGATGATACGAGCGGACTCGAACTCATCAATATTACTAATCCAACGAACCCGAGCCTTATCGGCACTTACGACACCCCCGGTCTTCCAAGCGCCGTGGCGATCTCAGCTGATGGCAACACGGCCTATGTGACAGATGACATGAACGGTTTGTTGGTCGTTGATATTAGTGCTCCTGCGAGCCCGAGTCTATCGGGGAGCTTTAATACTTCTGGGGTGGCGCAGGCTATTGCGCTCTCGCAAGATGGGACGCTCGCCTTTGTTGCGGTAGGGGAGAGTGGATTGCAGATTGTTGACGTTAGCAATCCTGCAAGCCTAAGTCTGATGGGGGCTTTGGATACTTCGGGATTCGCTCAGGGAATCGTTCTGTCTTCCGATGGAAATACTGTCTTCATTGCTGATGGGGCCAGCGGACTTCATTTAATCAATGCTAGTAACCCAGCTAGCCTCAGTCTCATCGGAACATACAACACCCCAGGAAGTGCCTTCGACGTGGCTCTCTCATCGGATGGGAATACGGCCTTCGTTGCGGATGACAAGGAAGGCCTCCAGATTATTAATATCGCTACTCCCGCGAGTCCCAGTCTCTCGGGGACTCTTGATACCCCGGGGAGTAGCTACGCCGTTCGGCTTTCGGCTGATGGGACATCTGCTTTTGTGGCGGATCGCGTTGGTGGTATTCAAGTTATTGATGTCAGCAGTCCTTCCAGTCCCAGTCTCGTCGGCAATCATGATGGAACTGGTCTGATTTACGATGTGGTGTTGTCGTCTGATGGCAGCAAGGCGTATGCCGCCGGCTATACCAGTGGACTCCAGATTGTTAACCTCTTCATCAGTGGAACCTATACGCAAGCTACTGGCGTTCTGTCGTTGAGTGGGGCCGGGACGAAATCTGTCTATGAGTCAGTTCTGGAGGCCGTTACTTATAGTAATACCTCGGATAATCCTACGGTTGCGGATCGAACTGTCTCATGGGTCGTTAACGATGGCGATGATGACTCTTCCGGTGTCAGTTCCACGATTTCAATCACTGCCGTCAACGATCCTCCGGTTTCTGGGGCGGACATGATCGAGCGGGGGACGCGTAGTGTGAAGGTAGCGAAAACGGATCTCTTGAGTAATGATTCAGATCCAGACACGGTAGGTTTGTCCCTCACGGCTGTAGGTTCTGCCTTACCAGTAGGATCAGAAGTGAGAATCGTTGATGGCTGGGTTGTCTATGAAACAGTTGCGGGTGCTGGATCTGGATCGTTTGAGTATACGCTGAGCGATGGCTTGGCGAGTGTCATTGGGACCGTTTCTGTCAGTATTGCCGATGATCGAGAGCTCTCACGCAACATTGCCACTGTCAGCAACCTTGGAGGGGGCAATTTCAAGATTACCGGTTTTGGCATTCCTGGGGTTACCTACAAGGTGCAATTCACAGAGAGTCTGGTTGCGCCGATTACTTGGTCGGATCTTGGTACAGCTACCGTAGGAGACCATGGCGAATTCGAGTTTACTGATCCCTCTGGGGCTGCTTCACGGTTCTATCGTACGTTCTTTGAATAGATATCTCGATTCGATGAAGATTATTAACGTTCTATTAGCCACTCAATGAAAAGCCTCTCTCAAATGTTGATCCCATCTTTGTTGAAGCACCTATTGTGCATCGCTTTGATTCTTGTCTCAAACGGAGCGCTCTTCGGTGCGTCTGTGCAGTTGTCGACCTTCGATACCTTCTCTGGGTCGGAAACACTTGCGATTCCTGACGGGAATTATTCTGGGGCTGTTGATATTCGAACGATTTCTTTTGGGAGTCCTGGATCTGTTATTTCGTCAATCAGAGTTGGGTTAAACATCAGTGGTGACTTCAATGGTGATCTCTACGGGTATCTGAGTTATGGAACGGAAATGTCCGTGTTGTTGAATCGTCCTGGCTTAAGCGCTTCAAATAGCGATGGATATTTTGATAGTGGGCTCGATATCATGCTCAGCGAGGGGGCGCCGTCTGGAATCCATTCGTATCAGGCTACGACAACGCCTGCGGTGGGGGCACCTCTCACAGGAGAATGGATTCCAGACGGTCGGAGTATTCATCCCGAATCGAGTGGCGCTTCGTTTGATGCAGCGACTCGCAATGCTGGATTGGATTCTTTCAACGGGCTTGCTGCTGATGGAGACTGGAGCCTGTTCCTTGCTGATGTTAGTTCTGGGGGTGAGGTGAATCTAGAGAGTTGGAGCCTGGAAATCACGGTCGTGCCTGAACCGAAATCCTATGCCTTGATATGCGGTTTGTTTTTAGTCGTTCTCTCTGTCTGGCGGCGGATTACGAGGCAGGTTGGCTCTGTCGCTTGAGTGTCGCTCTCTAACTTTTGGTGGTGTGGCTGGAGGGTGCTAGTGAAGTAATTAAAAACCTTCTTAGGGGTGGAGTTTCGCGAAAAAGCTCGAGCCAGGCAAAACCTAGCTCGAGCAGCGCGTTAATGAGGTTTTAGTGAAGGTGTAACTTTATCGTCCTCTGCGACCATTTGGTCGTCGACCTTGGGGACCTTGAGGGGCG
>CAJXVR010000124.1 GCA_913061285.1 uncultured Verrucomicrobiota bacterium | reverse complement strand
ATCTACACTAGATCGCTCGTCGGCAGCGTCAGATGTGTATAAGAGACAGGTTCATGAACGGCCTGCGAGTGATCTCTATGTGGAGTATCGGGGCTGTCCCTTATTGAAGAATCACCTTGCCATTGAAGCCGTGCTCAAAGGCCAGCCTTCGACGGTTGGTGATGTCAAGGAGCGGATGAATCAGTTCAGTTCCAAACGTTGGGGAACGCAACCGGCTGCACCTAGTGCGGGCTGTATTTTCAAAAACCCTGGTCCGATGCCTGCAGGGAAACTGATTGACGAACTTGGTCTTAAGGGCACCCGTGTTGGAGGGGCAGCGGTTTCTGATGTACATGGCAATTTCATTGTGAATGATGGTACAGCGACGGCTGACGATGTCTTGAAATTGATCGACCTGGTCAAGCAGCGGGCTCGACAAGGAAAAGGAATCGCGCTGAAGACGGAGGTTCAGATTGTTGGTGGAGAATGAGTGAACTCTGGGACATTACGGTGATGCTTGGCGGCCCTTCGCAGGAACGTGAGGTCTCATTGCAGTCGGGCGAGGCGGTCGTTGCGGCCCTTCGTTCACTAGGGCACCGAGTGACACCTCTCGACCCTGTCCCGGGATCGTGGCGCTTGCCGGAAAAGGTGGATGTGGTGTTTCTCGCACTTCATGGAACCTACGGGGAGGACGGCACGTTGCAGGGTGAGCTCGATCCCCTAGGTGTGCCGTATACTGGATGTGGAGCTGCCGCGAGTGCTTTGGCATTTGACAAGGTGAAGTCGAAACAGGCCTTCATCGATCATGGAATTCCTACCGCTCCGTTTGCAATCTGTGACGCCCGTCAACGAAGCGTTCCAGCTGGGTTTGAGCTTCCTTTCGTGCTGAAACCATCCTGCCAAGGTTCAAGTGTGGGGGTCGAAGTGATCGAAACCCTTGAAAACTGGGAGGCTGACCTAGCCCGGGCCTTGACCTTCGGAGAGCAGGCGCTGGTAGAGGTTTTTGTCAAGGGGCGAGAGATCACCGTTGGAATCGTCGATGATGAGGCCCTCCCAATCGTCGAGGTGCGACCGAAGAGTGGTTACTACGATTATCACAATAAGTACACGAGCGGAGCGACCGAGTATCTTTGTCCTGCGTCCTTCTCCGACGAGCTGACGGCCTCCATTGAAGATGCTGCCAAGAAGGCGCTACAGGCAATTGGTGGGGGAATGTATGCGCGGGTTGATCTCATCGTGCGCGACTCAGAGCTTTTTGTTCTTGAGGTCAATACGCTTCCTGGAATGACGGCGACATCGTTGCTTCCCAAATCAGCCGCGGCTCGAGGTGAGTCGTTCCCGGATCTTTGTCACCGTCTCGCGAAGTTGGCCATCGATAGAGCGGCAACAAGAGGGTCAAATTCTCAATAGTCATGTGGTTTTTTAATAAGAACGCAAAGCCGAAGCCGAAAAAAAAGAAGCCCACGAAAGTTCGCCTGGATGTGAAGGCTCGGCGTCGACTTGTTTGGTACCAACGTCTGAGCGTGCTTGGTCGCTCATTGGCGCTGATTTTCAGTGTCGCCGTACTATCTTGGGCAGGTTGGAAGGGGGTGCGGCTGGCGGTGGATGTGTTTCTGCTGGAGAACAGCTCCTTTGCTCTGCGACGTTTTAAGTTAGAGACGAACGGCCGCCTTAAGGCCGACCAGGTGCTCCAGTGGGCTGGCGTTCATTCGGGGGACAATGTGCTCGATTTGGATTTGGCTCAGATCAAGCGAAATCTGGAAATGGTGCCCATGATTTACAGCGTTGCGGTCGAGCGAGTGTTGCCAGATCGGCTCCACGTTAGAATTAAAGAGCGTCGTCCGGTGTTTAAAGCCTATTTTCTTAGTCCTGGAACTTCTCGGATTGTGATGAAGCCTTACATGATCGATGAATTTGGATTTGTGCTCACGCCGCAAGCGGCGGACGGGATCGACTTGGATCAGGCAGATTTTTGGATGCAATTGCCTGAATTAACTGGGCTCACAGGACTCGGTCTGGTGCCTGGGAAAATGGCGAATTCCCGTCAAGTCGATCACGCGATCAAGACCTACTTGGCGTTTCAAGCATCGAGCATGAAGGAACGTGTGAAAATTCGTTCCGTTGATATTTCGCGAACGGGTGTAGTCGTTGCTCACACCTCAGATCAACAAGAGGTGGTGTTTGGTAAAGATGAACTGCCTGGCCAATTTCGTCGTTGGGAGTTGATGTTGGATGAGGCGAGTCGCAAGGAAATGCGGCTTGTGAATCTGGATCTATCGATGAAGAACAATCACCCTTTTAAGTGGGTCCAAAAAAGCCGAAGCCTGCCAGAGGGGCAGCAAGAACCGCAGATCGTGAGGAGAACTGAGACATGATGTTTGCCAATAGAGAAATAGTTACCGGCCTTGATATCGGGACCTCGCAGGTGACTGCGATTGTCGCGGAGATAGGCGCATCGAATGTTCCCAATATCATTGGGATAGGGCAGGCGAAGTCTCGTGGGGTCCGCAAGGGAGAAATCGTAAATGCCGATCTCACTTCAGAGGATGTTCGGTTGGCTCTTTCTGAAGCCGAACAAATGGCCGATGAAGAAATTCGTAGCGTGTATCTCGGCGTTTCCGGCGGTCATGTCCGCGGTTTTATTAACTCAGGAACACATCCGGTTGTCTCAGCGGATCGTGATATCACTGAGGATGATGTGCGGGATGTCGTGCGAAATGCCAAGGCGGTGAATTTGCCAAACGATCATCATGTGATTCATGTCGTGCGGCAGCATTTTTCGGTAGATGATCAGTCTGGAATCCAAAACCCCATCGGATTGCTCGGGGCTAAGATTGGAGTCGATCTTCATGTTGTCCACGGGCAAGCAAATCGCTTGCAGAACTCGATTCGAGTCGTGAAGGGGCTTCGGGTTGACGTGGAGGATGTTGTTTTTAGTGGCTTGGCCGGTGTGCTCTCCGTGCTAACACCCCAGCAGAAGGAGCTCGGGACCTTAGTGATCGATTATGGAGGAGGGACCCTTGAGTATGCCGTATGCTGCAACGGACTCGTCAAACATTCCGGTGTTCTCCCGGTGGGGGGCGATCATATTTCTAATGACTTGGCTTTCGGTTTGAAGGTTCCGCTGGGTCGGGCAGAACAGTTGAAAATCGCTCATGGTTCAGCCCTTGGGGGAGATCACTTCAGAGGTCAGACCGTTAAGATCCCAGACCGGATCACGATGCCTGATAAGACAATCAATATGGAGCACTTGGGAAGAATCATGTCCCTGAGAGTTTCGGAATCACTGAAACTGATCGAGTCGGAACTGATCGAAGCAGGGTGTCTCGACCTGGTTCGTTCTGGCGTAGTTGTGACTGGGGGAGGCGCTCGAATTCAAGATATCTTGGGATTGGCTGAACACGTGTTTGGTGTGCCCGCATCGATTGGAACCGCTCAAAATGTGAATGGCCCTAAGTCGGTGCTTGAGCAGCCTGAGTTTGCCGTGGGAATCGGGTTGGCGAAATTTGGTGTGTTTGAGTTGCTGAAACAAAAAGATCGGCGCGTTCACAATCGGGGCTTTGGTCGGACGATTCGAGAGATGCTAAAAATTGGCTAGAGAGGCGAAGAGAATGAATGAATCAATGAATCAATCGGCGGGAAACCCAGCGGCTGAGAGGCAACTTTCGGTCAAGGTGATCGGTGTTGGTGATGCTGGTTGCCGTGCTGCCGATCTGCTTGCTGGTGAGGTAATGCCTGGAGTCGAATTCTGGGCGCTTAATAGCGATGCTCGAGGGCTTCAAGATATTGTGAAGGCGCAGAAACTCCAACTGGGACAGGACCTCCTTCGAGGTCTGAGTGCTGGAGGGGATCCGGAGCTAGGGCGGGCTAGTGCTGAGGCTGAGCAGAAGTCGTTGGTCGAGAAATTTAGTGACTCCGATCTGATTATTTTCCTTGGCGGACTCGGTGGGGGAACAGGGAGTGGCGCCTTGCCGGTTTTGGCACGGCAGGCTCGCGAAGTGGGCGCCTTGGTTCTCTCGTTTGTGTCCTTGCCATTTGATTTTGAAGGGCAACAACGGAGCCAAAGGGCTGAGCTCGCGCTTAGCCAGCTCTTGGTCGCATCCGATGCGGTCATTTCATTGCCGAACCAAACCTTTCTGGAGATCGTCGATGAACGAACTCGTTTGCCGGAAACGTTCGAAATCATCAATCGAGCATTCCTGCAGGGGGTTCGCGGAATTTGGCAAATGATCGAGAAATCAGGCCTAATCAACGTCAGTTTTCAGGACCTTAGGTCGGTGGTTCAGAGTAAGCATGCCAAGAGTTCTTTTGCGGTCGCTGAGGCCGATGGCGAGAACCGTTCGCGTGAGGTGGTGGAACGCTTACTCGCTCACCCGCTGCTCTCTGGGAATGATCAACTCGAGGACGCTGATGCTTTGCTAGTGAATATTATTGGTGGGGAATCGCTCTCGATTTCTGAGGTGGATCGCATTATGGAACGGCTTCGACGGCACGCGGGAAATGCTCGTCTGGTTGTGGGTGCGTCAACGAATCCCGCCATGGGCGATCGCGTTGGCCTCACTTTAATTGCATCGTGGCATCGAAAGACTCGGTCCGTGTCCTTGAAAATCGATGCGCCTTCGATGGATGAGTTTACTTTTCCTGTCCCGATTGAAGGTTCTGAAATTGAGACATCGTTCTTCGAGCGGAATACCGATTTTACCTCAACCTCTGCGCGGTATACGGCGCCTCCACCGGCGTCAGAAGATCGGCGCACAGATCGACTCTTCGCTCAATCGAAGCCCTCCTTCAACCAGCAACGGCGGATCAAGAACAAGTTGAAGCAAGGGATGCTTAAGTTGGAGGCTGTGTCTCGTGGGCGTTTCGAGAAGAGTGCTCCGACGATTTATGATGGCGAGGACCTGGACGTGCCAACGTTTGTTCGCCGAGAGGTTGCTCTGAATTAGATTGAGGCGTCTCGATGTGGGGACGGGGTTGGCCCGGGGTTTTCTCGACGAAACTCGTTTGGGGAAGTCGAAGTGAGGAATCGGAAGTTCAGCCCTCCGAACAGCATCTTGCTGCGTATGATCGCACAGAACAGTGACGGAAGGCTGAGGTGATGAATGCGACCGAGCCGGATTGGCTACAGCGAAGCCAAGTCTTTAGCGACACTCTGTTCAAGGATATCCTGCCCTTTTGGTTTCCACGCTGTGTTGACGACCAATTCGGAGGCTACTTCTCAGCGCTTGATCGAGATGGAACTCTCCTAGATACCGACAAATCGGTCTGGGCCCAAGGGCGAATGGCCTGGATGCTCTTCACCCTCTACAACGACGTCGAGCAGCGCTCAGAGTGGCTCGACTGGGGATCTATCGGACTTCGGTTTCTCGATGCCTTTTGCCATGATATTGATGGCCGGCTCTTTTTCCACATGACCCGCGAGGGGACGCCGATTCGGAAACGACGATATGCCTTTAGTGAATCCTTTGCGGCGATTGCCTATGCCGCTCACCACAAAGCAAGCGGTGATGATTCCTCTGCAGAAAAAGCCCGGCTTCTCTTTGATCGGTTCATGAGTTGGCATTTCACACCGGGAATGATTCCTCCCAAATTTACGGCCACACGACCTAGTATTGGGCTTGGTCCGGCGATGATCGGATTGGTGACGGCTCAGGAACTCCGGAAAAACCTTGGCGATTCTCTAGTGATCGAAAGTTCCATCGACCGGTGCCTAAATGACATTCTAACTTTGTTCGTTAACGACGAAGAGGAGGTCGTGATGGAGACTGTTGGTGTCGAGGGCGAGATTATCGATCATTTTGATGGACGCCTGCTGAATCCTGGACATGCCATTGAGGCGGCATGGTTTGTGATGGCGGAGGGGCAGTGGAGGCGGGATGACGCACTCATCAAACGGGGGATACAAATGTTGGATTGGATGTGGCGCCGTGGTTGGGATGAGGACTGTGGAGGGATTTACTATTTTAGAGATTTGAAGGGGAAGCCGGTGCAGGAATACTGGCATGATATGAAGTTTTGGTGGCCTCATAATGAGGCGATGATCGCTAGCCTCATAGCATTTCAGGTCACAAAGGATTCGCTCTGGCACCAACGCTTCAATGCGGTTTGCGAGTGGAGTTTTTCACATTTTAGGGATCCAGAACACGGCGAATGGTTTGGTTATCTGCGAAGGGACGGTAGTGTTTCCATATCGTCTAAAGGCAATCTTTGGAAAAGTTGTTTCCATCTCCCCCGATCCCTTCTTAAGTGTTGGACCTTGCTTGAGAATCGCTCAGAATAGAGTGCTCCTCGTCGCTGTAACGCTGATGTTCGAGTTTTGAGGCCGGGATGCTTCGCCTCTCTCAGGCTGGATATTCCCGTAACCAAGGCCGCTTTCAACTCGTCTTGTTGGGGTATAGCGCGTGGATTCCCAGATGCCTTCTGGATCGATTTGCTGCTAATTCTGACTGATAACCTTGAGATCGAGATGAAAAATCTAAAATCCTGTTGTGAATTGCGCCCTTTCTCGCTGACCTGCCTCGCCCTTGTATTCTTCGCTTCGTTTGCCGCGCCCCAATCTGCCCTGGCCCAGCGAGGCGGTCGCGGCTTTAATCAGGAACCGAGAGAACGTATTGAACCAGCGGATATGAGTGAGGATCTGGGAATCGATAAGATTCCGGACCGTGCGACCTTCGAGAAGTTTTCCTATCAAGGGCCCGATGTGATGCGCGACGGATATCTTGCGGGGCTGGAGTTCGTTAAGTTCGTCTTGGAAAATACCGGGGAGCCACATGAGCGGGTCTATTTTATGAACACCAATAACCATCGTGCCCATCCGCGATTCATGCCTCTAGTTGGTATCGACCGCCGAGAAGTGGCTCGAGGCGCAATAACATACTTTCCGCGATTGATAGCGCCCGACGGTTCCAATGGCCTCTATACAGTGGATTTCGAACCAAATGATTCCTACACCTTCGAAGAGATATCCATGTTCATTGGGGCTCTGACAGCGAAGATGCCAATTCTTGCTAACAAAGTCGCTTTTCATCCTTTGGAAGGAAACATCCGACAGTATGAGCTCGACAAGGAGAAGTACCGTGAGGCGAAGCTAGCTGTGCACTCAGACAGAGATTTAGATATCTACTACCTCCCACTGAATCAGGCTGAGTCCTTTGGTCGTCTTCGAGTCATGGGAAACGATGCGCGTCCGTCGCCTCGAGATATCGTGATCTACAAGACCTTGCCGAATCAGATGCCACGCGTGGCTGGGGTGATCACTGAAACGAGACAAACGCCCTTATCGCATGTGAATCTTCGGGCCGTCCAAGACAAGATCCCTAATGCCTACATCAAAGAGGCCTCAGAGACGGAAGGAATTGCGAGTCTCATCGGTAAGTGGGTGAGTCTTCGAGTGACTCCTCGTGTTTACTACCTGCGTGAGGCAAGCCAAGTTGAGGTGGATCGGCATTTCGAAAAACTCCGTCCCAGCGAACCCCAGAGTCCTCTTCGCGATTTGAGTCACACGAAAATTCTCCCGCTTTCGGAATTGAAATTCTCGGATTCCGAAGCCTTTGGCGTCAAAGCATCCAACGTGGCTGCTATGCACAAACTTGATCTGCCTCAGGGATCCGTTCCGGACGGATTCGCCGTTCCCTTTTACTTCTATGATGAATTCATGAAACACAATGACCTGTATGCGGTCGTGGATGAGCTCTTGGCCCAATCGTCAGCTCGAACGGATTCGGAGCAACTCGACAAAGCTCTCAAGGCACTTCGCAAGAAGATTCGGAAAGCCTCGGTGCCTTCGTGGATGGAGAATGCCCTGACGAAGGTCAGAGCATCGTTTCCGGAGGGGACTTCCATCCGCTGTCGTTCGAGCACAAATAACGAGGATCTTCCCGGGTTTAGTGGGGCGGGACTTTACGATTCCTTTACTCACAAAGCCGACGAAGGGAAATTGTCGAAAACAATTCAACAAGTATTTGCCAGTTTGTGGAATTTCCGAGCCTTTGAAGAACGGGATTTTTATCGAATCGATCATAAGTTGGCGGCCATGGGAGTACTCCTGCATCCTAACTATGAAGGCGAGAAAGCCAACGGTGTGGCCGTGACTGACGATATTCTCTACGAGACGTACGGCAACTACTACGTCAATACGCAGGTGGGGGAGGATCTGGTAACCAATCCCAATGCGGAATCCTCTCCTGAAGAGATCTTGCTAGCCTGGTTTGAAAAAGATGGGCATGAGGTCGTGAGGCGATCGAGTGAGGTATCTCGGGATGAGCTGATTCTAGGGGAACCTTATTTGAAAGAGTTGCGGGCAGGACTCACCATTATTCACGAAGGGTTTAGGGAGCTCTACGGGCATAGCAAACAAGATCGGTTTGCCATGGAAATCGAATACAAAGTAACAAGCGATGGTGATTTTGTGATCAAACAGGCCAGACCTTGGGTGTTTTAGACCCTGCGATCTAAAGGGGAATAAGATTCGGTGTTGGATGATTGAGTTCGACTCTTCCCTGCTGTCATTGACGAAGTGGGCATCAAGTGGATGATACGAACTTCCAGAGTTGCTTTTCGTTCGTCGATAAGTTTGTTTGTCGCGCATGCGAAATGCTGAGACCCTTAGACTCTATCCCGGAATAGCCCCTGGCTCAGAAGATTGGTCGCTGTCCGAGGCTGAAAGCACCAGCAATCTTTGGGACACGCGAATCATCTACAACGTCACGGACCCAACGCTGAGTGTTTTCCTACCTGATCCAACACTGGCGAATGGGACATCGGTGATCATCTGTCCTGGTGGTGCCTTTCATGCCTTGTCCATTGACAGCGAAGGTATTGACGTGGCCCGAGCTTTGACTAAGCGAGGAATCACGTGTTTTGTCCTCAAGTACCGTCTCGTTCAATGTCAGAGCGAGGACCCAACCCGAGATGTGGCGAGGCAGCGGAATCTGGCGGCGGTCGTTGCGCCTGTTGTCGATTTGGCGATGGCCGATGGCTTGGCGGCAGTAAGTTGGGTTAGAAAAAACGCTGCGGAATACTCTCTCAATCCATCAAGAATCGGGATGCTAGGGTTTTCGGCTGGGGGAACCGTTACTGCTTCTGTGGCTTTCAATTATCAGGATAATTCCCGGCCCGACTTCATTGCTCCAATCTATCTGGCTTATAGTTGGGCGAACAAGGGCTCGGGTGTGCCTCGGGATGTCCCGCCATTGTTTGCCCTTGCCGCGAGCGATGATCCCTTGGATCTTGCTCCTGAAAGTGTTGAGATATATCAGGACTGGATCTCTGCCGGTCATTCGGCCGAACTACATTTATACTCGACCGGAGGACATGGGTTCGGAATGCGGCGTCAGAACTTACCTAGTGATCGTTGGATCGAGCGCTTCACTGACTGGATGGTTGTCAGGGGCTTGCTTGAATGTAGGTCAGGCAGTGATTGATACTGGTGTGATGCAAAGGATATGAAGAGAACTCAAATGAGATCCTGGAGAAGCGTTGTTCATGGCCTAGTCCTTGGGCTTGTCTTGGGACTCACGGCGTTGGAAGCGACCGAATTCCTGGTCGAATCCGATCGTCTTACCCTGGGCTCGACGGACCTCACGAGGCAGTCGACCGCCACAAGGACCCTTCGAATCATGAGCTGGAACGTCAAAGCGGGTTCCTTGTTTCCGGCGACCATGCCTAATCCCGAAGGTGAAGAAGCTGGCGCTCGGGTAGGCCGCTTTGGGCGGGTTCTCCGTGCATTGAGACCTGATGTACTTTGTTTGCAGGAGATTTGGCCGTTGCGGGAAAACACTGCGATTCTGGAACTGCTCAATCGCGAGCTTCCCTTGTCGAAGGGACAGGATTGGCACGTGCACCGAGCGGTGGATGTTGTGATTGCGAGCCGCTATCCTTTAAAGCAAAAGCGAGGAGATCGCGTTATCCACTTTCCGTTGCCCGAGATGCCCGAGTTTCACTACGGTCAGGCTCTCTGTTTGGTCGATCTACCAGAGGAGGATTTCGATACGGATCTTTTCTTGATAACGGCTCATTTTCGAAGTCGCAGTGGTGAGGCGAATATTCGAATGCGTGAACGGCATGCGGAATCGATTCTCGAACGGCTCGAGGACCTTCGAAGTGCCGGTGGGGATATTGATGTGCCCGTGAGGACTCCCATTGTCATCGCAGGTGATTTCAATGTTTACCATGGCAATGTCGGTGACGATCTGAATCATTTGCGTCTGTTGATTTCTGGCAACACCCATGACGACAGCAGAGGGGAGTCTTCTCCACCGGGGCCCGACTGGGATGGGAGTGAGTTGATTGACCTTTCTCCGAGTATCAACGGTCAGGGAAAGGCCTTTTATACCTGGAGAAATGACACCTTGCCTTATCCACCAGGAGCGCTTGATCGCATTCTTTATACCGACAGTGTCCTCGGGGTTGAGGCTGCCTTTGTGCTGGATGCGGAATCGCTATCGAGCGATCTACGAAAGCGATTTGGCATTCTGAGATCCGACGGTGCCTTTGCTGGTCGGCAGGGTGAGTACGATCATTTGCCGATGATCGTGGATTTTAGTTTCGCTGAACCAACATCTGAAAACCGCTAAACAAGGCGGTGATCGGGTAGGTGAGGGTTTCATGATCGAACACCTGAATCGTTCGACCTGAATTCATTTGCAATGACTTGATGACGGTCATCTGGTTTTTCAACAAAACGAGTGGAACCAGATTGCAACTGATGAAAGGGGCAAGATGATAGGAGTCTTTCAGAGGTGGGGAGAGCGTCCTCGCGAGCCGTTCTAGCCGAGAGCGAAAACATCGGAAAACAGGTCGTTTTCCTAGCTGAGCGTGGTAGGCATTCCGTCCCGCTTCGCGAGTCGGCGCCTCGGGACACAGTTCTTCGCAAGTATTTCATTCCACTGCGAACCCGGAGGAACTTGTCATCTTGTCAATATGACGGTAGGGAGGCCGAATGCCTGTGTTTCGTTGTCGCTTGGATCGTTATTCTTTAGTGAGATGCCACACACGAAAGCGGTCGATTGCCATGTGATTTCGAACTGTACGAAAACCGAACCACCCTGATAAGTAGGGTTCCGGATCTTGAATATCGAAGACCCGTTCGCTATCAATAAGGTATTTAAACTCCCCGTTCGTTGAGAGAATCTGCACCCGCCGCCATTGGTTCGGAAGATGGCTGCGTTTCAAATCGTGCTGAGGAAGCAAGGGGCGAGTGCCATCACCAACATAGCGACGAAATCTAGCCGTCCGGTTGTTGTTGGCGCCGAATCCGACGTAATAAAGTTTGAGGCCATGGTAGGTTTTGAACGAGCCGTCGCGAGTGGAGGCATTGGAGAATAGATCCCCTGGAGCTTTGGGATCGATAGCCATCGTGAAGCTGTTCAAGTCACTAACCCTGTCATTTGGTCCTCCGGTATCAATCATCTTGACGTCAAATTCGATGAGTAAGGGTGCCGTTAATACCTTACGATACCACACGGTGCATCCTTTGGCGTCATCGATTTCCATGACGCCTTTGCTATTGAATGTTTTGCCGCCTTGCATTTGCTCGATGGCCCAGTTTTCTGTTCCATGCTGAAAGTCGTCTCGGTGGAGGAGTTCGCCGATTTGATAGCCTTCGATTGATCTCTTGGAAGGCTCTAGGGGAGGAGGGGATCGGACAGGGTTCTCGAACCAAAGGACGCCCCATCCACCATTTTCGTCGGTCGTCACGATATCCATATCGCCGTCCCCATCCATGTCCGCGTGAATGGCGTCGTCCATCTTCAGACGTGATTGGTAACCGCTGATTTTGAGATCGCTCGTCCTTAGATCGAGCCCATTGGGCGCTGGAACGCACTTGGCCATCCATTCACCCTGTCCTTTGGCAAGGACGAAAAGCTCTTGATTGCCATCTTCGTCGTAATCGAAAGCGTTCACGCCTTTCGGGAAATCGCCAGTGACCTGAGGGATGGCAATGGTTTCGAATTCGGCAGGAATCCTCTTATTGATCCGACGAAATAGCGTGATCGAGCGTTCGCTCTTCGTCGTCGTGATCAGGTCCTTGAGGCCGTCGTTGTCGATATCGGCGATCTTCATGAAACTGATATTGTTGTCTGAATCAACCACGTGGCGTTTCCAGCGGCTTCGTTTATCGCCCGATGGTGACTCGAACCAGACGGTGCCGTGCCCGTTTCGGTCGGCGACGACGAGATCTTCGTCGCCATCAAAATCCATATCATAGAAGAGAGCGTTCATCGGCCAACGTGTTTCTGCGATTGTGTGCACCGTCCAGTTGCTGGCCGAGCGTTTGCCCTTCTTGGGAGCTCGATAGAGGGTGGCTCCATTGACGAGCAAGTCAGGGGCGCCATCTAAGTCAATATCTCGGACCACAGGAACGCGGGCTTGTTGCTTGAATAAGCTCATTTGGGTCCAGTTTGAGGCGTTCTGATAAGCGTCGGGACCAGGATTGAAGAACACGTGGCCTCCATTGATCACGAGGTCAATATGACCATCCCCATCGAGATCGCCCGCTCCGTTGTCCTCGCCTCCAAAGGGAAATTCGATGGCCATCCAGCGGCTTTGATAGGGAGCTTCTTCGAATCCGGGGTGGAAGTAGACCCGACTGTATCCCCCTTCCTCAAATGGGACTAAGAGGTCGGGGAGCCCATCACGGTTGAAATCCCGGATGGTAACGCCGTCGGGCCCGTGGTTTTGCGGGTCGGGATCAATTATGTGGCAGCGCCAGAAATCGGCCCAGAGAACCGGTGCACTGAGAAGAAATGCGAGTAATATCAGACGAGCGGACACGAAACAAGAGCCTCTTCGATCTCTCAAGTTCTTTCAAGAAGGGGATTGATGAAAGGTGATAAGGCGCATGTTTCTGAGCGAGATGCGGATTTTTTAGGTGGTCTTCCAGTATTTCGCGTGTTGACGAATGCGGGTCCGTGCGGATATGGCTTAGTAGTAATTACGACTCACTAAAACGTTTCGATTCGTGAATTCATAGCTATGCAGTATTTTTCCTACGCACGTCGATTTATCATCGCACTCCTCGTTCTCGGATCCAGTGCCGGAGAGGGAATTCGTGTTGCGGCTGCGGATACCGCAGCCAAACCGGATCGCAGTCCTAAGAACATAGGAACTGTGCTCGTTTTCTCGGGAACCGGTTGGTATCGGCATCCGGAGGTTCCGGCCTTGAGCGGTTGGCTGGCCCGTCGATCATCGGATCTTCAACTTCAGGTGGACGTGACTGAGAATTCGGACGATTTGGTCAAAATCATTGATCGTTATAAAGTTCTCGTCTTGAACAATTGTACCGAAATGACGGCTATCCTCAACGAGAGCCAACGAGGTAAGATTGAGCAATGGTATGAAGCGGGTGGTGGAATCGTCGCTTTGCACGCAGCCCTCGTTCGGCAAACAAAATGGGATTGGTTTAACCAACTTGCGGGATGTGACTTTGATAGCGATTCAGAGTTTCTTGAAGCAAAGGTGATTGTCGATCCTGCCGCCAAAGATCATCCTACCGTGCGTGGTCATGGGATGGAGTTTCTTTATTCCGCAGATTGGACAAACCACGACCGATCGGTTTCGGGGCTTGAAGGATTCCAAGTCTTGTTGCGAGTTGATGAATCGAGCTATGAACCAGTGAGAGCTCTCTTTCAAGATCGAGGTGGTAAGGCCATGGGTGCGGATCATCCAATTTCGTGGCTGCACACCAACGGTGGTGGGCGATTTTTCTATACGGAGCTCGGTCACGATATCCGATCGCTCTCGACCCAATTTGCGCGGCAGCATATCGTCGAAGCAATTCGGTGGGCGGCTGGGTTGAAGCCTATACTCGCTCGGTAAGGAAGTTTTGGAAATCGGAGCCTTTCAATCCAGTTACAGTCACTCGTGGGATTCTGACTCTCCTTTGAATTTTCCAGGGCCGACTTCGTCGCTGTGAATACTGAGGTGGAGGAACGGTGCTGCTTCGCTTGGTGAGATTCTCTGAAGTGCGTTGAGAATTCTTTGTTGATTTTCTTGAGATGAGACGTCAGGTAGGTGAGTCGTTCCAGCGAGATGTGCGTGCTTTGTTAGTGCCGCTACCAGAATGGGAAGTCCATTCGTTGCCGCGGGAGAAATTTCAGCCAATTTTAGAGCTGAAGCTAGTCGAATGCTGAAATCGGAATGATTAATTCCCTTTTTATAGAAGGCGGCTGCCTGGTCCTGATTTGCGAGGTTGCCTGTAAGTGATTCAAAGATGTTGAATGCAACGGTCTGTAGGCGAGGTGAGTTGATTTTGAAGGTCGTCTCAAGGAGTTCCTCCGAAAATGGATTCAATTTATCTTTGCCTTGTGAAAGAAAGATCAATGCTTCGAGATTTACTTCGTAGGCAGTCGGGGGACGGGTGAATCGGAGACGAATTCCTCCGGGGAGCTTGGTGTAAAGCCGTTGGCGAAACTTATCCCAACGGGAATCTCTTTTAAGGAGCTTTTGAATAAGGTAGGGGACTGCGTTTGTACCAATCGTATTGATTGCTACGACCCGGTCGGTGAATGCACTGCTTTATCCACGTCCGTAGAACCAGGTGTCTAACGCTTTTCCATCAAAAAGCAATCTTGTCCCTTGAGGTGCTATGTTTCGTAGATTGATGGCGATCTGTAAAGCTATTGCGAAAAAAGCGATGAATCCCAAGAGATGGATGATGCTCTTTTTAGATCTGTTTAACATGAAACATTAAACACCGAGTTTTTCTTTGAGGTAGTCGCTGGTAAGATGCTTGAGCACGTCAAACGGTTCGCAATTGGATTCGTCGGAATTGTAGTCAATAGGGCCGAGACGTTTGGCGACTTTGATCCCTGCACGGTTGAGCTTCTTGTTGCGTTTTCCGAGTCCCATTAAGGCGCAGGCCATCGATAATCGCACCGAACATTCTTCCTTCTCGATGGCTTTGTCGATGTGTTCGATCCGCTCTAGACAGTAGTCGTCGGTCATTTCCTTGTGTTTGGGTTTCTTGGAGAGTTCGTAGAGAAGTCCGAAGCCACAACGGCGTCTGACGGCATCTTTGTTATGCATCCAGTCGTTCGCGAGTTCGAAGGCGAACGCCGTCTTCGGAAGCATCGCATCACAAGAGCTGAAAACGTGCGAGAGTAAACCGGCGTCAACGTCTTCTACCTGTGTCTCAGCCTGTTCGCGGGTGATTAGTTTCGGCTCATCGATGAGCAGTCCGACTACCTTGGCATCATGATTCTTGGTTCCCCAAAGCTGTAAGGCGAGTTTGTGGTCCTTGCCGATCTTCTTGGCAAGTTTTCGAAGTTCGGTGAGGCCGATTCCATAGCTCTTGAGCCCTCCGGTATCGGCTCCCAATTTATTCCAATTCGCGAGACCTCGCTCGTTCGTGTTGGCCTTTAGGAGGGCGAGAACTTCAGTTTTTGTCATGCTGATGAAGCTAATGTACGGTCGTGGGATTTGCCAATAAATAGATCGAGCAGTGGACCTCTTCGCCTCATGACTAAATGACCTCGACTGAAAGTGAGGGGCTAGGTACAGATAGGGGATGCTTCAATCTGAACTGAATCGGCGGCAGTTTCTAAAAGAGTCGGCTCTGGGCGCAGGGATTTTGGCCCCCGCTATTTTACGAGGCGCTGGAAGCGAACAGAAGTGGCGGATCGGAACCTTTCGTTTTGATGTCACACCCCCAATGGGCCATTCCCTTTGTGGAGGATGGATAAAACCCGTTGAAGGGGTTGATGACCCACTGGAAGCGATCGGGTATGTCCTTCTCGGAGCCGGGCAACCGATAGTCGTCTGTGTCGTCGATTGGACCGGGTTGCTGAACGCTGCTCATCTCGAGTGGCGGCAGGCTTTAGCCGCCGCAGCCGATACCACGATCGATCGAGTGACGGTGCATTGTGTGCACCAACATAACGCTCCCTTTGCCTGTCTTGATGCCGAAGGGATTGTTGAGAAACAGGGCGATCTCCCCCATATCGTCGAACCGGGTTTTTTCGATGCCTGTCTACGCTCAGCGCGACAATCAGTCGCTCATGCACGACACAATACCAGATCCATTACCCATATCGCTTCCGCGCAGAACGCCGTACACAAGGTTGCTGCGAATAGGCGCATTATTGGACTGGACGGCAAGCTTGTGTCTCAACGAGGAAGCAGCTCCCGATCGCTTCATCATCGGCGCTATCCTGAGGGCTTGATTGATCCAATGCTAAAGACTGTCGCATTCTACGATGGCGATGAGAAAGTCGTGGCGAGTCATTTCTATGCCTGCCATCCAATGAGCTACTATGGCGACGGTCGGGTGAGTGCGGATTTTTGTGGCCTTGCTCGACGCCTAAAGCAGGCCGCGGAGCCTGATTGCGTTCATCTTTACTTTAACGGTTGTGGAGGAAATATCGGGGCCGGCAAATACAACGATGGCTCCAAAGAAATGCGCCAGGTGTTGAGAGACCGAATGCTACAGAGTATTTTGGGGGCTGAGACTCAGCTTGAACCAGAAGCGATCGAATCTGTGAATTGGCATACTACAGACATTCATCCACCCCTTAACGAAGCGATCGATGAGGTGGCACTAATGGAACAGATTTCTAATCGGAGCCTCCCGGTGGTAGCGCGCAATCGTCCTTCATACGCTTTAGCGTGGCTGCATCGTGTGCGAGCGGGGATTCCAATCACCCTGAGTGCTCTGCATGTCAATCGAGTCAGCTTGCTTCATTTGCCAGCAGAGAGTTTTGTTGAATACCAACTGAGAGCCCAAGCATCGGCCCCAGACCGCTTTGTCGCCTGTGCTGCCTATGGAGATGGTGGCCCGTGGTATATCCCGACGGCAGAGGCCTATCCCCAGGAAGGCTACGCGGTCAGTGTCGCTTGGTGCTCTCCAAAGATGGACCCGATGCTTTCAAGAGGGATTCGATTGCTTCTCACGGTCTAGCATCGGGAGGCCGAACGGTTGACCGAATTGGAGTGGGGGCGTCACTTGAATCGTGAAAGAACCGGAAGCACGATCGCGACGATTAGTGCCCAGCAGGTATAAGCAGGCAGAAAGCGTACGATCCAAAGCTCGAGGCTTTCGAAGCTATTTGTTTTGCGTAAGAACTGGATATAGCGAACGAGGATCCCCGCCAAATGGCAGAAGGCCAAGATATTGGCTCCGAGAACGGCGATTCGATTGGGGGTAAATCCATAGGACGTGAGGCGAAACAGAATGGCGGCCAATGCGATCAAGTCGACTGCGAGGGTTACGCTTACCAAAGAGATGTTCATGTAGTCTAGTGGACCTCGTGCTTTCTGTTTTCCTCGCTCTGAAATAGAAAACACGCACAGGCCCAGGACGATGAGGAGGAGTCCGTTGAAAGCGATGAGAAACTCGCGGTTGGTAAACGGGCTTTGTTGTTTGACTAACATCGTGACCAGGTAGGCGCTGGTCATGAGTAGGAATAAGGGCGTGAACAATTTTGCGAGTAGCGGTGCGATGCGGAGGCGTTCTCCAATAATCCGCGTGATAAGCAAAGTAGCAACCAAGGGAGCTCCAACGCCGCCGTAGTGCCCAACGCTGTTCAGATAGGCCTCCTCGATGCGGAGGCCGATCAAATTGAATAAGGCGAAGGTGATTCCGGTAAGAACCATGCCGCCGATCACGATCACGGTGGTGAAGATGATGAGTTCTCCGTTGTAACGAATGTAATTCATTCGTCCACTCTGATCGTTCCACTTGCCGCCTAGGAACGCGATTCCGGTGAGAGACCAAAAAGCGAAGGGGAGATGAAGACAGGCGAGTAAACTGGTATCCGAGTTCTCTGTGGGCGGGATCAAGTTAAGATAGAGCAGACCCAGGACTACCGATGACGTTAAGACGCCGATTGTCTTCAGGGAACAGCCCCTTTGGATGAGGAAAAAGGCCATGACGGCGGCAATCACGGTCGTAGGAAAATTGCGGGCATAGAAAAACTCGCTATTCAGTTCAGGAATGAATTGTGGGAGCTTTGCGAAGGTGCCGGCAATGAAGATGAGGAGAAGCGTGAAATATATGTCCTTCGCGTTCCAGGAGGGAGTTTTTGTCTGGATTCGTTGGGTGTCCGCGAGATCGTAGGCAAGTCGTTCGTGCCAGGCGTCAAGGAGGGGCGACGCCTCTGCCTCCCGGTAGACCGTCGGGAATGCCTCACTGAATTGTTTGGGAGCCGAACGATAGAGAGCTTCAAGATCTTTGGCCGAGTCTGATGCCTTGAGGATTTGTACTCTCATGAGTCTGTTTTACATAAAGCACTTTATTAGGCAAAGTAAAAATATTGATCGATGAGGAAATGGAGTGTTGGCGCTGGCTTCTATCGCGGCGATGATTGGGATCGTAAATAAAAATAGTTTTGTTTCGCCGGTTCGATGGCGACCTCAAAGGTGCAAACGTTCTGAAGCCGGTTTAGCTTCCGTTTGACAGTTGAAATCAGTTCTTCGAGCCGGTTTGGGTGGGCATGCCAGGCAACGACGACAGAAATTCCCTCTGTTTCTAAGGCCGGAAGGGCGAAGTTCATCGTATGGTGGGGCGCAATCTTGTTGGTGGCTTGGGGGCTTGAATACAAGCCGAGATTCACACGGACTCTTGCCGAGAGGTCGTTTGCCTTGATTGTGGGGTTTTGGTGATCGTTTGGAATTGAAACGAGGCCGATAGAGAGGGGGCGACTGCTCCGGTTTGAGACCGCGATGCTGGTGCTTAAGAGTTGTTCTGCCACGTCTAGATTCGTTGGGGCTAGCCGTCTCAGGTGAAAGGGTATTGGTGATCTCAAGGGCGCGGGGAATGCGTTCTCCCGTATCGCGATCAATAACAAAAACAGCGCGATTATTCCGAGGATAGTGCTGCGCTTTGGCATTTTCAAAGGGGGCTCGGGTGTGGGTCTCCAAAGTCTGATAGGTTTACCTACCCCGATTCATGCCTAAAGTTTCGGTGCCGACATGCGTCGGGTGCCCATCGCGAAGACTTGCTTGCTGGATATCGCTCGGAATCGAACGTTCTTTAGGTTTATTGGTGTTTGAGAGTTGATCTTTGAAGAGAGATTTTCGAGTCTTTCCGAAATGCTAGCCGTGATTTCGCCAGCCAAGACCTTGGATTTTGAAACCCCGCCGCTTACGGGGCGCTTTAGTTGTCCTGAGTTTTTGGATCATTCGCAATTGCTGATCAACAAGCTCAAGCGCTTGTCGGGAAAGAAATTGAGCAGCCTCATGTCGATCAGTCGCGATCTTGCTATCTTAAATGGTCAGCGTTACCAGGATTGGAATCCTCCCTTCACCCAAGAGAATTCAAAGCAAGCCCTGATGGCTTTCAAGGGGGACGTCTATACTGGTTTTGAGCTTGAGACCTTTCGAGAGGAAGATTTTAGCTACGCACAGGATCATTTGCGCATCTTGTCTGGACTCTATGGGCTTCTTCGTCCACTGGACTTGATTCAACCCTATCGACTCGAAATGGGAACGAAACTGCCGACGAGACGGGGCAAGGATCTCTATCGATTTTGGGGGGCGATTCCAACTACAGCGTTGAATGAAGCGCTCGTGGAGGGGGAGAGTGATGTGCTCCTCAATCTAGCATCCAATGAGTACTTTACCGCGGTCAAGACGAAGGAAATCAAGGCCCGAATCGTTACCCCAATCTTCAAAGATAAGAGTGGAGGACAGTATCTGTCTCTTATACACATCTGACGCTGCCGACGAGCGATCTAGTGTAG
>CAJXVR010000123.1 GCA_913061285.1 uncultured Verrucomicrobiota bacterium | reverse complement strand
AGATGTAGAGAGGTCTCGTGGGCTCGGAGATGTGTATAAGAGACAGGATAAAGATGATCCCTTAATTTAGGCCAACGCTCGCCGTAAATCCTCGAATATCGTTCGTCAAAGCTCTCTCTCTCTTTTCTCTTCATTCAATCGCACCAAAAGAAACGGTAACACACCTCTCATTCTTCACTCGACCCAGAGATTCTCTTCGATCCACTGTTTTAGTTGAGCAAATAGAAAGGCTATGCGTTTCCTTCCATGCTTACGAGCTACCAATGAGGATGCTTGAAAAAACAACACCAATTCGATACCACTCGGTCTAATCACTAATACAGCGATATTGCATCTTGATCACCCGTCATGAAAGTATCAGCAGCAAGGCGATCCTAGAGCGCCGGACTGCAAAACGAGCCGATAAGTCGAGCCTCGACTACCTCGTCGCAGCGCTTAGCCCGCTCCTTGTCATGCTCTTGGTCGGAAGTCTTGTTTTTTTTCTGATCGAGGTCTTCTATCAAGGTGAAATGGTGAATGGAATCCGCTGGGTGATGTTCTGGTTTGTCCTCGCCATCGTACTTGTCGCTCGCATTGGCATGGAACAGAGCCCGACACACGCAGCCGTGTATGGGGCCGGTTTGGCCGCAGCCACATGGCTCTTCCTCATTAGAACCCATCCAGCCTACCTGATCGGCATCGTGCTGCTTTCAATCGTTTGGTGGTCCTCACACAAGCTCGTCAAAGACTGTACCCTGATTGATGACGAAACAGATTCGACCGATGTTGGCCTCACAAACAGGAAACTCGAGAAGAGCCCCACTGCTGGCTGGAGAGGACGAGCGAACAAAGCAGGTAAGAAACGGTCTAGCCAAGAAAACGATACAAAACACGCCCCCGGACGCTGGGTCCTTTACTACTCACTCGCAACATTGCCGCTCTTCGGGCTTGGACAGATAGCGATGGGTTCTCGAAATATATCCGAAACTCAAGCCTTCCCCCTTCTCATCACCTATTTGATCGCGGCAGCTGGATTGTTGCTCTCGACGAGTTTCCTTGGATTACGGCGATATTTACGTCAACGCTCGCTAAAAATGCACGGTGGGATCGCGGCCAAGTGGCTCACCTCTGGCGCTAAAATCGCGGCGCTCATTCTTCTTATCGCATTGTTCATACCCCGACCGGGCGTTGGCGCAGCGTGGGCAGGCCTTTCCGGAACCATTGATCGCACCATTCAAAAGGCAAGCGCCCTCGCACTCAAGTTCAACCCAGCGGGCACCGGAGAAGGCCGCGAGCAATCACGGCCAGATAGCAGGGTCGAAGCCAATGACCAAGCAGGTGACCGGCTGGACAAGACTGCAAAGAATGAAGAAGCCAGTGAGGTTCAAGAAAGTCAGAAACTCCCTAGAGATACCCAGAAATCTCCCACTCAAAGGCCTCAAAGCACCCCGTTGCTTCGAGGAATCATCTCTCTTCTGATCATCCTCATTGCCTGCTTTCTCATCATTTACTATCGCAAACAGATCGTTGCACTCCTTTCCGCAATGTATCAAGCGCTCATGGCAATCCTACGGGGCACAATCACATCGAGAATTCGAAGCGTCCCGAAAAGAAACCGAGCCCCTAGGAACTCGTCCCAACCCAAGAAGGCCTTCAAATCTTTTCGAAATCCGTTTGGATCCCGCGGCGAAGAAGACTGGTCCAATAAGGCCCTCGTGGCTTACACGTTTGAGGCATTGGAGTCGTGGGCCGAAAAACAAGGAACCCCCTTCACTGCAAATCAAACCCCGATGGAAAGTGTTAGAACCCTCGCTCGACAGCACCCAGAACTCGGAGGCTCGGCCCTCGATCTCGGATTTCAGTTCAGTAGTTTGGCATACGGGAAGCGACTTCCACGGAATACTAATATTGATGAGCTTAGGAGGCTGTGGAAAATCATCGAAAAGCCACGTCCCCCTTCAGAAATGGCTCGATCTTGACAAACTAACGATTCGCCCAATCGATCAACGACACCATTCGCAGGGGCTAGGATCGGCGTCTACCTGAAGCCGAACGGCTCAGACACCGTAGAACCGGGCCGCGTTCGCACCCATCACCTTTTCAAGAACCGCCTCCCCCCGCTCCTTCACATAGTCCGTCACCAAATGCACCACCTCATCGTAGTCGGCTGACAACAGACAGACAGGCCAATCGGATCCAAACATCAAGCGATCCTCTCCAAAGGCATCAAAGACAATATCCATATAAGGGCGGAAATCCCGCTTATTCCAGGCTCGCCATGCTGCTTCCGTGACCATTCCTGAGACTTTGCAGTAGACGTTCGGATACGCCGCTAACTCGGCGATCTCCTTATACCAAGGGCTCAATCCCCCATCCTTGATCAATGGTTTGGCTATATGATCGAGCACGAACGGTTGTTCCGGAAATCGTTTCACGACGTCAACCGCCACGGGGAGATGCTTGGGAAAAAGCAGTAAATCATAGGTCATCCCGTAGCCATGGAGTTTTCCGAGGCCACGTAGGAATTCCGGGCGCAACATGAACTGGTCGTCAGGTTCATCATGAACCACATGCCTCACGCCAACGAACGCCTTGTTGGGCGACAATTCTTCAAGCTGCGCTTCCAAATCACCGCTTCGGAGATCAACCCACCCGACAACCCCTTTAATCCGTGGGTTCCGCTCTGCCAGTTCGAGCAGCCAGCGTGATTCCTTCATACTCTGGCGCGCCTGCACAGCAATCGATCCGTCGAGCCCAACTTTAGATTGAAGCCGTTCAAGATCCGCCGGCCCAAAGTCGCCCCTGATTGGATTCATCTTCTCCCCCTGCATCCAAGGATACTCGTCAGCATTGTATTCCCAGAAATGTTGATGCGAATCGATCTTCATAGGCGCCAGAGTCTAGCCCACTAGACCAAAATCTCCACTCAATTGTGCTCAGAACAGTCTAAGTTTGCCCGGCCCACTCCATGCTCCACGTCGATTGCAGTGGTTCTGCAATGAATCTTCATCCCCCTCCTGGAGTGAGCAAAACCCTGAGCGACAATGAAATTCACCAAATCGGGACAGCACGTCGCAAAACAAGAGCGACAAGGACCAAAAGCAGACGCAAATGTCGCAAAAAACGCCAAAAACGACACATATGTCGAGTTTATAGCTTTTTAACCTTGAAAACTCCGTCTTATCGTAGACTAATTGTAGTCTCTATGTCAGGGCGGCATGCCAAACATACACCCTCGCGGTCAACTTTGAGCCCAAACGGGTTGGCGGGGTTTTATCAACCAAAGCAGGTTTTCCTGCGTGGAATGATCGATGCCCTCGCCTTTTCATGGTCGTTTATCGTTGGCACGTGGATACGATTTCACGACGCAAATTGGATCCAGCAATTGTCCTATTACCTACCTTGCATCATTGGGGGCGCAATTGTTTTCACCTTCGTGAATTTCGTTCTAGGCCTTTATTCTCCTGAAGGAGCAACCGACTCGACGTCAAAGCGAGCCCTCATTCTTGCGGCCTGTTTTATCGGGGTCATTGGCGTGATGACCTCCTTCTTTTACCTCAATTTCTCGGGACGAATCGGACGTGGCGTGATGGCTTTGAGCTGCCTATTTGCCTATCTATCCATTCTAGGGCATCACATCCTTATTCGGCGTAAACTTTCACGCTATCGCCCGCGAACCGTACTGATCGCCACAAGTCTGATTGATCAGCTTGAAATCGCTTCAAATCTGCCTAGTTGGAAGAAAAAACTTGATATCGTTGGCTACGTACACCGAAAAGGATTCGTCCCATCGGGGGACCTTCCCATGCTAGGCGACGTAGAGCATCTGGCAACGATCGTCCAGCAACATGGAGTCGAACGCGTGCTCTGCACCCAGAAATCCCTATCAGACACAATGTTCACCAAAGTGTTTTCCCAACTCCGCTACTCCGGAATCACGGTAACGCCGCTGCACATGCTCTACGAAGAAATGCATGGCACCATCCCGCTCGAGCTAATCACTCCCGAATGGTTGCTATCAGCCAGTTCGGCACCCACCATGTTCTATATCAAGAAGATAAAACGGGTCTTCGATGTGGCGTTCTCATTGCTTTGCCTTGCCGTTCTCAGCCCAGTCTTTCTCCTCGCAATCGCCGCCATTAAGCTCAGCTCCAGAGGCCCCATATTTTACCGCCAAGTTCGCGTAGGCCGTTTCGGAAGGGTCTTTGAAATCGTAAAGCTGCGCAGCATGGTGGTTAATGCCGAACAGGATGGGGCCGTTTGGTCACAGAAAAACGACCCACGGGTCACGAAAGTTGGAGCAATCCTACGGAAATATCGAATTGACGAAGTCCCGCAGTTTATCAACGTTCTAAAGGGGGAAATGTCCCTTGTGGGTCCAAGGCCGGAGCGCCCAGAATTCGTGGATGATCTCGCCCAACAGATTCCCTACTACAAAGAACGCCTCATGATTCAGCCAGGGCTAACCGGCTGGGCTCAAGTTCGGTATCCTTACGGTGCTACGGTTGAAGACGCGTGGAGGAAGACTGAGTTCGATCTCTACTATCTCAAGCACATGGGACTTGTTCTCGATATTGGAATCCTACTGAGAACCGCTTGGGTCGTTGTTACAGGAGGGCTTGACGGCAAAGAGAAGGGAGAAGAAGAGTTGGCTACTTACAATCCCAGCCCCACCCGAATTTCTTCTCAACCCTCACTGATCCAACCATCAACCCCGTCGCAGTAACAAACGGGCATTCCTTGGTCTGTTAGCGAAGCGGGAATCAGGATTCCACAATCTTCCGCACCCCGTCGACGGTCACGGGTTTCGTCAAGAACAAGGTGACTTCTAACTCGTCAAGCTCTTGCCGAAAATCACACGCGTCGTGCCCCGAAACGAACGCGATTTTTGGAGAGGCCTCTGAAATTCCAGGAAGTTTTCTTATCTCTCGAACGACATCAAACCCATTGATATCAGGCATTTGAACATCTAGAAAAATGAGATCGACAGGCTCGCGAGAGACATGGGCAACAACGTCTTTCCCCATCCCAACAACGGTACACTCATACCCCAACTTCTTCAGCATCCCCTGAAGTACGAGCTGGTTCACTCGATCATCGTCTCCAACAAGAATTTTCACCTCTTAACTAAGCTAGCCTATACCGTTCTAATTCTCCACTGCTGCTTCTCATGCCAAGGCGGAGCGCCAATCAAAGCAACTTGAGCAACCTACAATCGCTTGCCCCGGCAATTACTACTTGGCTACTGCCCTGATACTGGCAGATCTTGCTGGGATAATGCAATCGTTATAAGCTAACAAGCAAAGACGCATCCCTTGTCCAGGCTCAAAGACAGGCGACTTGAGCGATCTTCAACCACGCGCAAAGACTAATGTTCCCCAGATTCCCATCGAGAGTCCCCTCTCTACACTCTACGCCACTCTCACGATTCCGAAGACAATGCCACTTCAATGCCCTGCCTCGTCATCAAGCCAAGCTCAGCAAATTCCTCGCTAGTCTTTTCGGGTTTCTTATAGCGACAGGCTCCGAACCAATGCTTGTCGCTCAACAGCCGTCAAAGGTGGGATATACCCATCACCAGGCGGACGGCAATCGGATCGTCCAAGGTGAAGCCAACATCGGCATCTCGAAACCACTCGACATCCCACTCAACGGCCCTCCAATCTGGCTCGTTGGCGCAGCATTCGAGGACGGGGCGCTTTGGGTCGCCGTTCAGGCAGACGGGACGGTCGAAGCGATCAAGACTGATCAGAACCGTTGGAACCGAGTTCCAATCCTCCCCAAGAGCCTACCGAGCGGCATGCCTCCAATCCTGCAAATCCAGAATGGGCACCCCAACCTCATCCATCCAAAAGCGGAAGCTTCCCAGTTCTCCCATGCGATCGGATTGGACAACAGCGATCGGATTGCATTCCTTACAATCGACGGCGATCTTGTTATCGAAGGCTCGAATTCGACATTGACACTGCCCATCAACGCACTGCCCGATGCTCGATTGATCACCGATGGTGGAACCAGGCTTGCAGTCCTCACGAAGCCTACGAGCCGCTACCAGCACGGAGTCCTCGGAGACGCGATCGAGGCAGCCGGAATCACCCTAATTACAACAACACCCTCTCCTCAGATCATCCGAACGATAGAAATACCTTCCCCCTGGGTCATCGAAGGAATCGCACCCATTTGGATGGATCTCAACGGGGACTCCGAACGCGAGCTCATCGTCACCCTTTCCTCGCACACCGACGGAGGAAAGATTGTCGTTTACCATGAAGACGGAACCATTGCAGCCGAAGGCCCGGGTATCGGCAGAGGATTTCGTTGGAGAAATCAAATGGCAGTGGCACGCTATGGCCCGAACGGAGAGATTGAGCTATCCGCCGTTAAAACCCCTCACATTGGAGGAACCGTTGAATTCTTTCGCTGGACTGAGAACCGGCTCGACCTTGTGGCCTCAATCCCTGGTTTTACCTCCCATGTGATTCGCTCGCGAAATCTCGATTTAAACGTTAGCGGAAGGTTCCTCGGAACGCCCCACCCGATCGTGCTACTCCCCAATAATCGTCGAACGGTCTTAAACGGCATCCAACATACGGAAGAAGGAGCAAGCGTCGTCTTGGATCTCCCCATCGGAGCTCAACTTTCGAGCAACCCGGCCTCCGTTCCCCTTGCAGGTGGCCTTCTTGCCGTCGCGATTGGCCGAAACGACGGGATGCTACGGGTTTGGAGCCCCAAAGTGGAAGCACCTCAGCTCTCAATTCAAGTTTGGACGCTGGGTCAACTCGAACCTGAACTCGACCTCTCCGGCAAGGCTAGTAGGAGTTATTGGATCGAGGAAAGCCATGACCTGGCAACGTGGGAAAGAACAAAGCTCATTTCCCTTTCCGAAACAGAAACTCACCAGAAAATCTCAGTGCCCTTCGATCAAGAAAACACCCAACGCTTTTTCCGAGCGATCCAAGCTCCTACGGCTTCGAATACAGCAGAATAGAAACCCTACTCCCACTCAATCGTCGCAGGCGGCTTGCTAGAGATATCCATACAAACGCGATTAGCCCCTTTTACCTCGTTGATAATACGATTGGAGATTCGTTCTAACAGATCATAGGGAAGCTTCACCCAATCAGCGGTCATTCCATCCTTCGACTCGACCGCTCTCAGAGCAATCGTATACTCGTAGGTCCGCACATCGCCCATGACGCCGACACTCCGAATAGGGAGCAATACCGCGAAACTCTGCCAAATCTTGTAATACCAATCGTTGTTCTTCATCTCTTCCACAACGATGGAATCTGACTCTCTTAGGATCCGAAGCCGTTCTCTCGTCACATCCCCGAGAATTCGCACCGCCAAACCGGGCCCAGGAAACGGTTGACGCTGTACTACTTCCTTTGGCAAGCCCAACTCTTCACCTAGCAATCGCACCTCATCTTTAAACAAGCACTTGAGCGGCTCAAGCAACTCAAACTTCATGTTCTTTGGTAGGCCACCAACATTATGATGACTCTTGATCATCGAAGCTGGATTTCCGGCAATCGGAACGGATTCAATCACATCGGGATACAAGGTTCCCTGCGCCAGGAACTTTGCTTTTCCTGCCCGCTTCGTCGCGGCCTGGAAAACTTTGATAAAGGTGCCTCCAATTATCTTCCGTTTTCGCTCGGGATTCGTAACGCCCTTGAGCTTCTTAAGGAACTCAGCCGAAGCATTCTCGTATTGCAATCGCATGTCGAAATTGCGCCCAAAAAGCTCGCGCACAGCCGTATCTTCATTCGCCCGGAGAAGACCGTTGTTAACAAAAATACAGGTCAGCTGTTTTCCGATTGCCTTATGAATGAGGGCAGCTGCAACACTTGAATCCACCCCCCCGCTCAAGCCCAAAATAACCCTCTCATCGCCTACTTGAACTCGAATTTCCTCAACCGCCTGCTCGACATATTTCCGCATTGTCCAGCGCTTCCCACATCCACAAATGCGATAAACAAAATTCTGGATCAGAGTCATTCCCTTAGGCGTGTGGACGACCTCGGGATGGAATTGAAGCCCAAAGATCTGCCGTTTCAGGTCCTGAACCACAGCAAAATCAGAATTCTCAGTGACCGCCACCGGGGTGAACCCTTTGGGCAGTTGAGTCAATTTGTCACCGTGGGAGTTCCAAACTTGCATCGACTTCGCCAGCCCTCGAAAGAGAGGCGAGGCTTTCTTAACCCGCAAGGTTCCCTTTCCAAATTCTCGCTTGAGCCCTCGCTCAATTTTTCCACCAAGAAAATGCCCGATGACTTGGAGCCCGTAGCAGATACCCAAGACAGGAACACCTAAACTAAAAATCTTCCGATCGGGCTTGGGCGCCTCGCTATCATAGACACTTGCTGGCCCACCGGACAAAATAATCCCTTTGGGTGCCAGCTTCTTTATCTCCTTCGCTGGCGTATCAAAGGGAAGGATCGTCGAATAGACAGCACATTCACGAATACGCCGGGCGATGACCTGCGTATACTGCGAGCCAAAATCTAGGATAACAATTTGCTCGTTCATGACTTGAAAAGCCGAAATTTCTGCCTGTTCCTGAAGGCTTTGACGAGAAAAAACGAAAGGAAAGAAGACGACTGAGGGAATCCAGCCCCCCTGGAAGACTACTGCCCCACGCCACCCATATGGCTGCTCACAGTCCCCGTTTGAGGATCATAGCGGAGTATTTGCCCTCGCGGCATTTCCGGTAATCGAGAGATGTAGCCCGAAGAAACGACCTCATCTAAACTTCGAGGGAGCCGATCTTCGACGATTTGAAACTGTTGAATCGCTTGCTGAATTCCAAGGAGACTTATCTTGTTCGCTGACGATTTTTGGGCCTGGTTCACGGCCCCAAGATAATCCACAGGCGCGGTCAAGGGATTGCCATCACCTGTCGCGGTCTCCTCAGCTGTTTCAACAGGAGACTTCTCGCTCAAAGCATCATCCCCTCCACAACCAACAATAAAATTCATCGAAATGATTCCAATAATCCATAGCGAGCTCCCCAAAGAGCTCCGTCCTTCATCTCGACACCAAGATTCTTGTTCCCTTTCCACAGCTACAGACTTTGCCCCGGATTCGCTTCGATAAAAAGCCCAAAAACACCACCGGCTAAGTTCCGTTTCAAACTTGCCAACAGAGACTGAATTTCCTCGCCGCGACCGACCGAGTGGACCATGATTCGGATCATCTTTCCATGAAGTGGACCAATGCAGACAGACGCCGTCGATGGTTTGGCCTATTCTACCTCATCGTGGCAATCGGCATGGTGATCTGGGGGCAGACGCTGCTAAGCGCCCACCTGAACGGACTCACCTATCTCATCTACTGGATAACGTGCTTCGTCTTCACCCTCCTCGCGATGCTCACAGCAGCCTTAGACCTATGGGTTATTCGGCTTCGGCAGCGCCGAAGTGAAAACGACGCCGCTAGAGAGGCTTTGAAGTCTTCCGCCCCGCCGGAAGTGAGCAAACCCCGAGATCAAGAACCTCAAAGCTAGGTCGCGCACGCTCTGCCTAAGAAATAGTCGTGCCGAAGTACGAGCAACAGCCCGGTCTCTCTCGGACCACAAGTCTCTTCGCCCTTACGCTCGGCCTCAGTGCAGCGCTGCTATTCTGGATTCAGCCACTCGTGGCAAAATCGCTCCTGCCCACGACGGGCGGCTCACCAGCCATCTGGCACACAGTCATTGTCTTTTTTCAAACAACCTTGCTGCTTGGTTACCTTTATGCGCATGTGCTTGTCACCAAGGTTTCTCTTCGCCACCAAGCACTCGTCCATTTCGGTCTGCTTGCCACGGCTATCTTAGTGTTCCTTCCTCAAGACCGATTCGATCTCGCTGTTTCCGTTTCAACCAATCACCCAGAGCGAATCCCAGGACAGCTCTGGCTGGGCTTGATCACGAGTATCGGCCTCCCATGCCTTCTCGTGAGCAGCACCTCTCCCCTCCTTCAATCGTGGTACCGACACTGCCAAGTCCCCGATGCTAACGATCCCTATTTCCTCTACTCGGCAAGCAACGTCGGCAGTCTCGCAACACTCCTAGCGTTCCCCCTATTCACCGAGTCGTACCTAGGCCTTTCTTTTCAATTCCAGTATTGGAGCATTGGCTTCACCCTATTGTGTTTTCTCGCTTTCACCTGCTATTCCTTGGCACAAGGCGGAAGGAACACCTCCTCGTTACCCCCATTAGGCAGCTCCCATCCGACCGAACGACAAGCATCCCCAATCAAATGGTTCGGCTACGCCTTTCTAGGATCAAGCGTTATGATCGGGGCAACCACGTTTCTAACTACCAATGTAATGAATGCGCCCTTAATGGGAGTCCTTCCGCTCGCCGTGTTTTTGATCACCTACATTCTCGCATTCGCAAAACGACCTTTGAGCCTTTGCTCCCGAGCCGCCGAATTGACCCTCATAGCGATCATGGCCGTGCTTTTTCAGATATTTTCCAGCGCGACCGATCCAGCTTGGCTTGTCACCGGAATCCACCTTAGCCTCGTCTTTTTCTCCTGTTTGCTCATTCACCGTAAGCTCGCAACCAGCCGCCCTCGGGCAGCCCACATCACAGCCTTTTATCTCTGGATTTCTGTTGGGGGCGTGGCTGCAGGCGTTTCCCACACCTTTGTGGCCCCGATTGTGTTCGATCGCATCTGGGAATATCCTCTGACAATCTTGGCACTTTGTCTGATCAGCGGCCGAACCGAACCATCCAGACCGACGCCAATGATGAGGTCTCTCGGATGGGGAAGCTCTTTTCTCGGCCTCCTGCTATTCGCCTGCTTCGCAGCTTCCCGATCAATTGCTTTTCTCGGGCCATTCAACAAGTTTCCCAATCCCATAATCGGCATCACCCTTGCAGGCGCCTTCCTAGGAGGCAGAACGCCGATTCGCCTGACTGCGGTCCTCACCTGTCTCTTCGCTCTCAACGCATGGCGAGGGGATGCTCATGGAAAGACGCTCTTCATAGACCGCAATTTCTACGGCCAATCCCGAATCACACTCGATCCCAATGGTCTGACAAAACGACTCATTCACGGAAACACCATACACGGACGTCAATCAATCGAGAAAGGCCACGATCAACTCCCTCTCTCCTACTATCATACCGCTGGCCCGCTTCGTAGAATCTTCAAGCAATACGAGGAAATTGAATCGCAGTCCTCAGTCGCACTCGTCGGATTGGGAGCTGGTTCAATGCTCTACTATGCAGAAGCCCATCAGTCCTGGTCAGTATTCGAAATCGACCCCCTCGTCATTCAACTCGCCAAGGACTCGCGCTACTTCAGCTACATTTCAAATTCAAAAGCAGGTTCTTTTCGAATTAAGGCAGGAGACGCACGAGTCCAACTCGCGAACGAGGCCGAACATTCGTTCGATCTCATTCTCCTGGACGCCTTTAGTTCGGACTCGATTCCAATGCACCTATTCACCAAAGAAGCCGTCGAACTTTACCTAAGCAAACTAGCGAATGATGGATTGTTAGCGTTTCACATTTCGAACCGAACTCTCAATCTCGCTCCCGCACTGTCCCGTCTTATCGACGAATTTCAATTGCAATCCCTCGCCTGGAACGATCCTCATGAAAGTGCTGAGCTAGGAAAAGATCCCTCCCACTGGGTCGCCGTCACCAGAAACCCAACATCGCTCGACAAACTCAGAAAGGATGATCGATGGCTCCCCCTCGAGACGCCACCCAACACCCCACTTTGGACCGATGAACGCTCCAACATTCTTGATGCAATGAACTTCGACTAGCCATCGCTCGAAGAACGCTCACTACTTCGCTGCCAAATCGAAACAGACGATCTCCTCATCGTTTCTGACGTACACCTTGCGATTCGCAAACGCAGGGTGCGACCACACGAGATACCGACCACCAACCAGATGGGTTGGTTTTAGCAGAGCAGTACGCGAGAGCTCTGAATAGCCATCCGGCGAGAGATCAGCCAAGATCAATTCTCCATGATCATTGGCCAAAAAGAAGCGCCCACTCGGCTCGTGTTTCACCGTGAAGGTATTGGGCCAAGCAGAAGCCCGCTGACCAGCGGTGTTTCGGTTGGGCTGATCACTACTCCAGCGGCGTTCCCCGGTAGCCAAACTAACACAGCGATATTCTCCCCGATGTCCAGAGGCATAAATATGGCCATCCTCGATCCAAGCCGTATTGAGAACCCCAGCAACACCGGATTTCGTGCCTCCCTGCCACTTAAGCTCAGCAGAGACACCATCCATCGATACCTCTACCATCCCCGAGATACGACTAAACGACATCAAAAACAAGCGATGCCCTTCGATTCGAGGCATCCCAATGGACATCCCATACGTAGGAGGAAACGGCACGCGCCAATAGATCGCCCCGGTTTCGGGATTGATACCATTCAAATCCTTACTGTCCCAGGTCACCAGCTGTCGCTTGCCCCCGATCGTATAGATAACCGGAGGACAATATCCCGGATCCTCCGCTGAACCTGCCCGCCACAATTCTTTTCCCGTAAACTTGTCAAAGGCCACAACGGCCGAGTTTTCACCGCCTACCATACAGATCAATCGATCGCCATCGATAAGGGGATGCGCCGCGAAGCCCCAATCATTAACCTTCACTTGATGGCTTTGACGAAAATCGAGTCCCCAGATCTCACGACCCGTATTCACCTCAAGACACTTAAGATGTCCCTCCGCCCCCAGGGTATAAACACGATCCTCATCCACCGTTGGCGTACACCGAGGACCAATCGCATAGGGAAACGCCGTGGAATAGAGGCTTCCATATTCGACGGTCCAAATCTCACGCCCCGTCTTCTCATCCAAACACAGCACCCTCTCGGTGCCTGGTAGCGTTACGCGAACAAAATTCGGGTTTCCTTTCGGAGCCGTGCTCGAGTCATAAGCCGCCGCTTGGCGATCCATCACAAACACACGCCCCCCCGCGACTGCTGGCCCAGAATATCCCCCACCCAGTTCGCTGCGCCATATGACCGGCAATCCGCCAGCCGGAAACGAGTCAACGATCCCGGACTCCCTCCAGACAGCATCACGGTGTTCTCCCAGCCATTGGGGCCAATCATCAGCCAAGGTGTTCCGCTGGGGAACGAAGCAGCAAAAAAGCAACAGACCAAGACAACAGGCTGACGAAGACCGGAACGATTCTACCATTTCCTCTGACATTCAGTTAATTTTAAAAAAAGTAAGAGCCGTCGTCAACGGGAGCCCCCCGCCGACCATAACTAGGGGAGTGTCACTTGAAGGATTTGGAATTGCCACTCCCCCTCCGAGACACTGATCTGGCGATCACATCCGAAAAAGCTCCAAACACAAAAATCGCCTACCGGTAGCGCAACACGAAAACTCCCCGTTCTCACAACAGTCAAGGACTGGTTCTCTTTCGAGATGAACAAGACTTGCTGATCCGTCGAATCGATGAGGAGCCAAGATCGGCCTAGCGATCGCACCTGAATACGGGCACTCTCAGAGAAAGTAAACCCTTCCACAGCGAGCAGCTGCCGCAAGTCTTCCGAGACTTGTTGAGAATCAAGGACGGACGAAAAAGCGACCGGTAGTGTCACAGTGGTCAGATCATCGCTGGATACAAACGCCGCCACAACAGGGTCTTCAATTTCAGAGCCCGTTGAATCAGAAACTCTCCGAACTTCATATGAATTGCTCCCTGGAAAGGGTTGATTCAAACACTCGCCTGGGCGCTCTGGATCTTCCAAACAAGCTCCAGGTAAAAACAAACTCAGTCCAAACACCCCCTGAGAAGCCAATCGCTCCCGCAAACGGAAAAATCGCCGACTACCGCTAGTAGGGTAATGATCTTTAACAACAAACAGCGCTGCGTCGGGTGTTACCTCCTGAACAATCCTCCACTCCACGAAGTCACTAGAGGCTTCCAAGTAGAACGCACGCGATTTTCCGCCCTGGATAGAAAACTGTAATTGCTGATTCGTTACTTCGACATTCAGCTCTAGGCCGATAGTCTGGACTCGTAACGCTTGAAGGTCCTCGTCAGCATTTCCCCGAGTCCGCGTCCGATCACAAATCCCCGTCCAAAGCTGTCCATCGTTTCGGTGGGCATACACCAAATAGGATACCCCTTCCTCAAAGGAATAGCCACACAAGGCACCGTCTGAGCCTGTGAACACACTAACGAGAATTCCATCGCCCTGCAGCCCCTTGAACACCTCGGATACTTCAAGATCGATTTTTAGCGAAGCGAAACGCTCTGACGGATTCGTTGACGTCACAGACAGTACCGTTCCGACAAACACAGCATCCGATTCACTCGCAGCCGTCACCGGTGGGGGTGGCTGGAGACATGAACAGGCAATGGCAAAGCCCTGAAAACCGATCAGGAGAATGCAAACAACCAACAAGCGCTTTGCCGTCTTCACAACAGTCTTCAACTCCGATTAAAACTACCGAAGCGACTTGCCAGCGACATCCAACAATTGAGAGTTCGGCACTGAATTTCCAAAACGTTCGAATTGATCGAAGGTCCACACCACTTTCTTCGTCCTTGGTTCTACTTCGACCAGGAGCGGATTGCCGGGACCCGCATGGCAGTTTCCAATGACGTAGTTGCCATTAGGTAAGACTTCAAGCGTGGTCACCCAAGCAAAGCGAATTCCGGGCAGCTCATCCTGATGCAATTGCCAGACAAGCTCCTTCTCGGGGTTCACTTCCAACACACTGTGGCCATTACCAGTTGCTACCAAGGTGTTCCCATTCACCAATCGCAACGCAGAAAAACAGCGATTCCCGAATGCCTCCAAGCCGTGCCCTCGCTTCTCTTCCTTCCCAAACATTGGCACTTCGAATTCCCAAATAACGGCTCCATCTGATTCCCGATATTCACGCACTGTCCCATCGGATTCATGACACACCAGATAATTCCCATTGGTTAGCTTTCTCGCCAAACGGGTATCTGTATGAGGATTACGCTTCAGAACCTTAAGCATCACCTCTTTCTGAATCTCTCCCGCTCGATTGATCTCGATTATTCGTGCGGGTCCAGATTCAGCGATCATAATATTTCCATTCGCTAAGGGCTGAAACGCATGCACCTCAATTCGCTGCCCGGCATTTCCATTTCGCTTCGAACTGTCGTAGCGCCAAACAACCTCCTTCGTATCCGGATCTATCTCGACGACTTCGCGCATTTTTTCCTGCACCATAATGTGACCATTCGGCAACTGATGCACATCGTGAATCCCCCCCCAAGGCATTTGCCATTCAATCTCACCGTTAGTGCCAACGATAGCCAATTTCCCATTTCCTTGGGTAAGCACTCGGTGGGAAACCTTTCCCCCAAGAAGTGGAATTGATGCCGACACAGAAAGTCCGACGACGAGAGTTAAAAAAAATCGACTCAGGTTCATGCCTCGAGAAGAGCACACCTGAGTCGAAAAGTGAAGTCGACAGTTTGGGTAGTTTGACCACCGAAAAAGTGGCCCCCGAAGACTACTCTCCAATAAAGAGAGGCACGATGTGTCGATCGTATAGGTTCAATGTAACATTCTTAGCAATAGTTTCCTCACACCCTTCGAGGAGACCGATGTACCGATCTCCCATCTTCGCCGCAATCTTGTAGCCAACGTGTAAGAGCTGTCGCATGTGTTCATTGAATTCCGGGCAGTCAGGCACATGACGAATGGCGGCAACGAGTTGAGCTGAACTCCAGCCGCGCACATCATCAGCGGATGGAAGACGGCCACGGTCGATATCAATCACTGCCGCATAAGGCGCACAGAGTGCCTCCACATTTCCAATCGCTTCCGCGTAAATATCCTTTGCCAAAACCAAACCGTCACCATCCGACTCAGCCAAGCCAATAATCTCTTCCAACCAAGTCGTCCCGGCTGTCTTTAGATGGAGCCCGGCGCCAGTCCTCTTAAGAGCTCGATGAATAGGAGCGTAGATCGAAAACTTATCGCTTCCCGAATGAACACTAAGCTTCAGGTTTGCGGGCAAGCCGTATTTCCCGATCGCAAAGGCAATAACTGCCAAATCATCATTAAACTCTTTCTCGAATTGAGCAACGTCACCTACATAATCCACCCCTTTGTTAAACCGTCCGGTGAATTTGGGAGCGATGGTTTGTAAGGGAATCCCTTCATCCGCCAGAGCTGCAAGTATGATCAGTAGTTCTGGGGGAGTCTGCGGTAAATCCGTCTCATCCATAGACACCTCAGGAACAAAGGGCGTGCCGTTCTTTTTCTCGAGAATATGACGATAGATCTGTCCTGCATCCTTGACCGCTTGAAGGTATTTAGCAGCCACCTCAGTGACGTAGGCTTCGGTCGTTTCAAAGGGCTCGGCAATACCAGGGATCGCGATGTTTCCCACGAGTTCTGGATGTTTGGAAAGAAAATCACTCACGGCGCTCCCTTCTGGAGACGCACCGATTCCATCCGCGACATCAATAGTAAAAAAATCACTATGGGCTAAGAACCCTTCGACATTCCCCATATTGATATGGTCCGCATCCACATAGTGGGACTTCGTCCACCCGAGAGAGGCCACAGCTGCATCTGCCGCCTGCCGAACGCTACTGGGCTCCGACCCGATTGTTGTGTGTTCGCGATGTGACTTGTTCCAAACCGGCACCACTTCGACACCTTTCTCGAGTGCCTGAACACAGCCCGCTAGCTGTGATTTCGCTTGATGAGCAAATCGATCCCCGACGCCAAAAGAATATTTTTCAATCGTTAGCATAGAATTTAATTGCCCAAGACAGTCGAGTCTCCAAATGAAAAAGACAAGCAAACTCGTCACACTGAGGCCTGATTTTCTAGCTCGGTCCTCAGAAGAAAAGCCGGGCGCAGAACAACAAACGGGACCGCAGTAAAGCGGCCCTGTTTGATGATTACGGTAATAGCAGTGCTCTCTCGAAGAACAATTTCTAGTCCTTTCCGATTCCTAAGGAGATCAATTGTCCCTCGACGGGATGATGCTCAAGGTCATGCGCAGGGAATAGCAAGACATCGCCACTCGAGAAGGTAACCAGAATCTCCGCTATGTGAGTGAATACCAAGGGAGGAATCGGCGAAGCTCCTAACCCAAAGAAAACATTCGCCTCATTAAGGTCCGCGAGTGTGACACCAAGCAAGGTTGTGCTCGAGTTACCCGCCGTGCCATCTACATCAATCACTATCGAAGGGTTTCCTGATTCATCAGTGATCTCTGCTGAATGTGAAGCAAGGCTGGCTAGACTCGTTAGCGTTTCGAATCCATCGGACGCCCGGGCAAAATCACCAACATCAATCATATCCTCGAGGGGATTGAAATCAGTGATCACATCAGTTCCCACGGTCAACGGAAACAGATCCGCTCCAGCGCCTCCCGTTACGCTGTCATCAGATTCAAAACCCTGAAGCTTCTCGGACCTATCACTCCCACTGAGAATCGCGACAATGGGATACTCATCCCCACCTTCACTATGGCCGTCTTCGCCGCCGTCATGATCCCCGTCTTCATCATCATCGTCGCCGTCATGATCGCCACCTTCGTCATCATCATGATCCCCGTCTTCATCATCGTCGTCGCCGTCATGATCCCCATCTTCGTCATCATCATGATCCCCGTCTTCATCATCGTCGTCGCCGTCATGATCACCATCTTCGTCATCATCGTCGTCGCCGTCATGATCGCCATCTTTGTCATCGGGAACATCGATTGGCTCGGTTGAGACACTAAACGTTCCCATATCTACATCTTCCAGATCCCCCCCCTCGATCTCATGCATAATGTAGGTTCCGGAACACTCGCCCGAGTATGCAAGATTCAGCTCAAGTCGGTAATCATCGCCAAAATCGATAAGAAGTTTTTGCTCTGCCTCAGTGACGTCCTCAATCCGGTAGACAAACGACTCAATCTCATCATCGTCAATGACGCGCCCCTTCTGTGCGTCCTCGAATTGCACCCAGATTGGTTCTCCTCCATCATTAAAGACGAAACTCAAGCCGCTAAGATCACTTTTAGCCAATCCAGCATGAGGCACCGAAGCGACCGGAGGAAGCTCGCTCCCCCCTGGGACCGGCGGCAAATTGACCGCCGATTGAAGCGTGAAGGTTCCCACATCAATGTCATCAATTCTATCCCCAAGCATCGTTTCCAAGCGAAACGCTCCAGCCTCAGCCCCGGTAAACTCGAGGCTATAGACGAGTCGTCTCGTTCCATCCTCAATTTCTAATATTCCCTTGTCCTCACTAGTCTTCGAATACTGAAAAGCGACGGCATCCATCCCGTTGGCACTGGCGCGTTCGGCAAGACCGTCCGCCAGGAAGTCAACGGACAGAGGAAACCCTCCGGTGTTCAATATGAAGCGAGTCCCCGCGAGTGAGACCGGAGCAAATCCAGATTCCGCGTTGTCGGAAACGTTAAGGCGAAAGAATTTCAAATTCTGATTAGCATCGCCCACTGACAGGAAATGTTTTTGAATGCGCCCGTTCCCGTAGCCCGTTCCTCCGATCGCCCTCCATTGATCAAAGTCATCTGATCCCTCCAGCGTGTAGATTTTCCCCTTGCTGGTCTTGAATCTCAACTCCACAGCCTGTTCAATTGCTAGCGAGTCCGTCGGTTGTGCTTCAGCCTCAAAATGAATCATTGAGACCTGCAGGGCAGCCAACAATTTCAAATAGGTAACTTTATTTCTCATAAACGTTTTCTAGGTTAAGTTCGTTCCATCGAATCCCCTCGACATCTGAACCCCATAGAGCAACCGGCTTGCCAAGCGATGCCGCTCGGAAATTAATCCCCCTAACGCCCAACGCTCAGACGAATGAAAACCGTAAGAAAACCCAATAAAACCCCGAAGAACTAGGCCTGAAAAAAAATCAATCCGAAATCGGAAAAACACATTCCAACACAAAGCGACCTTACCCTGTTCCGTTCGTAACGTTTCTCAACGAACAATGTACCGAAACCGTAAGTCGAGCCCCCTTGTAGATCAGTCCTCCTCAATAAAGATCAAACGAAGTTCTTAAACGAACGAAGGGCACTTAATCGTGCCTATCACAGGGACGCAGAAAGAAAATTTTTCAAGATAGGATGAAGCTTCATCCCCCCATGAAAGGGCCCGAACCGAGGTCAGTTTTTTGGAGAACGCGAGCGAGAAACCATCCCCACCGTTCACGAGGTTCGCTCGTTCGAAAGAAGCTCTAGAAAAAGCAACCCAATCAGCGCTGCCCCTGCGCCGACGAAGCCAAGTTGATGAGGGCACTCAATCGATCCCCTTCACGACCAGAGAGATCTCTCGTCTCTCCAATGTCGTTCTCTAAATCATACAGTTCCCATGACGCATTCCTGCCTGGCTTGACCGCTTTCCAATTAGACTGACGAATTGCGAGCTTATCATTGTATTTCCAGAAGAGAAATTCGTGATGCTCTTGAGGCCCGCCTCTCAGTAGTGGTACAAACGAAATGCCATCCGTCGGTCCCGGCACAGCAACACCGGCCAATTCACAGGCGGTTGGCAAAAAATCCCAAAACGCCAGGGGTTCATCGCTCGTGCTCCCCGCCGCAACAACACCAGGCCACCTCGCAATAGTCGGCACGCGGATTCCTCCTTCGTAGAGGTCTCGCTTGTACCCACGAAGAGGCCCATTCGCATCAAAGAACTCGTGTCGATGATTTCCCTCAGAGCCTGTTTGAAAAAACAAACCATATAAGAAATCAACCAAAATGGGCGAAGCGGTTAGATAATTTTGTTGACGGATAAAGCTTGAGAATTTCTGCGATTCTTTGCGGAGCCAAATCG
>CAJXVR010000122.1 GCA_913061285.1 uncultured Verrucomicrobiota bacterium | reverse complement strand
ATGTAGAGAGGTCTCGTGGGCTCGGAGATGTGTATAAGAGACAGAGTTTTCATCTCTCAAGAACTCGGGTGACCGAGCTTTTTCGCGTACAATGATCATGAATTGGAGGCCGTCGACTGAGCGGTCCTTTTCTCGCTTAGGGGTTGTTGTAAGCAAACGAGTAGGTTGTTCGGTTGTCCGATCGAGGACGCGAAGGCGGTTGCGGGAGGCATTCCGACATTTTCAACATCAGATTGCTGAGCCGATTGATGTGATTCTTGTTGCTCGGAAATTCATATCGAAAGCATCTCAAGTAGCTGTGAATCAAGAGCTTAGACGTCTATTGCGGGACGCTAAGGTCCTAAAACCTTCATCGTGAGATTGGTTCGAGAGACTCTTGTGCTGCCGATTCGACTTTATCAGATTGTCGTTTCTCCGGTTAAGAATGTTCTCTTGGGGGCGGCAGGCCGGTGTCGGTATGAGCCCTCTTGTTCTAGTTATGCCATTCAAGCCATTCGGAGGTTCGGTTCAGTTCGTGGGAGTTGGCTTGCTCTTTGCCGTCTTTGCCGCTGTCACCCATGGGGCGGTTGTGGCAACGACCCTGTCCCTGAGACGTTCCCTGACCGTCCTAAGGATTCCCGATCTTCGAGCGCTGGTTTGTGTTTGATCCCTTGTACGCTTCTCTTGTTTTGATTCATTAGTATGGATAGAAAGTCCTTAGTCATTTTTGCTCTCTCCTTTGTGGTTCTCCTTGCTTGGGGGCCCTTTGTGAACAATTTTCTGTATCCCATCGATGAGAGGAGGACGATTCAGAGCACAAATGAACTCAGTGGAGCGCTGACTGAAATCGGTGCTGAGTCATTAGCCGAGGTTCCGGCTATTCAAGTCGACTCGGGGAATGAAGCTCCCAGCCCTGAAGCTGGTGCTGTTCCCGCTGCCGTCATCGCACCGGCGCCTTCCTTCGAGTCGACCGAACTGGTGCTGGAGAATGATCTCGCCCGCTATCGATTTAGCAACGCGGGTGGGGGAATCGCATTGGTTGATTTAAAGCGATACCCGAATGACACGAGCTGTACCGAATCGGAGTCAGACGAAGAGGAGGAAGAATCCTTTGTTCAGCTCAATCCTTGGTCTTCGAATTCGATATTAAGCCTTCGGATTGGTGATTCTGAGCCTCTCAAGGGATACTCGATTAGTGAGGAATCTGATATCGTCAAGATGACATTGGATCTCGAGAATGGGCTTCGGGTTGAAAAAGAGTTTGAGTTGGGGACGAACTATCTCGTTCACGCAAAAACAAGGATCGTCAACACCACCGACGGTCCACTCAGCGTTCCATCTCAGTATTGGGCTGTCGGGACGGCTACGCCATTATCGGCTTCAGACAACGGCATCTTAATGGGCATGATGTACCACGATGGTGCTGATATCGAGCGGGTTAAGGAAAGTTGGTTTGCCAATCGGACCCTCGGTTGTTTTCCGGGGACGCCCCGAGCGCTTTTTAATTATGGTGATACTCCTGTGAGTTGGGGGTCTGTCGATAATCAGTTTTTCACCGTTGCTCTCATTCCAGGTGAGACAGCGAATCGAATCGTGGCCACCCAGCCTTCTCTAGTGTTTGAAGATGGGGAAGGGGTAGATTTTACGATTAAGAAGGGCTTTCAAGCTGAGTTGGTGTTTGAAAGCCGCGACATCGCAGCGAATGAGGCTATCGAGCAAGAGTTTGATATCTTCGCTGGTCCGAAAGAGTACAACACACTTGCCCGCCTCAGCTCAACCTTTGGAAATGAGCTGGATGGGATCATGGATTTTGGTGGGTTCTTTGGATTCTTCGCGAAGGCCCTATTGCTCTCGATGAATGGGCTTCATGGTTTTGGATTAAGCTATGGGTTTGCGATCGTGGCGATCACTTTCATAATCAAGATGCTATTCTGGCCCCTGACACAGGCCAGCACGCGTTCCATGAAGCGGATGGCTGCTCTCCAGCCGCAAATGAAGGAGATTCAGGACAAGTACAAGGAAGATCCGCAAAAGATGAATAAGAAGCTGATGGAATTCATGCGTGAGAATCGTGTGAGTCCACTCGGCGGATGTTTGCCGATTCTACTTCAATTGCCGGTGTTCTTTGGATTTTATACGATGTTGCAGAGTGCGATTGAATTACGGGGCGCTAGCTTCCTATGGACCTGTGACTTATCGAAGCCCGACACTCTTTTCATCATTCCGGGGCTCGAGATTCCATTCAATCTCTGGCCGATTCTCATGGGCGCTGCACAGCTCTGGCAGACGAGTATGACGCCTCCTTCGCCGGGCATGGATCCGTCGCAGCAGAAAATCATGAAGTACATGCCTCTCATGTTCGTCTTCATTCTCTATAATTTTTCTGCCGGCTTGGCGCTCTATTGGACGGTTCAGAACCTTCTCTCCATTGTGCAGATGAAGCTGACAAAAAATGAGCCTATTGCAGCGGTTACTCCTGCTGGAAGGGCGCCTCTCGGAAAGAAGAAAGTTAAAGGAAAGAAGGGGCGACCAAACGCCTAAGCCCTTCTCCGAAATCGAATTTACCACCATGAGTGCCCAACCTAAAGAAACACTGGAAGAGATGCTGAAATTACTCGGCTTCTCGGCAACGGTCGAATCAACTCCATTGGATGATGGCTTGATATTAGAAATTGAAACTGACGACCCTGGCCGCCTTATCGGACGCCAAGGACAGACCCTGAGTCAGTTCCAATATGTCTTGAACCGATTGCTTTTTCGCCAGGACCGAGAGGCTCCCAAAGTAACGCTTGATGTTGGGAACTATCGATTAAAGTCCCGCGAGGCGCTGATCACCAAGGCCAAGGATGCCGCAGAAAAGGCTCGACGTTGGGGAGATGTTGTCGAGTTGGAGCCAATGAATGCTTTTGAGCGGCGAATTGTTCACAATGCCCTCAAGGATCACGATTTCATCGAATCAAACAGCGTTGAGGTGGAGGGAACATCAAAGAAAGCAATCTTGTTGCGACCTCGACAGTAGACTGAAGATTTCGGTTCGTCGGAATTTGACGCTTTAAAACGCCACCCAATCACCGTGATTGGGTGGCGTTTCTGTTGGAACGCTTATCTTTTATTAGAGCTCGATTTCTTAGCTTGTTTTCGCTTCGTAGCCGTCTTTTTCTTAACAGGAGCTGCTTTCTTGGGGACGCTCTTCTTAGGAGCCTTTTTCTTTGCTGGGGGATTGCTTTCGCCGGAAGCTTTCTTGCTCTTCGCCGCCTTTTTCTTCTTCACCCTTGATTTTTTCGGTTTCTTTGCTTCGGGTGTTTTGGGCGCCTTGGGTGCTGTTTTTTCATGAATGATCCCTCGCATCTTGTCGAGGTGTTCATCCATGTTGTCTCGAGCCTTGCCGATTGTCGATTGGGCGTTATTGATCGTATCCGTCAGGATGGTGCAGCCAGTCTTGATTCGGCTTCCCAGGGGAGCTGTGTCTCTTAGTTCAATTCCTTTTTCTTTGAGAAACTTGTCGATGTGTTTGAATAGGTCATTCTTCTTTAACTTTTTCATAGGCGCTCTCAATCGAGTTCGTTCTCGATCTTAAGGCATCTTTGCTAGGAGCAGAAGTACAACACTTCGGGGGCTTTGTAATCTGCGGGGAGACCTTGCTCCGGGAGCTGTCGAGTTGATGGCTTAAAAACTAACAATCTGGTTCGCAAAAGCGTGGATTCGGTGCTGCCCTTCAGGTAGACTCCGATCTGTCTGATGAATGTACCTAACCGGCTAACTGTTTCGCGTTTCGTGCTAACGGCGATATTTTTGATCGTCGTGTTCACGAATTTTCCTTATGGCGAAACGCTAAGCCTGCTTCTTTTTGGGGCTGCGAGTCTGACGGATTACTACGATGGGAAGATTGCTCGCCGTGATAAGTTGATCACAAATTTCGGCATTCTGATGGATCCCTTGGCTGATAAGATTCTCACCTGCTCGGCATTCATAGCTTTTGTTGGGATCGGGAAAATCGCCGCTTGGATGGTGGTTGTTATTGTAGGACGGGAATTGGCAATCACTGGACTCCGATTGCTTGCCGCTTCGAAGAATGTGGTTCTTGCTGCAGAGAAGTATGGGAAACACAAAACGGTTTCCCAGATCGCGGCGATTATTGCCATTCTCCTCTCGTTGAGCTATCCACAGTGGGGCGCGGCCGGACAGGCTGTTTTCGGCTGGAACGTGTTTGGGAAGACCTGGATCGTTTGGTTTGCTGAATTCGCGAAGTGGGTGACGGTCTCGCTCACGTTCTATTCTGGGGTGGTCTATCTTTGGCGCAATCGGGAGCTTTATCTCGATGACATGTAGTCTTTAGAGAGTTGCTTGTGACGAGAACGGTAATTGTCTGGCTGGCTCTTGGCTTTGGACTTGGACGCCTCCCGAAAGCGCCTGGGACCTTCGGTTCATTGCTTGGGATAGTCTGGTTCGTTGCCTTGAGCTATCTTTCTAGTCTTTCTCTTTTTCTGGCCGCCGTTAGTGTTTCTTTTTTTCTCGGTGTTTGGATCTGTACTCAGGCGGAGTTGATCCTAAAGCAACATGATCCGGGGTGTATTGTGATCGATGAGATTGTCGCCCTTCCCATAGCCGGGCTTGGGTGGGTCTTGTGGTATCTCCAAAGTGGCGGTGGCGACACGCGTGTTCTTCAGCATCTGGATTGGGGATCGGGACTTTGGTTGATTTCGATTTTCGCTCTCTTCCGGTTTTTTGATATCGCGAAACCGTGGCCGGTCGGAATCAGTCAAAAGCTCGACCGAGGTTGGGGAGTCATGACGGATGACCTACTGGCTGGTATCTATGTGGCGCTGCTGTCCTATTCGGTTCGTTGGCTATATGCCATGTCGGGAATCGGCTGAGGGCCTCTTGGGTTGGTGTGATGTTGTCCCCGCCAAAACTCTATCAAAGTTGTGACTTGACGTAGCCCCTCTTTCTTAAGACACAAGAGTCATGTCCCTCATGTTCACTGGCGCACCATTGTGTCTGAATGTCTCGTTTTCTTTTCGGCAGAGCTGGTCTTTGATCGCTTGCATGCTTGGGAGTTTGATGAGTGTTTCAATGTTGGCGGCGACTGAGTTTGAGATTGAATTCAAACCCAGAGATTTTGAATCTCCCAATGCCATTGCTTCGTTCGAGTGTCCGCCTTCTATCTGGAATCCAGAGCTCTTAAGCAGAGATATCTCAGTGCCTGTGCAACTAGGGCTTGATGGATTGCTCTATGTCCAAATGGATGATCTAGAGTCTCCTTTTGAGAGGCAGTTCCGTCTCAGGAACCGAGCAAGTGATCCGGTATCGAGGCTTCGGGTATGGGTTGAGCATCATGGGGGTGAGTTTACATTTCAGGATAATGCGGGGCCACTCATTCGTTATCAAGGAGCTCCGAGTGAATTACCTCGAGATGGGATCGATCCTGTGTTCCGGCGTGGGGGTTACTTGCATCCGCTTTGGACACCGTCGGGGCGGATCGTCTCCGACGACTATCCCGAGAATCACTTGCATCACCATGGCGTCTGGGTGTCTTGGACAAAAACAGAATTCGATAGCCGGCAGCCCAATTTCTGGGAAATGGGGAATCGAAAAGGAACGGTCGAGTTTGTTGCTGTAGACCATTACTGGGGAGGGGCAGTTTTTGGTGGCCTCCGGGCTCGTCATCGCTATGTTGACTTGACCCTGAGTGAATCCGTTGTGGTGCTGAGCGAGACCTGGAATGTGAAGGTGTATGCCAGTCCTAGTGGGCAGAAAGCGTTTCATCTTGTTGACCTTCATTTTGTTCAGCAGTGTGCCACTGACAAACCGGTCAAATTTCCAAAATATCGATACGGGGGGCTTGGTTTTCGCGGACGCGGTGAATGGGATGGCGCAAAGAACGCGTCTTTTATGACCGCCTCAGGTGAAACAGACCGGATCAAGGGGCATGCAACTCGGGCTGCGTGGTGTTCAATCGGTGGGATGATTGATCGCCAGAAGGTAGGATTGGCGATCTTGTGTCACCCGAGCAATTTTCGGGCGCCTCAGCCAATGCGACTTCATCCCAGTGAACCTTTTTTTTGCTACGCCCCTGCTCAATTGGGTGATTGGGCGATCAAGCCTGGCATGCCCTATGAATCTCGATATCGATTCGTGATTTTTGATGGTGAGCCGAACCCGGAATTGCTTAATCAGATTTGGCAAGACTATGCCCATCCGATTGAAGTCACCGTCAAGCCCATCGTCGCTTTCAAAACCGATAAGTAACTTATGAATGAACTTGTTCTAGCGTTCCTGGCATTCTTACCGATTCTCGTTGTAGCGGTGTTTCTTGTTGGATTGCGTTGGCCGGCAAGTCGAGCGATGCCTCTCTCCTATGCGACAGCCGTTGCGATCGCGCTCATTGTGTGGAAAGTGCCTTTGCCTCAGGTGGCGGCTGCCTCAGTGAAGGGGCTCGTGGTGGCGGTCACACTGCTCTACATCATTTTCGGGGCGATCCTCTTGTTGAACACTTTGCAAGAGAGTGGAGGGCTTCGAGTTATTAGGGAAGGATTCATCAGTGTTTCACCGGACCGGCGCATCCAAGTGATAATTATCGCTTGGTTGTTTGGCTCGTTCATTGAGGGATCGGCTGGGTTCGGAACGCCGGCGGCTGTAGCCGTACCTCTTTTGGTAGGATTGGGGTTTCCGGCGATGGCAGCAGTCGTTGCGGGAATGATTATTCAGAGTACGCCGGTGTCCTTTGGTGCCTTAGGGACCCCAATCCTCGTCGGGGTTAACACGGGATTGGCCGGAGACGCAACGGTCGAGGCGTTTGCTCTTGGGGCTGGCTTTGTCTCGAGTTCTGGAGACTTAGACTGGGCGTCTTTCTTGGTATCGATCGGAGGAAAAGTTGCTACCTTGCATGCGATTGCCGGATTGTTGATTCCCTTGATCATGGTCAGTTTACTGACACGGTTTTTCGGTCCTAGAAGATCGCTTGTTGACGGATTGAGGGTCTGGCCCTTCGCTCTTTTCGCTTCCATTTCAATGGTTCTCCCATATTGGCTTGTTGCCCGTTTTCTTGGGCCGGAATTTCCGTCGCTCTTCGGTTCTTTGATCGGACTGGCAATTGTGGTTACAGGAGCTCGCTTGGGGTGGTTCTTACCCGCTAAAGATCAGGTGTGGGATTTTGCTGGTCGGAATGAGTGGGATGCTGATTGGAGCGGTTCGATTGAGATCAAAGACGGGGTTCGGGAGGGGCGAGCATTGGGACTTGTCGCTGCCTGGATTCCTTATCTGTTGGTGGCTTCCTTGTTAGTGCTTACGCGATTAAAGATGCTTCCTTTCTTAGGCTGGGTGAAGGCTTGGAAGGTCGATTCTGGAGCGTTGTTCGGTACGGAAATCTCTGCCACCTTTGAGCCGCTCTATCTTCCTGGGACGATTTTTCTGGTGGTCTCGCTTGCGACATTTTTCCTTCATCGAATGGCTTCAGAGGCGTATCTGGTGGCCTGGAAGACGTCGATTCGAACGATGCTCAAGGCGTCTGTGGCCTTGGTTTTTACAGTGCCGATGGTGCAGGTTTTTCTGAATAGTGGTGGCGATGCCGCGCTTTACGAGAAGATGCCAAACGTCTTGGCTCAGGGAGTTTCGTCCCTCGTTGGCTCAGCGTGGCCCCTGGTCGCTCCACTCATTGGTGGTTTTGGCGCATTTGTTGCCGGGAGCAACACGGTTAGTAATATGACCTTTTCTCTTTTTCAATTCGGCGTCGGGCAGCGAATTGGCGTTGATCCCTCCTGGGTTGTTGCACTCCAAGCGGTCGGCGGTGCTGCGGGAAATATTATCTGCGTTCACAACGTGGTTGCTGCTTCAGCCGTGGTCGGGCTTGTTGGGAAAGAAGGAGCCGTGATTCGAAAAACCTTTCCGGCATTTCTGTACTACGCCCTGCTACCGGGTAGTTTGGGTTATGCGATTGTTTGGTACTCGAGCAAGGGGTTGGTGAATTTGGGCTCTTGTCTGGCTTTGACTATTTGGGTGGGGTTGTTTGCGCTTGCTATGCGTCAACTTCGCCAACGATAGAATTTCTGGCCGAGATCAGTCGATATAGAGAAACTCATTGAGATTGAACATGGCGAGCGCGGCGTCCACCAAGGCGTTCGTTTGAAGTTCAGAGGAGACGTCCTCGCCCGTGCTCGAGTTCTGTTGTCGTTCTTCGATGAAGTTTATTAGCGTTTCTCGTTCGTAGTTGCTTGGTGGGCGGCCTAGGCATGATGAGAAGAGTTTCGAAATGGATGCGTTCAAATCCGATCCAGTCTTCGGTTTGACTAAGGTGGCTAAAGCTCGCGCCCTTGATAGGGAAAATTCTGAGTTGAGAAGATTGAGGGATTGAGGCGCAGTCGTCGTCACGCTCCTGCGAGCACAACTGGCATTGGCATCGGGACGATCAAAAACGTCGAACATGGGGTAGCGGAGGTTACGACGAACGAAAACGTAGATGCTGCGTCGATAGTGATCCGATTCATCCGGGCTTGTTATCCAATGATTCTTTCGAAGCAATGTAGCGTGTACTTCTGCCGGTAGGGGCGGGCGATCACTGGGACCTCCCTGGCGTTCGTTGAGTGAGTGCGTTGCTGCTAACATGGCATCTCGCAAGGTTTCTCCCGTGAGTCGCCGGCGATTCATACGGGAATACCATTGATTGCTAGGATCTTCGCGAATGGCTTTTTCCCACTGTATTCCAGTCCCTCGACTGGCCTGCATATAGGTCGATGACTGCACGAGTAATTTGTGCATTTGCTTGAGTCTCCATTTTTGTCTAACCAGTTCCGTTGCGAGGTAGTCGAGGAGCTCTGGGTGGGAAGGTCGAGCTCCTTGAGTGCCGAAATCATTGGGTGTGGCGACGAGTGCCTTGCCAAAGTGGTGCTGCCAAAGCCGGTTGACCATTACTCGTGACGTCAATGGATGATCCGCTTGGGTTAACCAATGCGCCAATTCCGTCCTTTGAAAGGTTGAGTTGCTATCTTGGGACTTAGGCTGTGGGTGTTGGTTGCGGTGATTGGCGATTCGTGGATAGGCCGCGGTGAGCTTCATGCCCTGACGTCGAAAGTCTCCTCTCACTGCGAGATAGCTTTCGGAGCGTTTGTTGCTGTTCTCGCTAATGATATGTCCTAGCTGTTTATTTCGTTGCGGAAATGCCGTGTTATCAAAGAATGCTCTCAGCCGATAGAAGTCCGCTTGGCTAATCGGATCAAACTTGTGGTCGTGACATTGAGCGCATCCGACTCCTAAACCGGAGAATACGGCGCCGACTGTAGCGGTGATTTCGTTGAGCACGATATGTCGGCGTTCTTCGGTGAGATTGATGTCGGGCATATCTGGCCCAGCAAGCAGGAATCCGGTTGCATGGGCATCGTCTTGTTCGGAGCGTCCTAATTCATCGCCAGCGATCTGGAATTGCACGAATTCATCATAGGGAAGATCACGGTTGAACGCTTGAATGACCCAATCTCGGTAGCGCCATGCATCGGAACGGACGAGATCGTGCTCGAATCCGTCTGACTCTGCAAACCGCGCCAAATCAAGCCAGTGTTGTGCCCAACGCTCCCCATAGGCAGGGGATGCAAGGAGTTTGTCAACGAGTCGATTGTAGGCGTCCGGTTGCTTATTAGAAACGAATCGTTGAATCTCTTCTTCTGTTGGGGGGAGGCCGGTGAGGTCGAAGGAAAGCCGACGAATCAGCGTTCGCTTGCTCGCCGGATTGGCGGGCGTGAGTCCGCGTGACCGGAGAGATTGATGAACAAATAAGTCGACTTCGTTGTTTGGTGAAAAAGCCGGTACACTTGGTGGGAGTGAGGGGCGTTCGAGGGGCCTGAAGGACCAATGCTCACGGTCACGCGTTGTGATCGGTGGCTCAATGGTAGACGGGAGAGCGGCTTGGGTGCAGGCGATACCGAATTCGATGCCGATGGCTAGAACGATTGGAGCGAGTTTCATGTAGGTGCTCGTTAGCTCAGGATATCTTTAACAACATAGCCGGAGACGTCGGTCAGTCGTTCCTCGCGGCCATTGTGAAAGTAAGTGAGCTGTTCATGATCGAGTCCGATGAGGTGCAGGATAGTGGCGTGGAGATCGTGAACATGCACCTTGTTGACGGCGGCGCGCAATCCAATGGCATCGGTTTGCCCGTAGCTCAACCCTCCCTTTGTGCCTCCGCCGGCGAAAAGGACGGAGTAACCCCATGGATTGTGGTCTCGTCCCTTGCCTTGTTCGCTCATGGGCATTCGCCCAAATTCTCCTCCCCAGATCACGAGCGTGTCGTCGAGGAGGCCGCGCTGTTTGAGATCAGTGATTAGCCCTGCCACGGGCTTGTCCGTGCGCCGGCAGTAGAGCGAGTGATTCTTGTAAACATCTTCATGGGCATCCCAACCGACCGTATCGCCGGAGTAGAGCTGAACGAACCGAACCCCTTTTTCGACAAGCCTTCTTGCCATTAGGCAGCGAGTCCCGAATTCGTCGGTCTCGGGTTCCCCGATTCCGTAGAGGGATTTAGTGGCCTTACTTTCCTGATTGATATCCACCAAGTCAGGGGCCGCCGACTGCATTTTGAAGGCGAGTTCGTAGGCATTGATTCGTGCGGAAAGCTCGTCGCCGTAATCGCGAGCTTTGAGGTGCTGATCATTCAATTGATTGATCAGCCCAAGAGTCGCGACTTGTCTGTCAGCCGTGATGGATGCTTGAGGGTGGAGATTGAGAATCGGCTTGGGCCCGGGGCGCATCGTTGTTCCTTGAAACGTTGCTGGGAGATAGCCGCTCCCCCAAGCAGGAGGCCCTCCCTTGATACCACCTCCGGGTTGGGTGAGAACGACGAATCCCGGCATGTTCTGATTTTCGCTTCCCAATCCGTAGGCCACCCAGCTCCCCAAGCTAGGGCGTCCCATAAGGATCGATCCTGTATTCATTTGGTAGACGGATTGGGGATGATTTACGCTGTCCCCATGGCAGCTCTTGATAACGCAGAGCTGGTCCGCCACCGTCCCCATATGAGGGAGAAACTCACTGATGCTCAGTCCCGATTGCCCGTGTTGATGGAAGGGTTTGAGTGGGGCAAGGAGCGGATTCTGGGCCACTTTTCTTCGCGTCATCACTTGCCCGAAACTCTCGGGGAGCGATTGCCCTGAATACTTGATGAGATCTGGCTTGGGATCAAAGAGATCGACGTGGCTAGGGCCGCCATGCATGAAAAGGTAAATGACTCTTTTCGCCCTTGGTGCGAAATGGGAGTGCTTGGGCGCGAGAGGAGATCGAGACTGAGTTGAGGAGCCGCCGAGGAGATTATTCTTACCGAGCAGTGATGCCAGTGCGATTGCTCCCAGCCCGCCTCCCGAACGTTGTAAGAACTCTCTGCGCGAACCCACGGGATTTCTCATGTTTTTTTCAAGAGCAGGGTTCATAACGGCTGGAAAATACCAGCTTGTTGCAGGGTTGAGCAACGATTTGTTGCGGCTCTTTAGAGTGGCGCTGTGGTCCTCATCAGGAGGAGGATTCGAAGATCTTAGCTCTTTTCTGGAGAATTGGGGCGAAGAATGCGGCCGAGCTCGCTTAGGCCGGGTTCGATTTCGATCGGATCTTTTCCTGGGGCGAGAGAACTCGGGCTGTGGGGGCGGTCGGTTGATCGAGGGATAAACGTCTTCTTCGGAGGGCCTGAGCTTGGCACTGATTCGAGAGGCTCGCGTTCTGGTTCCTCTTCTTCCGTCGATATCTCGTTCCTCGCTTGTTCAGTGGTGTAGAATTCCTTCTTTTGTGACAGCCATCTTGCGTAGCGATCAAAGGTCCACATGCCGTGCTCGGCGCCCATTTCAAGCGCTGACTTGAGTTTGTAAAAGTCTCCACTATGGAGATGTGCCTTTACAGCGTTGCTCGAACGAAGGATTTCGCATTCAGGGATTCTCTGTTTGATATCCTCCCGGTAACGAAGTCGTTGGGCGACGACGCCGACCAGACAATCTGCCAGTTGGGCGCAGATGCCGTTCTGTGACTCAGCTGGGAAGGCAGAGACGATCCGTTGAATAGCTTCGGTCGTATTGCTTGAGTGGACCGTTACGAAGACGAGATGTCCGGTCTCGGCCGCATTGAGTGTCAGCCGAATCGTTTCCGGATCTCGCATCTCTCCCACCATGATCACGTCGGGGTCTTCGCGTAGTGAGTCGATCAGTGCCTGCTGGAAACTTGGTGTGTCGCGCCCCACTTCGCGTTGTCGAATGTAAGAATGCCGAGGGCGAAAGCGGTATTCGATTGGACTCTCGACTGTTACGATATGCCGTGCCTCGGTTAAATTTATCTCGTGAATGAGAGCGGCGAGGGTCGAAGATTTGCCACTCCCGGTTGGGCCGCTAATCACGACGAGTCCATGTTGGTTGTGGATCAGAGATTTAAGCTCTGGGTGAAGGTTGAGGCGTCGCAGTGATGCTTCAAAGGAATTGAACAAACGGATGGCAAATCCGATTCCTCGTGCTGTTCGTAGAATGTTGAGTCGACACCGAATTCCTTGGATGGATCGAGATAGATCGAAAGAACCGCGCTCTAGGAATTGATTCCAATGGGATTCTCCCAAGATCGCTTTGGCATCTGTAGCCAGAGCTTGGTTGTCCACAGTCTTGCCAGCAATTTTGAGTTGGCCGCGGACTCGAAACGCGGGGGGAAGACCGGGTTCAAGGTGTAGATCACTGGCGCCCTGGTCTGCTGCCGATGCGATTAGAGCTTCGATGTTCATGGAATTTGGATTCCGCTCATTGCTTTCACTACACCAAATTCCACTTAAAGTTGCGACTCGAATCCTGATATACCGTAGCACCAAGGACGGGCAACGGTGTTTAGCGATTGGAATTGCCGCCAGCTGCGAGTAGCGTTGCTATCCATCGGTCTCGAGACGGTCTCGAGTGGAGCCTTATGAAACCTTTAAAACTCGGCGTATTGTTTCGTTATCTGCAACGATTGCTTCTCATCGGAGGGGGGGCTTGTTGAGTGGCGAACGGGAAGAGGGAATGGGGTTGGCGCAAGACTTTCGAAGGGAAAGCGGGCGGAGAGCGATCTCAAGAGCGTGGCGCGAATTCGAGCGATCGCTGCTTCAAAGCCAGGTGCCTCTGTTAATCGTTCGAACCATCCAGGCATGGCGAATATCTTAGAACGAAATGCTGAGCTAAAATCCCCGGGGCGCAGGTAACCTTCCTCTCTCTGTCGGTTCGAGAGGGTTTTTGGACGACTTGCGCGGTTTTAAAGCGGCTGTGGAAAGGAAACTTCAGTAAGAATTTGTTGGCCCGCGGCTGAACTAGCCGGGCCACTCAAAGGATATTCTAAGGGGAAGCTAAAATGATGAAATCGAGATTCGTGAGTGGGAGAGGAGCGGTTTTGCTTTATGTGATGACTTTGCTGGGAGTTGGGGTTCTTGGGACCAATCTTGCTGCTGCGAACCGTCCAAATTTTGTCGTCATTCTTGCTGACGATCTAGGTTATGGAGATCTTGCTTGCTATGGGAGTCGCTTTAATCAGACGCCAAACATAGACCGGCTTGCGGCGGAGGGTATTCGTTTCACGGATTTTCATAGTAATGGGCCCATGTGTACGCCGACTCGAGCAGCCTTGCTGACGGGTATGTATCAACAGCGTTTTGGGAGCATGTTTGAGAGTGCGCTCAGTGGAAAGGTGCACTTTGATGACGGGTTGCCTCATGCTGCTCTGACTTTGGCGGAAGGGCTGCGAGAAGCGGGGTACGCCACCGGTTGTTTTGGAAAATGGCACTTGGGGTATCATCCTCCCTTTCTTCCGATGGATCATGGTTTTGATGAGTTCGTTGGTCTAGCGAGCGGTGACGGGGATCACCATTCACACATCGATCGTTCGGGGCGTGCCGATTGGTGGCACAATGACAAACTCATGCTTGAATCAGGCTACACAGCCGATCTTCTCGTGAAACATTCGCTCTCCTTCATCGAGCGCCACAAGAGCCAGCCTTTCCTTCTCTACGTGCCCCACCTAGCGATTCATTTTCCCTGGCAGGGCCCAACTGACCCTTCCCATCGAACGCTGGGGATCGATTATTGGAACGATAAGTGGGGACTGATCTCGGATCCGATGAACGTGAGCCCTCACGTAAAGGCTATGGTGGAATCGATCGACGGCGGAGTAGGTGAAATTCTCGAGGCGTTGCATCGATTGGAATTGGTCGAAAACACGATGGTGATTTTTCTCTCGGACAATGGGGGCTACACCCATTATGGGGATAGCCACAGAAATATCTCTAGTAACGGGCGCTTACGGGGGCAGAAAACGGAGTTATTTGAGGGCGGGCATCGGGTGCCAGCAATTGCCTGGTGGCCTGGACGAATTCGGCCGGGTGTTTCAGATCAGACGATCATGAGTTTTGATTTGATGCCCACGTTGCTATCTCTGGCGGGGGCTTTGCCCGGTAATGCGGAGACCTTTGACGGCGTAGATCTAAGCGATCTTCTTCTCAGTGAGAAGCGAATTGGGGAGCGGACACTCTTTTGGAAAATGGATGATGAAGTCGCGGTAAGACGGGGGGATTGGAAATGGATTCGGCAGGGGAATCGGGATAGATTTCTCTTTCATCTGGGAGAGGATCGAGGGGAGACTCGAAACCTCGCTACGGTGTATCCTGAGAAAATAGCAAGCCTCTCGGCAGCCTTTGATCGGTGGAGCCAGCAGATCAGCGAAACGCCTTTATTTGACGGAGGGCAATAGAAAGACCCATGATTCTAAAAACGTACGACGATATTGAAACGGCGAGCAAGGATGCAGCGGGCTTGGTCTCGGATCGGATACGCAAAAAACCTCGCTTCTCCCTCTGCACCGCAACGGGAACGAGCCCTACGGGCCTTTACCGGCAGTTGGCGGTAATTGTCAATTCAGTGGAGCAGCCGCTTGATGGCCTGAGGCTGATCAAGTTGGATGAATGGGGTGGACTCGATGACGATGATCCCGCCAGTTGCGACTCCTATCTTAGACGACATTTGCTTCAACCTCTGAGACTGGATTCAGATCAATTTATCGGTTTTAGCGGAAACACCGATGATCCGGGGCAGGAATGTGATCGGATTGACGCTCGTTTAAGAGCGATCGGGCAGATTGATCTGACCATACTAGGTATCGGTGCCAACGGCCATCTCGGATTCAATGAGCCAGGAGCGCGCCTGACAGCGGAGTGTCACGTCGCCTCACTCGCCGAGATGACCTTGAGGCACTCGATGCTTAGCGATGCACGGGCAATGCCAAGCTATGGATTGACGCTGGGAATGGGGAATATCCTTCGTTCCAAGGAAATTGTTGTTCTCGTTTTTGGCGCCGAGAAGGCCGGGGTTCTCAGGCAGCTTATTGACGGTGGAATTACCACGTCCTTTCCAGCGTCCTTCCTAAAGCTCCATCCTCGAGTGCACTGCTTTTGTGATCGTCTTGCTGCGATGGAGCTTAGCTAAGCCTGAGATCTTTGGGAGGAGGCCATCAAAGCTTGAATTCGAGGGCGTTGATTGTTTCTGTTCTTGATGTCTTTATTTATGAGAACTGTAAGAGGATTGTATATTTTAATCGTGCTGGGATGGCTTTCATACTTGGCTGCGATTGACCTACGTGCGGAATCGGAAACGTCCTTTTCGATCCCTCTCATTGATCTGGATCAGGAGTCGTTCCGGCAGGTTGTCGTCGACCGTGAGAAGGGTCAGTATCTAGGCCATCCAACCACCGTTCTTCTTGAGGACGGCAAAACGATCCTGACGGTGTACCCCAAAGGGCATGGTCGAGGGCCGATTGTTTATAAGCGAAGCGTCGATGGTGGCTTGAGTTGGAGTGACCGCCTTCCTACGCCCGCAAACTGGGCCACGTCGAAGGAAGTTCCCACGATTCACCGTGTCGTTGACGCTCAAGGAAAGAAACGGCTTATCATGTGGAGCGGTCTCTATCCGGCCCGTCTCGCTGTGAGTGAAGACGATGGCGCGTCTTGGAGTGAACTCAAGTCAGCGGGTGATTGGGGAGGGATTGTTGTTATGGGCTGCATGGAACCCTTGCAGACGGGCGCGGGACATTATTTGGCCTTGTTCCATGATGATGGCCGATTCTTTTCGTCAGAATCGAGGAAAGAGAATCCGGTCCGATTCAAGTTGTTCAAGACCTACTCGAGGGACGGGGGATTGACCTGGTCGTTTCCGGAGGTCGTGTACGAGAGCAATCAGATACACCTCTGTGAACCTGGGATTGTGAGATCTCCTGATGGGAAGCAATTGGCTGTTTTGCTCCGTGAGAATCGGCGAATTAAGAACTCGCATATCATTTTTTCCAATGATGAAGGAACGAGCTGGACGAAGCCTAGAGAACTTCCCAATGAACTTACGGGGGATCGGCATACGGCCAAGTATCTCCCTGACGGGCGCTTGTTCGTGACATTTCGTGATCGTACGCCCAAGACCTGGGTGTCCCCCACTGCTGGCGATTGGGCGGGGTGGATTGGGCGTTATGAGGATCTGGTTAAGGGGACAGCTGGACAGTATCGGATGCGGCTAAAGGACAATCACAAGGGATCGGATTGCACGTATCCAGGCGTGGAGCGTCTTCCGGACGGTACGATAGTGACGACAACCTATGGGCACTGGGATGAAGGAGAGCAGCCGTATATACTAAGTGTAAGGTTTAAGGCAGAAGAGTTAGATGCTCGGGCAAATTGAGTGGCAGAGAGATTTGTGTTTCTAAGAAATGACTGAAGAGAATCAGCCTGAGTCCTCGCACCCGTCCCTTGAGCTTTCTTACGCGGATTCGGCCTATCGTTGTGTTTGTGGCCAGCTGTTAGAGGTGAGTCCAACGAAGGTAAGCGCATGTCCGGGTTGTCATCGAACCTATCCGATTGGATTCCTAGAGAGCGATGACGGAGACGAGACCGTTCTAGCGACCCTTTGTGAGCGCCGGACGAAAATCGTTACTCCACTAGGAGAGAAAGATCCACTCATCGACCAGCAGTGGGGGCATTTTCGAATCATTGAGGCTCTTGGGCAAGGGGGGATGGGAACGGTCTACCGAGCACTGGATGAATCGCTGCAACGCTATGTTGCGTTGAAAGTGATCTTGGGTTCTGGCGTAGGAGAGGATGACTCGAAACAGGTGCAGCAACTGTTTCAAGAAGCGCGAGCTCAAGCGCGCGTGAGTCATCCCAATGTCGTGCATATTTACTTTGTCGACCGTTCCAATGGGGCGCCATTCTTTGCCATGGAACTAGTGAACGGACCGACCTTGAAGGACCTTCTCGAAGATGGACCGTTGCCTTTTAAGGAAGTGGTTGGTATTGGACTGCAGATCGCGAATGCCCTACGCTTTGCTCTGAAGTATGATATCGTGCACGGCGACATTAAGCCGAGCAATATTCTCGTCGCGGAGAATAACGAAATAAAGATTTCAGACTTCGGATTGGCTCGCCGCCTCTCTGAACTTAAGACTGGTGAAGGGGTGCTTGCCGGGACGCCTAATTACTTGTCGCCTGAAGCGGCTGCAAAAAACGTGACTGATTTTCGCAGTGATCTCTACTCCCTCGGTGTGACTCTGTTTGAGCTAACCTTTGGAAAACTTCCCTATTCCTTCGGAAGTCGGTCTGTCGAGGAACGTTTGAAGGCCCATCAATTTCGGCCGGTTGAGTTTCCTGCCGTGTGGCCGGAATCGGTGCCGGCGGGATTTCGTGCGATCTTGGAGAGGTTACTGGCGAAGAACCGGAATGATCGATATCAGTCCTACGACGAGTTGATTGACGATTTAGAAGAGGTGAAACCTCTAAGCATGCCTTCTGCCGGGCTCCTACCTCGGGGCCTGGCATGGCTTGTCGATATCTTCTGCCTTTTCTTGATGACGGTGATCTTGTTTCTTCCGGTGCGGCTAGGTCCGATTGTTGAATTCTTGGGAGAGCAAACACTCTTGAATTGGATTATTCACTTGGCAGCTGCCGTTGGCGTCCCTGCCATTGCAATTGTCTATCAATGGTCCCGCGGCACGACGCCGGGGAAACGATTGTTTCAACTGCGGGTGGTGGATAGCCATGGTGCCGTTCCGTCACGGACTCAGATTGCCTCGCGTACGGGGATGCAGTTTCTTCTCCTCTGGACCGGGGCTGTTATGGGGATCTTGGAAGAAGCTGGAATGGAGACAAATGATATTCTCAGGCAGCTGTTACTAATTGTACCTTTGTTGATTGAAATGGGATTTGTTGTGTATTCTAAGAAACGCTTGGCGCTTCACGATAGGCTGTTTCGAACCAGGGTTGTCTTGGATGCACGTGAGACATAGTAATGCGTGCTTTTATCGATTTGACAGGTCCGACGAACAGGATTGCTTTTCACGCGGAGGCGGGACGGTGGAATTGATCTGCGGGGAGGGGAGATGTGATGAGCCCGATGCTTGAGATGCAAAGTCCTCCGGGGCCGCAAACGGTTTTTAATGGGAAATCGTATCTCTATTTTGGGGGGACAAGCTACTTGGGCTTGGCGGGCCGGGCTGAAGTGATTGAGGCGGGATGTGCTGCCCTTCGTCAGTATGGTGTGCACTCGGCGACCTCGCGATCTCGCTTCGGTAGCAGTCCTCCGTTGCTTGAGGTCGAAGCAAAGGCGGCACAGTTTTTTGGTGCTGAGGCGGCGTTCTACTTTGGTTCCGGCTATATGACCAATCATATTCTCGTTGCCGCCCTTGGCGAGGGTGTTGAGGCCGTGCTTGTTGAGAAATCGTCTCACTATTGTGTGTTGGAAGCGGCGCGACTGTTGGATGTTCCCCTTGTGTTGTTCGATTGTCGGATTGAGGGTGATCTTGAGAAGTGCCTTGGAAGTTATCGGAGGGTCTTGGTGATGGCGGATGCTGTCGGTCCCTCATCTGGGAAGATCGCTCCCATCGGGGAGTTTCTTTGTGTCTTGAAGCACCTGGATCAAGCTACTTTGCTTTTGGATGATGCCCATGGCTTTGGGGTGTTAGGGGGGGACGGTCGTGGGATGTTGGATGAGTTTGGCCTTTGGCCAAAGGTCAATGGCGGCGAGGGTGCTGATGGCGTGCGACTTGTCGTTGGGGGGACCTTGTCAAAGGCCTTGGGAGGCTTTGGTGGGATCATCCCCGGAACGAGCCGATTTGTGACGCAGGTGCGGGAAGCTTCAAATTACTTTGATGGTGCGAGTGCCCCCGGGGCAGCTGTTGCTGGCTCAAGTGCGAAAGCCTTGGAGATTGTCTTGGCTGAACCGGGGCTCCGGGAACGCCTCGGTGAGAATGTTCGCTTGGTCAAAGATGGTTTGCGGGCCTTGGGACTCCAGGTGCCGGATGGAAAGTGTGCCAATTTTGGGGTGTCGATTGGTGGTGTGTCCAACATGCAACGTCTTCACGCAGAGCTGCTCGAACGGGGGATTCTCTTACCCTATGTGGGGGCTTACAGCGGTATCCCAGCTGAAGGCGTGTTGCGGTTTGCGGTATTTGCCAATCATTCGCAGACTCAACTGAAGCGCCTGCTCTCTGAAATTAAGACTGTGTTATGAAACATTTGTTGTCTTGGATCATTCTGTTCTCAAGCGTTCTAAGTGACGCCCACTCTTTGAAAGCTGAGCAAGGGCTCAAAGATCACCTGGCATCCATTGTTCGAGCAGAAATGGCAGAATGGGACCTGGATGGTGTTGGGGTTGCGCTGGTGGATAATGGGAAACTTGTATTGGCAGAGGGGTTCGGTGAGGCTAAGCGCCACTCGGTTTTCCGGGTAGGCAGTATTTCGAAGTTGCTCAATGCGGTTGCAGTGATGCAGCAAGTGGAAGCGGGAAGGCTAGACCTTGATGCACCTCTCCCTGACGAGTTCCTTCCTCTCAATCCGTTTCCCGAATCTCCGGCGGTGACCTTGAGGCAAATTCTTTGTCACCGAAGTGGCCTTCAGCGGGAGGGCG
>CAJXVR010000121.1 GCA_913061285.1 uncultured Verrucomicrobiota bacterium | reverse complement strand
GTCGGCAGCGTCAGATGTGTATAAGAGACAGGGATTCGGAGAAACCTGCCCACGGCTTTGCCCGCATCTGTGAATGGGAGCTACTTGATGCCCACTCCGGTGAGGATGCTGAGGGTGGTTGGATTGATCTCCGGCTTGTTGACTCTCAACAGACTCGTGCTCTTTGGCCATACTCCTTTGAGTTGATCTACCGAGTCTCGTTGGGACGTGATGGACTGCGATTGACCTTAAGAACTCAAAATAAAGGGGCTGAAGCATTTTCCGTGACGACAGCGCTCCATAGCTATTTTGGCTTGGCGTCTATTGACGCGGCAAGCGTGCTAGGACTCGAGGGTGTTGACTACCTGGATCAACTCGATGATTTATCCCGAAAGACACAAGAGGGATTGGTGAAATTCGATCGAGAGGTGGATCGAATCTATGTCAACGCCCCGAGCAAGACCTGGATTGACGGGGCGATCTCAGGGCGACGGATTGAGATCCAATCACAAGGAAGCCGTTCGACAGTAGTCTGGAATCCCTGGATTGATAAGGCCAAGCGCATGAGCGATTTCGGGGACACCGAATACAAAGAGATGCTCTGTGTGGAAACGGCGAATGCGGGACCAGACGCCATCGTCGTGCCGCCAGATCAAGCCCACGAGCTGGAAGTGCTTCTCAAATTACTTTAGCTCACCAATACCTTTCTCGCCCCGATTGAAACCGTCCTCAGGACGGTTTTCTTGCGTGCTACTATTGTATCATCGTCGTTTGTGCCTTGTTTCTGGGAAAGGTTGCTTGCACGAGAAAAAACCTCCTTAGACGGCATATGTCCTACCCTCTCTGATTTAATAGCGCTGTCGTAACGATTCCGCTGTGGACGAAGTAAGCACGCCTTGGCTGGTAGGTAAGAGGGAGACTTGCAGTCCCTTATGATCCAAGGGAATCGAAGCTCATTCGTAGGATAAGGAGTCGTTCTTGGCCCGAGAACGACTTCTTATCTTGAATGGCAAAGCAAAATTCTATCGAAGGTAAGTGAAGCAATATGTGTAAGAAGGAGAAATTTCTAACAACCGTCGAATCCCTGAGTGACCATTGGCCTCTCGAACGATCAGCGCTCGTCATTAGTGCGGCTTCGCGATACGAGGAAGAGCAGCTTCCTGAGAATACGGGAATAGCCGCACTTCAATTTGTCTGCGGTGTCTCGCCACTCAGCATCATGACCCCGGGAATCTCTTGGAGATCCTTAGGCTAACGCATTGAAGACGATCGAGAAGCCAGACGAATGGACTGATCGGGAACGGATCCGATTGATCGAGCACATGCTCTATCGGATCAGTGCCGAGCGGCTCAACATCGATCGTCGGGCTCGGCTGATCAATATCGCGCTCGACCTTGCAGGCGGCGCCCCCGAACTGCTCGATCGCCGTTGGCTTGAAATGGCTCCGTTACTGATCGTCGAGGATCCGAAGGGTTTGAGCTGGTAGGCGTGGTCTTGTTGCACGGCATGCGGTGTCAATAATCTTAGGTGCTGACGATTCGACATAGGCTCGTGGCAGTTGTTTCTGTCCGTTGACGAAGGCTGAGGATTCGATCCTGTCGGCCATTGAGATACTTCCCGTCAGCGATGGAATTGTTAGTCGGCTTCTCGATTAGACTACGGCAAGGACCGTCGGATTCTGTAAGGTGACGTTCTCAATGTGCCCGTTGGCTAGCCATGGTCCCTACGAAGGGTATTCGCGACTCAGCGTTTCTTTGGCTCAGGGGCGAACGAAGTATCCTGATAAGGACGAAATTTTGGATGCGCATCTCGTTTCTCCGTTTGGGGCTCTCTTAGCCGGAAAGGAACGAGGGTTCTTAGCGGACGTATGACAGTTTTTAGCGAGATGCGAAATGGATGAGGCCTGCGTTTCGGGTTGGGGTTGTTATTGTTGTTGGGACATTGAAGAAGTTTCCATGGAGAAGGCGGGGGCTTTCCTGATAGCTGTCATTGATATTTGGGCAAAAGGCTCTTCCTTTCAATGGTACAGAAGTCCGTGACAAGGCGTGCATACTTCGATAGATTCCAATTATGAATCTCGTTGTCTACGGATCTATCCGGCCGGTGGATCGGAAGGGGTTTACTCTGATCGAACTGTTGGTAGTGATTGCAATTATTGCAATACTTGCAGGGATGCTCTTGCCTGCCTTAGGTAAGGCCAAGAGCAAGGCTCAAGGAATCAAGTGTATGGGCAATCTTCGGCAGCTGGGACTGGCGTGGGTCATGTATGCAGATGATCATGAACAAAAGGTCGTGCCTAATGCCCCTGGAAGAAATCGAGGGGCCTCGGAGTCTTGGGTCACCGGGTGGCTAGATATGGCCAATGGTACGGACAATACTAATGTTGTTAAGTTGCGGCAGAGCCTCCTCTATCCCTATCACAACAGTGATGCGGTTTATAAATGTCCCGCTGATAAATCTGTCTCTCGGCATGGGGGGCAAGTTCATCGGCGTGTCAGGACTGTTTCGATGAATTCGTGGCTCGATTGGGGCCGCCTTTCCGGCTCTCCTGGATTTAAAGTGATTAAGAAAGTGAGCGATATGACTAATCCCTCACCCTCGCAGACCTGGGTGTTGGTCGATGAGCGGGAAGACAGTATTGATGAGGGCTACTTTGCCGTGGATATGACGGGATTTCCTGATGCCCCTGAGCGCATTAAGTTTGTCAACTTCCCCGCTAGCTATCACAATAACGCAGCAGGCTATATGTTCGCCGACGGACATGCGGAGATAAAAAAATGGATTGATCCCCGGACCTCTCCTCCCTTAGTGAAGGGGCAGCTGATGCAGTTGAATGTGACTTCGCCGAATAATCCAGATCTCCGTTGGATCCAGGAACGGACGACCGGGAAGCTGTAGCCCGGACTTCTCCCCAGTTTTTATTTGGTAGGGCGTTCTTCATGAGAGGGGTTTCATGCCCGCCTTAAGCCCCGCCTTCTTTGTGGTCGACTTTTGCCCCAGAGATCTCAAGTGGGAGGATGCCTTAACCCTCCCTCAGCCTTGCGAGGGTGTTTCTCGCCGTGGGGTTACTCTTCAGTGACCTCAAGGAGAGAGTTGACGGTCAAGCCGGTGCTAATCACTTGGCTTTTTCCTGAAGGCCAGTTCACAGAAACCTTTTGGACTGTCGTTTCGTCGCCTAGGCCAAAGTAGAGTGGGGCGGTGCTTTGAGCTAAGTAACCCGATTTGCCATCGTGGAAACGAGTGTAGGTGCGATTTGCCGTCTTGACCGTGACGGTTGCGCCGAGGCCATCTCGATTTGAGCTCGTTCCTTGTAACCTCACTTTGAGAAATTGAACAGTTTTCTTGGTGCTCAGATCGCTGACCAGAAAGAGTGGTCGATCGTTCATATCGAGTGTGATGACATCGAGATCGCCATCATTCTCCATGTCGAAGGAAACGGAGGATCGAGTACTTTTAGCTTCAGCAAAGGGGAGTGATCCGCTTCGGCCGCGGCAGAGCGGGTGGTTGCTGTCTGCTCCGTCACAGTCGAGGACAAAAGCAGTCTTCATTGTTTCGGCACGAGGCTCGACTCCAAGCGGGAATTCTGCCGAGACAAATTTCTTTCCGGAATCATTGAGCAGAAGTGAGTTGATGCCGTAGCGATATCCGAAACCCATCCCGGCTGTAACGAAGGCGTCTGTATAGCCATCGGCATTGAAATCGGCCGCGCTCAAGCCCCAGGGCCAGAATGTTTCTGCCCCGATCTCATCCGAAACTTCGCGATACTTCCCTTCGGCATCGCTCAGATAGAATGCGTTGCCGAAGATGTTGTTTGCCGCGCCTTGCAGATACTCATCTGTGTATTCGATCGCACACCACGCTTCGCTTTTTTTTGCTTCGAACTCAGAACTTGTGTCCGTCTTGCTGAAAATGGTCTGTTCCTTGTTCATGTCTGAGTGCATATCGGTGACAAATAGATCTTGAATCCCATCCAAGTTGAAATCAAAGAACTGTACTCCCATAGCGCCCCACGGTGTCTTGGGGAAATAGTCTGCTGTTTGGTCGGTAAAAGATTCGCCCTTGTTGTTAATGTAGAGGGCGTCGTCGCCTTGCATGCTGAGAACATACAGATCAGGCCATCCATCGCGGTTCATGTCACAGACACTGACATCACCACTCCACCCTTTGGCGTCGAGCCCCTTTTCTTGAGACACTTCCTGAAAACGATTGTTGCCCAGATTTTGATAGAGCAGGCTGGACTCCGTTCTCTCAGGGTAAATGTGGCCCGAAAAGCCATCTCGAAACCCTACGAAGTATCCGCCCTCACCTTTCTCCGCTGTCGTATAGATGCCAACGTTGGTCAAGAACAGATCCAGTAAGCCGTCTCGATTGAAGTCGAAAAAGGCCGAACCTGATGAATGCCCGAGATAGCCGAGTCCTGAGTTTTCAGTGATGTCTTTGAAGGTGCCGTCGCCTTGGTTTTCATAAAGCGCATTGCCCATACGAACCGTCGTGACGAATAAATCTGGATCCCCATCATTGTCGATATCTGCGAAGGCGGGTGCAACAGAGACGCGGTCTGCTAGGCCGATGCCGGCGGTTTCAGTGATATCGGTAAATTTACCGCCGCCTAGGTTTCGATATAAGGCGTTCCGTCCGATTTGATTAGTGAAATAGACATCGAGTAGACCGTCGCCGTCGATATCCGCGATGGCGACGCCGTTTCCATGATCGTAGTGCACAGGTTTATAGTGCTTGCCTGCATCGTCAACGACCTTGTGGACGAAGCGTATGCCGCTGTTCTCGATTTGATCGGTAAGACGAAAGTCGTGAAAGAGTTCAAGCCCACTCAAGCTCGAGCGTTGTTGAATGGCGCGCTGTTGAAAGGCAGCCACAATCTGATCGGGTTGGACAGTCTTGGTGCTGCGCGGTGCCGCCTTGGGAGTGGTCTGCGCGTTCGTTTGCGGGGGCGCAGGCGCTGGTTGGGGCGTCGGAGCTTCGTTGGATTCGGGTGTGGATGGAGATTCGCTACAGCCGACGAGCAGGGTAAGCGCAAGCGTGGTGGCCGTCCCAATAATCAGGGCAATGGATCGGTTTGACCACAGGGAGCGAAACAGGTTCTGGATCATGCTAAGACGCATGAGAGGAGGCTAGGGAGCCCTCGAGTTTTTGGCAAATCGTAATTCTGCCTCTCTTGAGGTCTAAATGGTTGAATTGCGGAGAAGGCCGAAGGGGAGCGATGAGAATTACTAGTATCGTTGTCAGGAGGCAGGAGCGGGATGAAGCGATTTGTTGGCTTGCCATATCGGGCCTTGCGGAATTCCAGGAAAGGGGGGTAAAGTCCGGTGTTACCCCTTTCACTATGCCATGACTAGAGCATTACAGATTCTAGGTGGGTTTGGCTGGTTGTGCTTCGTTTGCACTTCTGCGGGCTCAATGAATGCTGAGGACTCCATCTCATTGGAGGAGGGTGTCTATCATGTCCGGCCGGGTCAGTCGATTCAGGAGGCATTGAACCTTGCGGCCAAGACGGAGCACAAACATGTCGTGGTTCATAGCGGAACTTATCGCCCCACCAAAGCATCTCAGGCGTTGATTTATTTCAATCAGCGACACGACGGAATCACATTGGAGGCAAAGGGCGAGGTGACGTTGACGGCCGCCAATCCAGAAATTGCCGATCGGACGGCTGCGAGTTTTCCAGCCGTCGTGAATCACGTCGTCTACTTCGGTGACGGCGTCGGTCGCGATACGGTGTTGCGAGGTTTCAAGATCTCCGATGCCAATAATTATGTTACGGACGCCGAAGACAAGGAATCGATGGAGCCGAATTTCGAGGCCTTGAAGAAGACGGAGGGTTTTTATGGCTGCCTTTTCTTTTACACGGATGGCGGCGGGATTAAAATTTTTGGACGCTCTTATCCTACCCTGGATCGCTTAGAAATTGTCGACTGCTTTGCGAATCCCTGTGGTGGAGCCATCTCTATTGAGCATCGGGGTTTCATTGAGGATTCAGTGCTTATTACCAACTCGATCTTTCGTAACAATCGTTCCCTTGTTACCGGCTCGGCCGTCGATTTACTGCCGCGAAGTTCTGCGGTGCTGCAGAATTGTTTGTTTGTGGGAAACGTTTCGAATACAGGGCTGAAGTACGAGACGGTCCAAGGGAACATTGACTGGCCTAAGATTCCCGAGTTGATGAAGACCACGTTAAGCTATCAACCGAAGCATGGTTCTGGAGCTCTGACCGTTTTCTACGGCAGCCGTATCGGTGTGCGTCGCTGCACGTTTACAGGAAACTTTAATGGGGCTGATGATCGCGCCGCCATTAGTGCTTATGTGGATAGTATTTTCTGGGACAACAAGGCAGAGGGAGGTAAGCGAACGGGAGCGCGATACGAACTGGATGTTGCCAAAGGCCAACACATCCGTGGATGCTTTGTCGGAGGTGGGATTAGTGATTTGCGAGGGACGCTTGATCCTGCGAAGAACCGATTGGATTGTGACGATCCAAGATTCAACGAATACTTTGTTCCTCAAAACCCCGCCTTCAGTAAGGTGGGGTATCGCCCTGTTACTGCAAGTTTTCGGTAATCAGCTGGCGGTTTGACTCAGTGCATCTTTCTTTCGGTGGTGAGAACGGAATGCAGCGAGCCCTCCTAGGGCAATCAGGGTTACCAGTGCGGTTGACGTGGGTTCGGGGACGGCGGTGATGGTAATGGTTCCAAAGGGCGTGCTGGCAAAATCTTGGACGGTCGGTAGGCTTAGCGCTGAGAAATTAATGGGGAATATCACGGTGCCGGATGCTCCGGCGAGTGATTCACCAGCACTGAAGTCGGAGTCGAAGGTAAACGTCATCCCATCGGTGCCGACTCCCGAGTCGTTGTTGTTGATTTGTTCGAGGTCGCTTTGCCGTCCATTCAGAGTCCAGGCTCCGCTCGTAGAAACAGTTCCGGTACTTGTCCAGCTCGTCACATTGAAGGCTTGCGCCACTGTTTGTTGCCCAGCAGTCAATTCCGCTGTCGTTGTGCCGGAGCCACTCACGGTCCAGCTCGTCGTGCTGTCTCCGTTGTCAGTGACAGTGAAAACTAGATCTGCCGAGCAGCAAAGTGGAACAGCGACGAGGGCGATAAAAGCGTGAGCGAACTTCATAGATTTCGATGTCGCATAATTGTGGGTTTTATTCGGGAAACTGTCGATGATTTCCTGAATCGAATTCTGTCAGGAAACGTTTGAAATCGTTTGAGCCGTTTCAAGCCTTACGTGGAAACGAAATTGAGACCCTTCTCCGGGTTTGCTTTCTACGGAGATCTGGCCATCCATCATCTCCACCAAGCGTTTGGAGATGGCGAGTCCTAGGCCCGTGCCGCCGAAGCGTCGGGTGATTGAGGTGTCACCTTGGCTAAAGGGGTTGAAGAGTTGGGTTTGCAGCTCCGGTGTCATACCGACGCCGGTGTCGGAGACGAGGAAGTCGATCTGCCATTGGTCGGAATTGGATGGCGATATTCTTTTTCCGCGAACATCTATCGCAACGCGGCCCTTTGAGGTGAATTTTATTGCGTTGCCTATGAGGTTGATGAGGATTTGCCGGACGCGGATGGCATCGCCCACGAATTCTGTGGGCAATTGACGATCGATCGAAATACCGAGTTCGAGTCCCTTGAGGGTCGCCGAATTGATCATGAGGGATTCGGTCTCTTGCAGAAGGTTGGGGAGTGAAAAAGGGGCCATCTCGAAGTCGAGCTTTCCAGATTCGATTTTGGAAAAGTCCAAAATATCATTGAGGATTCGCAGGAGATTTTGGGCGCTGCTCTTGACGGTATCACTGTATTCCTTCTGCTGTGGGCTGAGTTCCGTATCGAGAAGCAGTTCTGTAAATCCGACGACGCCATTCATCGGTGTTCTGATCTCATGACTCATCATTGCCAGGAAAGCGCTTTTTGCGCGGCTGGCTGCTTCAGCATCATCAATGGCCTTCAAAAGATCACTTTCTGCGGCGGCTCTCCGGGTGACTTCTTGTTTGAGCGTTTCTGTTTGGCGTGAAAGTTCCTCGGTGCGGGTGGTGACGAGGTTTTCAAGCGAGTTGATGAGTTTAGTGAGGGTGTGATTCAGTTGGCGGACTTCTTTGCTACCTTGGTTGACGCCGGTGTAGGAATGCTCCTCGGCGATTGCAGCTTCCGCATCGGTGGCAATACTCACTATGGGAGTCGAGATCTGTTTGTGCGCCCATTGTAAGAGTAGGGCTGAAATGGCGATGGATAGAAGAATGGTGGCGAGGAATCCTCGGCTTCCAAGTTCTTCGGCGGCGGTGACACTCGATTGGAGGGTGTCATAGTCTCGATCCATTGTTTTTCGGAGTTCGACGAATCCCTGGACCATCTTGTTTGTGAGTCGCTCGTAGCGTGGAAGCGCCGGGTCGGTATCGGCTGGATCGGGATTGGAACTCACGGAATCGAAAGTCACATCGGTGATTATCGAATTTCTAGAATCGTTTTGTTCGGCGTTAGCTGAAGATGAGGGCGATGAGATGTCAGGAGTAAAGAGAGGATCTGCGAGAATCGTTCTAAATGCATCGAGATGTTGTTGCAGGACTTCGATATCAGAGTGTTGTTCCTCAGAAAACGCGTGGTCCTTCAAGAGCTTGAGGGCTCTGTTCGTACTCTCATGCCCTTCGGCTGGGCTAGGCTGCATCAGGGGTTGCTGAGTGGCCAGGTAGAGATCGCAGGTCGTGAGGAAGGTTTTTAGGGTGTCTTCGGCGACTGAGAGTCGCGCCTGTGCGATTGCTGCTTGCCCGGCCGCTCGTTCGAGTTCGTTACGTTGTTGCCCTTCGTGTCGCTGGTAGGAGCTCAGAGCAATTCCCATGATCGCGCCGATCACGATAAGGATCACCAGATGAACTCTAATACTCATGAGTCGCCCAGGGGTTAGTTCGATTGAGATTCCCGCAGGACGTTCTGGATGGAGGCGATATCCTCACCCCAAACGACCCGGGCCAGTCCCATCGCTTTGAGTCCAGACATGACGACGGCGTCAACGATCTTGGTGGCAGCTTTTGGCAGTTTCGCCCGCTCGAGGAGCCATCCGGTTCCTTGGTTCTGCCAAAGTCTTACTAGATCTGCCTCAGACAAACCCTGAAGGTGGATTTGTAAGGCGTCGCTTTCAACGGGTGTTTTCCATTGGCTGCGACAGCGTTGAAAGCGAAAGGTGACGAGGTGAAGCTCTGGGTCGAGGATCCAAATAATCTCTGCCAATCCCCATTCGACCTCTTCGGTGCGAGATTGGACGTATCCAAGAATCTCTCCTTTTTGGTGGACCGCATAGAGAGTGTGCGTTGTGAACTCACGGGCATCGAATTCGACAGGGAGCTCTGATTTCAAGGCTGCGGCTTTTTCTCGGGTCACTCTTCGTAGATAAGAGCGAAACCCAGTGGCCTGCGGAAAGAGTTCCTGAACGATCCGGTTTGGATCTCTTAACGAGCAGTAGGCTTGCCCCCTCGCGCTGAGAGGACCCATGAGGGTCGTCAGGGCGAGCAGTGCGATTACAGGGCTCAGTTTTTTGACGCGAGAGAACACAGCGATTAGAAGCGATATCTCATTTGCAGAGAGAGTATCTGATCCGTGGAACGGCTGGCAAGTTGCCAAAGTTGCTGGGTGAATTGCGCGCTCAGTGCCCAATGGGTGTCCGGAGCATAGCGCACTCCAAAGGCCAAACTTCCGGAATCGTCCCAGCCTTGTGCTTCTCGCTGATGAATCCACCGGAGCTGATTGTAAGCGAGAAACGTTTCTCGCGAGTTCGTTAGATTGAATTCTGCGAGGGAGTTGATCGTGGTTTCGGATTCTGTCTCTCCCGCAGAGAGTTCGCCCAGGAGACCAACAGGGCCGATATAGTACTGACCATCGATACCCACTCGCCACCGATCTTGCAGGCTGCCGTTTGGGCGAAGGAGTTTGGCTTGGTAGAATGAAAGGCCGACGGACGGTGTTCCCCAGAAATTCTCCGTGTCGATCGGGGTGCCGATTCGGCCGGCAAGAGCGTAGTGAGAGCCGCGAGATTCATAGTCGATCCCGGAACCGCGACTGAGTCCAATCTCATACTGAAATTTAGGGAAGGTCCCGTTCAGAGTAGCGCCCCAGTCTAGTTTTTGCCCGAGATTGGTTGGATGGGAAAATTGCCTCAAGGTGCCGTTTGAATTGATGCTGGCTTCGAGGCCATAGGGGAGTTCGAAATGGCCGACCTTCAGGTTTAGGCGGCGGTCACTGCGAACGTGGAAATTGATTGAGGCGATCTTGGCGAAGAAATCCCAGTCGTCCCGCCCATTATAGCCCGGACGTCCAATGGGGTGATTTTCGATCCGACCGGAGTAAAGCTGCAAGACGAAGGTTGCGAGATCTTGATCCCAATTGGAGATTTTTCCGTAGGCATCGAGTCCGAGAGTGAATTCACCCCCCCATTGATCCTGGAATCTTGAGTGAACTCCCCGAGCGCTGAGATCGGCGGTCGCTTGGTAGTTGACGAAGTTGCGCCAGTGGGGCTGGGATGGAGCTTTCGCCTTTTTCGCGCTTATGGGTGATATCGCGAGTATCCAGAAGAGCGAAGCAGCGATTGCTACTAGCGATCGTGCTCTCGATCTGAATGGGAACGCTCTATTCACGGTAAAAGAGAAGGCTTTCGTCTGATCCAACCACCGGGTTCGATTCTTCCTATTTTGGCGGCGGGAATTACAAAAGTGGAGACCAGAAATGCGACTTCATGAACTGTTTTGCGAAAATCTAAGGCTCAAACAGACAAGTAGTCCAGTTTCTTCTGTTCTGGACCCGGTTTTGACCGGCGGTGGGCTCTCTAGCAGTCGAAGCCGAGTTGGTGACGATGATTCGTTTCCTAGGGGGGCCGCTTAAGTACTTCGATCGCTTACAAGGCTTTGACTCGGATCGTGTGAGTGACGGGCTGGAATGCCGACTTGATGGCCTTGGCGAGTCTGAGACGCACTTTTTCGGTGAGCTCGGCGGTAAGCTCAGGGTGATTCTTTCCTTCAGGCCCGTGAAAGAGAGTCTTGATCTGGCGGGTCTCGTAGCTTTGCTTTGCGGCGACTGCTTTGTCCACTTTGGTGTAGGCGTCGTTGAAGGGATTTGAGGGGAAGGCATCTGCGAGATTCACGCCAGCCGTCAGTTGAGCTTGCGAGAATATTTGAGTTTCTGATCCCCACCTCACTTCGTAGCTCTGGGCCCTGGCGTTTCTAAGCTTCAAGGTGAAGCGGTTGAGGTTTTGATTGAATGGCACGAGTGTCATTCCAGAGCAAATGCTGTTGTCTGAGTCAAGGTCGCCAGTGGCGCAGAGGGGGTAACGATAGCTCTTGACGGTGAGCTTCGAAGGGGTTGAGCTTTGAATCTCGTGGCCTTCGCTGCTTGAGGCGCGGCCGTTTGCCAGATCAAGGCTGATCGTAGCCACATTTCCATCCAATCCCATGGCGGACAAGAAGGCATAGGCCATGACGAGTTGCCCTGCCCATCCTGGATGAACGCCATCTTTTCCAGTGATCATGTAGTCTCTATCGATCCGTTCTTGGGCAACAAAGCCTTGAACCAACATGTGTTGGTAAACATCGGCGAAGCCCGTCTGATGCTTTTTGGCGAGGGCCACGTCGATATTCCTTAGCTCCATAAGTCCGAGATTGAGATCCAAGACGGAGCCTTTTGCCGAGCGGACCCAGCTCGGCATCTTACCAACCGTCCCAGGCGCGCCCTGAATGACTCGGATCCCGTGTTCTTTGAACGTTGTGATGATGGCCTCCGAGCTCTCCCGGTAGACCCTGCCAATCTCCTCCGTGTAGGGCTGGTAGCGATGGTCGTTCATGCCATAGCAGGTTGTTGCAATGGTGGGGTTGAAGCGAAGGACGTCATTGGCCATTCGTTGATAAAAACCAGGTGCTCTCTCGCCGCTCCATCCAAATTGACGGACGGTGATGTCGAGTTCCGGCACGCAAACGGTGAGGTAGCACTCCATGATACGGGAGTACATTTTCTGTTCTGTGATCGAATCGCCGCAAATAGCCAGTCGGTCTCCCTTTTTTAAAAGCGATGTTTTGGGAGGAGCGGCTCGGTCCAGCTCGAAGGCGGCAAAGTAGGGATGTGAAGGGAGGGTGACGGTTTGGGCAGAGAGCAGCGACAGTGAGCCGATAAGGGCCATGGTGAATGGAATGAAACGCATTGGTGGAGGCTACGAAAGTTGTGCCAAAAGGAAAAGCGGATACCGAAGAAACGGATCCGCTGGTCACTCGGTTCGTCTCGTTTCAAACTAGGCGAAAATTCGAAAAGCGTTTCTTCCGGACTGCCATTCTGTTACCTCTATCGCGTGGATTTGGCAGAAAAGAATCGTGAAGCCTGGAACATGGTTTCCAAACAAGAATGTGATTGGTCATTGCCCGTGTCGGATGAGGCCATGCGAAAGGCGCGGTCCGGGGAGTGGAGCGTGAGATTGACGCCAAAGAAAGCCGTGCCGGCTGATTGGTTTCCGGCGCTTCATGGACTTGACATCCTTTGTCTAGCGTCTGGCGGTGGTCAGCAGGCGCCGATACTGGCAGCAGCGGGTGCCAATGTAACCAGTCTTGATATTTCTGAAGAACAACTTGCTAAAGACGCGACCGTGGCACGAGATCACGGCTTGTCGCTGGATATTCAACGTGGGGAGATGACCGATCTTTGTGCCTTTGAGAGCGAGTCGTTTGACCTGGTGTTCAATCCCGCCTCAAACCTCTTCATCCCCGATGTGACGCCTCTCTGGCAAGAGAGCTTTCGCGTCTTGAAGCAGGGCGGGTGCTTGTGTTCGGGATCCATGAATCCCTCCTTTTTTCTCTTTGACCATGATGATGCTATTCAGTCTGGCATCTTGAAGGTTCAGTTTCCGCTTCCCTATTCCGATCTCGGCTCCTTGACGACGAACCAGGAAGCAGCAATGCGTCAACATCGCAACACGATCGAGTTCGGGCATACGCTCGAGGATTTGATTGGCGGCCAGATCAAATGTGGATTCCAGCTCACCGGGTTTTATGAAGATTATTGGGACGATGCGGCGACCTTACTCAATCTCTACTCACCCACATCCTTCGCAACGAGAGCTGAAAAGCCACGTACATGAATGTAGGCTGACGCGATTCTGGTCACCGGAGTGCTGCGGGCTCAACGGGAATGGTCACGATTTAGGTGTTTCTAGCTGTTGTGCTCGACGTTGTTGTTGCTGTCTTACTGCCACGACTAGCGAGACAAAATTGAATACCTTCCAGGCTAGAAGCAAAAAAAGGATCGAAATCACATGGATGCCGCAACGCCAAAATGGGGAAATACTGAGCGGAACGATTTGATCGGCTGTTCTGTCCAACCAAGGACGGGCGGTGCTCGCGTGAACGAGGAAGGCATCGGCAACGGGTAAGTAGCCGCCTAGGTAGGCTCGTTTCTCATGACCGAAGGGAAAGCCAATCGCCTCGCCGACCTGTGAAATCGCCTGCGCGAGATCATAGTCGCCGTAGACAGAGGCTACGCCCATCCCTACCACGCTTGCTGATGTTGAAATACCGGTGATGAGTGGACCGCTATCAATGTCTCCAGGTTTGTTGACCGCAGGTGGGTACTCACGAATGGCTGGGATACCAAATCGAGGCGCGAAAAACTGTTCACGGAATCTTAGGTATTGATCCTGCGCCCATGCCGGATCGATATCGAGGAGAAACCTCAAGATGATTGTTTGGGACGTTGCGCGAGCTTCGCTGCTAGGATCGCCGTAGCGAATTTTTGCGGTGTGAGGAAGCAAGGCGGTTTGTGATTCGGTTTTTTGCTTCACCTCAGCGAGCCATTCTTTGATCACGGGACTGTACGTGTCATCTCTCGTCATGGCATCCGACACGACGAGTGAATGAATGGCTGGGAGAGTATCGCATGGCCAGGAAAATTCGCGATAGGATGGGGGGAACGGTGTCGTCGATGTACTAAGTAGCTCGGCAATCTGGTCGCATCGACGTTTGAATCGTTGCTGCTCTGCTGGTTCTCGTGAGTTGGGAGGCTGGATCAATAGAATCCCAGCCAACAAATGATTGCGCCAAGCCGAGTAAAACATCCCATGATCGGGTTTCAACTTGGTCGGAAAAGGTTCTTTTCCTTGGGGCGATTCGATATGGGCCAGAGCCCACCGTGCCTCCTGAAGAGCTTTACTCCTAAAGTCTGGCTCACGAAGGGCTAATTCTACCCACGAAAGCCCGTAAAGGGCATAGCAGAAGAACCAACCTTCGGGAAATATCGATTGCATCCGTTCTGCGCTCCCCTCGGCCAATGTGCCTCGTAGCCATGCGAGTTGCGATAGGGCGTAAGGAGGGACAGTTCTGTGGTCGGGTGGCACGGTCGGCTGCGAATAGAACCAGGTATTCCAAATCAGCAGAACGATGCTGCCTAGGAAAAGAATGCCCTTAGGAACAATCGTCCAGCGAGGGGGGCTTGACTTTATCTGCTTAGATTGCGATTTCACCAGCGATTGATTGTGTGGCAAGCGTCATAGCGATGCGATTTGGCTTTGCAGGCCCGAACGCTTATACAATAGTCTCTATATAGATCAAGGGAACCGATGATCATGAGTTTATCGACTGAAGACAGCACAAGACTAACACACAACGCATTCCGACAGGGTTACGTGAACTTCCTCGTCTGTGCGATTGGGGGCGGGGCCTGTTGGATCGTTGTTTCGGGTATTTTGTCTCTGGTTTTGGGACAAGAGTTTGGTGTTGCCTCTTGGTATGCCTTTGTAGCTCTCTCGGTGGGCCCAGTGATTGCACTTATCGGTTCACGGATCCGTAGTATCAGAAATCGGGGGCCGATGCTGCGAGATTGTGGGCCCTTTCCTCTCTGGTGGCAGTACGCCGTTTTTGCATCTGTTCTGATTTTTCTTCTCTTGCTTTCAGTTTTTAAATCATCGAACACATCGTATTTCTACATCGGCATTATGATTCCGGTTTCCGTCGCAATGGCGTTAGGCCGCTTGCAGGTTTGTGAGAGTGGTTTGAATGTCTATGGCGACTTGCTTCGTTGGGAGGATATTCGATCCTATCGGTGGGCCGATGATAATACGATCTTGATAAGCACGCAAACATGGCTGCCCTTCGTTAAACGGGCGATTCCAATCCCTCCCCGAGATAAGGCTGCAGTAATAAAATACTTGGCCAAGAAACGAGTTAGCACTCGCTGATTCAAGTGAACTTGAGTTTCTTGTCAGGATTTATTGAGCTGCCGGTGAACCCTGTCCTTACTGCTTCTTAGGCATGCCTTGGAACCATGATCGCGCTTAGGAATGAGGGCTTCATCTGCGAGCCCTTCGCGAGCAGTATGTTCAAACATGCAGGACAAATGGAGGGAGTTTATTTCCTTGGGGCGCGGATCTTGCGAGGCACGTTGTTGTAGAATCGTAACTCATCATAGTCTGCTTGACTCAATGCCCTCGGATCTGGGCTCATAATGCCGAACACTTGGTTGTTGGCGACTAACGGTTCGCTCCAGTCGATGCGACAGGCATCGATGCGAAATCTTTGAGAGATAAGCGGCTTGGAGCGAGTGCTGATGGTTCCGCTGTTCGCTTGAGCAAATGCCTTCATTGTCGTCCATCCTTCCGAGTCCTGTTTGAACGTGATGGCCATTTGATAGATGGTATTTGAGTTCATCAGGAAAGTCTCTGTGGAACGCGTTGAGAGCTTTGGAACGTATTGTCGGTTGCTTAGTTGGATGGCATTGGTGCCGGGCGATGCAATGGACATCTCTAGGCGTGGTCCTGGTGCGGGGCCTGGTCCATGAGCCCGGGTCTGGAAAACGAGTCTGAGTCGGTGGTCGCGTCGATTGGTCCGGATTGAGAACTTCCAATCGAAGGGTGCGAAGGCCCCTGGGCTGGTAGGGTTGAGAAGGGTTGGTCGAGCGAGGAACGCGATGGCGCCCTCTAGGCCGTGGAATCGTTGATTGTCTTCGGCGACACGTAAGAGGGGGTTGATATACTCCTTATCATCTGCCAACAGAAGGGCGCCCGGTCGTCCACTAATGGGACGTCCTTGGTCATCGCTTGATCGTACTCGGAGAAATGATCCTGCGAACGAGGAATCTTCGACCGCAGAAATTACCGAGACCGCTTCATTGTGGGTTTTGCGCCAGTCGCTCTCTTCACCTTCAGGAAGAAACTGGATCTGCAAGGTCGGTTGCGTCGTGTGGCAACCTATTACTCCAAGGAGGCAGGCGAACATGGCGAGAAAGCGAACGGTGTTCATGGTTAGGAATACTTAGTTCTTTCTTGTGGATCGTCAACGTCGATTGCTTCGGTGGGTTCATAGTGGTCTAAAGCCGCCGTCACCTTCCGTTTCAAAAACATTCCGTCTGGAAGCTGCTATCTTCCAACCCCGACGAACCCCGATTGGAGTGATTTGCACGAGATCTCAGTGTGAGCGCAATTTTAGCCTTAGCGGTATGAAAAGGAAACGCGCCTCAATCTGTTTGTCGAGACGCGTTTCTTTAGGAGCTATCGCTTGACCCCTCGGATGAAAATTGCGGAATCTCCGTTACCAACCGTGAGCGGGAATGATACCGTTGACGGTAGCGCGAATATCTCGATGTTGGGGATCTCTGTCCACGTCTCTAGGTCAGTAGATGATTCAAGACCGAAGGTTCCGGCGGTCTCGCCGAATGCTTGAACCGTTAGTCGCCCATCGCCGCTCAGATTAATGATTTCGAGGCGAAGCTCGCCGGTGGGACTAGCGATCGGAGATAACGCTATCTGATATTCACGAAGATGTGCACCATCGTTATCGAAACGACTTATGATCGTCGACTGACCGTCGGGCTTGGTCAATATATCGAGGCCAGAGTGTCGGCCGGCCAGATTCTGGGTAAGGTTAGTAGAGGTTTCAATGAGATCTCCGTCTTTTGAAGCGACGGCCTGCCATACTGACTTAACATCCGCACTATCAATCCAAGCCAGAAGATAGTGTGGTGATCCAGACCTGGTTTGCGCAGCCACTTTGAGTTCGGAGGGGTAGGCCGCTTTCGATATCGATTTTGGCTCAGACCATAGAGAAGTGCCGGAAGTTCCTTCAGGGAGTCGCGAAAGGTTCACGTCGCCGGCAAGGTTGGACCAGGCGAGGGTAAAACCAATTTCATTATCGTGATTCAAATCAAAGGCATGCCCGCTTTGTTCTGATACAGTGACGGGTTCCTCGAGTGATCCATCTTCCCAGAACATGGTGGAAAGGTGGCTTGTTCTCGCTCTGAAGGCGATGAGGGCCCTATTCTCGCTAGCAGTGATGGAAATGGCTTCCACAGGATATTCTGTGGCTTGTTGAGTCAGAACACTCCACTCTCCGCTTCGTTCTTCGGCGAGACCGAGGCCATAGTGTACCGAAGCGGGTCCCTCAGAGGTATGGAGAAATAGCAAACCCATTCGGTCTGAGAACTCTTGCAGTCGAAGTTCGGCTGCGACCCCTGAGAGGATTGCGATTTCGGTGCTGCTTGTCCAAGTGATTCCATTGTCTGACGAAGTCGCAGCCTTGATTCGGCTCGAAGGAAATGGTTGCCCAATAGAATCGCGATCTAGTTCAGACCAAGCGGCGAGCCAGTCCCCGTTTGATTTCTGGGCGATAGCGATGGAGACCATTCCAGGTGCTTCCGCAACGGTTGTAGGCTGAGCGAAGGTCTCGTCACCTTGGCGCAAGGCGACCATCAAGCGCATTGCCCCTGTCTCGGGGTTAATATCAGTATAGGCCAGTGCCTGAGCGCTTGCGTCACCACTGGCAGTATCGACGGCGGCGGAAGTGAAGAGATCAGTGACTAGATTCTCCGCCTCGCCACTGGTGTCAAAAGCACTCGGTGTGGCGCTGGCTGGTGAAAACACGGTTGTGGCGAGTCCAATAGCACGAATATCCTCTACGGCCTCTGTCCCAAATTGATGGCTCATCTTGATCAGATCCCATTCCCATTTCTTTTCGAAGCGAGTGACCCAGACGTCGAGGAATGCTTCCACGCTCGCGGTTAAGGTTCCGTCAATCCGTTCGATGGGCGGCCAGTCGGTTAATTTGTTTGTCGCGACTTGTAGGGCTGGGAGTGATGTCAGTCCACAGTTTTCACCTTGGACACTGAGGGTGCCACTCGCTCCCAGTCGTCCTCCAGCGATGTTGACATCCATTCCAACCCCGAAGTTGAAACACAGGTTGAGCGTGTTGTCGCTCAGCACATCACCAGGGCTTCGACCTCCGAATTGATGTCGTTCAAAAACATGGTTAAGGGCGCCTGATGTGCTGCCTCTTGCCGGTGGAAAAAAGGTGGTCCAGCGGCTGGCAACATTGGCTCCAATTCCGCCTTGAAGTCGTCCAAGAATTTGTAGGGACTCGGTTTTGTCGAGGCTTAAGAGGACTGGCCCAACGGTTGGGATCTTGCTGAGGATAGGCGTCATGTTGTAGCGGACCGTCGCTTGCACGGCTCCAGACACTTGGTTGTTGAGTCGCATTTGAACGGGGAAGATTTCGTTCGATGGCGTGATGAATTCTTCCAATGTGATCAGGGCCATTACCTCTGCCGATCCTTCGGCTTCAACCTTGCCTGCGAGGGATTTCGGAAGGTAGTCGTTTACTTCAATTTCGGGGTTGCTCACTCCCGCCCCCCCTTCAATAAATAGGCGATTCTCTGAACCTCGCGCTCCAACGCGAAGTTCCGCGTCAAAGACTAGTCCTAGCTGGTTGGCTGCCAGTTTAAGAAATCCAGAATCTGGGGTTGCCATTCCTTCTGACCACTTGACCGCGGCTCGGTAATCGTAGTCGATTTTTCCATCTTTCTCGGTGATGGTCGCTTCGAATTCTGGTCGCATTCGAAAGCGCCCCTTGGGGGCAGCGGCAACGATCTCATCCTCTCCAGTTTTCAATCCGCCGGCTAGTCGGTCGACTGCCGCGACTGACCCAAACATCTCAGCGGTGAATGCCAGCCAGGGAGGAAGACGAACTCCGGTCATGAGTCGCGGCGTCGTGGGACTGGAATCGGTTGGGGAAGTTGTCATCGTGTCATAAGGGTCTGAGGAGATGACGCCTCCGTTTTCACTCACGAGTACGATGATCGGTCGAAAGAGTCCAGGTGGCATGCGCCAAATATCGGTGACGCCGATTGCTTCCCATTGGTTGTCTTCTTGCGGTGTAAAGATCAGTGCGTCATCGTAGAAAACATTGGGCGCTGCGCCGCTTAGAATATCGTTCAACCAAGCTCGAACCTCGGCCACGTTGTTCACGTTCTCAGGAACCCAATCAAATTGTGATTCTGTTTCGAAAGGATTGCCTAGATTCCCTTTGGGATCAATGAGGTAGACGGTTTCAGGAAGGTTGTAGACTGTTATCATTTCTGGTGCTCCAGGATTCCCTGTTTCATCATCGAATCCCATCAGCTCAAACTGTTGGGGTGTTGCATCGACATGGACCGTCCATCCTAGATTCAAGGGGCCGGGGGATTGGAGACGGGTATAGCGGTTCTGGTTGCCGGCTTTTGATACCCCCGGCAAGAAGAGGCCTCCGTCGGCCTTGTCAAAGGTAACGGATAGGATCTCAGGTTGGGGGAGGGCCTCGAGCGCTGCATCGGCAACGATAAAGAAGCCCCCGTCGATTTCCTCGACATCATTCGGAGAGAATCGCTCGCGATATGGTTTGTAGCCTGGGGAGCGAATCTCGACATAGAGAGACATGCTTGTATCCTCTAGTAGTTCGATCGTCTCTCCCAGTTCCCACGTTCCATCTCGTGCTGTCTTTGTCTTAAAGAGAATGACGCCGAAGCGATCTCGGATCAGGACTTCTGCCTTGCCCAGGGGTGTTTCGGGTTCATTCTCTCCAAGCTCCGCAATCAGGGTCGTTCCTTTGAGGTTCATGCCGCGTTTGACGCTTATGACGAGTTCCCGTTCGGGGATCGACGGGTCGTGAGTGATGAATGTGTGGCGAAGGATTCGACCGCCTCCTGCTGGCGCGAAATCGGTTAACCCGATCCAACCCTGACCGGTGACTTCAATGGGCGTGACTGTATCGGTGACGGCGATGGTTGATCCTGAGTTGACCGAGAAAGAAGAGCTTCCTGATTGGAGTTGAACGCTCACACCATCGATCTTGAAATCGGGCTCGGCTTCATTGACGACAGTGACCGTTAATTGAGCTGTCTCTTATACACATCTGACGCTG